>NZ_JBDPLV010000121.1:0-20824 GCF_039871605.1 Acrocarpospora sp. B8E8 | reverse complement strand
GAACCCGGAAGTTAAGCCCTCCAGCGCCGATGGTACTGCACCGGGGACGGTGTGGGAGAGTAGGACGCCGCCGGACAATCTTTAACGTTAGCCCCAGCCAGTACGGCTGGGGCTTTCGTGTTTTCTGGGGTGTTTCCGGGGTTGGCGTGCCGGGTTAGTCGCCGTTATCCGGTGCCGTTTGCGTGGGTGCTCCTTCTCGCCGTCCCGGCGCCAAAACCGTACCGGCACCAAAGGGGCGCGTTTTGGTGGGCGTCGAGCGCTATGCAGTTGCCAGCTAGGTCCAGCGCCAGGTAGGTCCAGTGCAGGTCGGGCGCTGGTGCAGTGTGAGTGCTGGTGCTGGGGAGTTCGAGGGCTGGGGAGTTCGAGGGCTGGGGCAGGTTGTCTATTTGCGGTCTTGCTGTTGGCAGGGGGTTTGCCTTAAGGGCCGTACCGGAGTACGGCGGGGCACCCTGCGGGTGGGCAGGGCGGACACGTAGGCCGACGTAAGACCGTGCCCGAGACCACCGCGCCCGCGATGGCCGCTGACCAGCGGCTCACCAGAGGCCCACTATCACGGTCGGCCGGAGTGTCCGCCCTGCCCACCCGCTACGGACCCCAGCCCTCACACCCCACCCGGTCCCTTACCGCAGAACCCAGCATCCGAGCGTCTCAACGGCATGAGAAGCAACGCTCAAGCGTCTTCCTCCACACGTACCTGGAAGTCTTCGATGACCGTGTTTGCCAGGAGGGTTTCGGCAATTTTTCGGGCCTCGGTGAGTGTGGCTTCTGTCGCAGGGCCGGGGAGTTCGAGTTCGAAGCGTTTGCCCTGGCGGACGTCGGTGATGGTGGTGAAGCCCAGGCGGGGGAGGGCGCGGGCGATGGCCTGGCCCTGAGGGTCGAGGATCTCGGGCTTGAGCATGACGTCGACGATCACGCGCGCCACTGTCGGTTCCTCCTGGTAGAAGTGCTGGATGCGGGCTCAGCCTAGCGGTCCACGGCAGCGTAAGTTATCCACAGCCTGTGGATTGTGTGGGAGGTCGGCCACCGGGAACGGGGAGAATGTGAAGGGGCCTTGTGCATGGGGGTGTGACCTCTGTAACCATGTCCGCATACGTGGACGTTCCCCCACCAAACGGAACAGAAGCGTCTGGAATCGGCCGAATCACGGTGGCGACCCCAACCGTGATAGGCCCCGACCGCGCAGGAGTGGCACATGACTGCCTCCACTACCGGCCTAACGGCACCCCCCGAGCTCGTCCAGCTTCTCACCCCCGAGGGAGAACGGATCGAGCACCCCGACTACAAGATCGACCTTACCGCGGAAGAGGTCAAAGCCCTCTACCGTGACCTGGTCCTGGTCCGCAGGATCGACCTGGAGGCCGTCGCCCTCCAGCGCCAGGGCGAGCTCGGCCTGTGGGCCTCACTGCTCGGCCAGGAGGCCGCGCAGGTGGGCTCGGGCCACGCGCTGACCGACGTCGACATGGCCTTCCCGACCTACCGCGAGCACGGCGTGGCCTGGTGCCGCGGCGTCGACCCGATCAATCTGCTCGGCCTGTTCCGCGGAGTCAACCACGGCGGCTGGGATCCGTACGAGCACAATTTTCACCTCTACTCGATCGTCATCGGCACCCAGACGCTGCACGCGGTGGGTTACGCGATGGGCATCCAGCGGGACGGCGCCGAGGCCGCCACGATCGTCTACTTCGGCGACGGCGCGACCTCGCAGGGCGACGTGAACGAGGCGTTCATCTGGGCGTCGGTGTTCAACGCGCCGGTGGTGTTCTTCTGCCAGAACAACCAGTGGGCGATCTCCGAGCCACTGGAGAAGCAGTCCAGGATCCCGCTGTACAAGCGCGCTTCCGGGTTCGGCTTCCCGGGCGTCCGAGTGGACGGCAACGACGTGTTCGCCTGTCTCGCCGTCACACGCAAGGCGCTCGCCGACGCCCGCGCCGGGCAGGGGCCGACGATGGTGGAGGCGTTCACCTACCGGATGGGCGCGCACACCACCTCCGACGACCCGACCCGCTACCGGGTGGCCGACGAGCTGGAGGCGTGGAAGCTGAAAGATCCGATAGAACGGGTCAAGGCGTATCTGTTCCGCGGCGAACTCGCCGACCAGGAGTTCTTCGACAAGGTCGAGGCGGAGGCCGACGCGCTCGGCAAGGAGCTGCGCCGCTCCTGCCTGGCGCTGCCCGACCCCGCCCCCGAGGCCCTTTTCGACCATGTGTACGCCGAGCCCCACGCCCTCATGGCGGACGAGCGCGAGCAGTACCTGAGCTACCTGGCGGGGTTCGAACGATGACCGTACTCACCCTGGCCAAAGCCCTCAACGAGGGCCTGCGCGCCGCCATGGACGCCGATCCCAAGGTTCTCATCATGGGCGAGGACGTGGGCAAACTCGGTGGCGTGTTCCGCGTCACCGACGGCCTGCAGAAGGACTTCGGCGAAGATCGCGTGATCGACACGCCGCTGGCCGAATCGGGGATCATCGGGACCGCGATCGGGCTGGCCATCCGCGGCTACCGGCCGGTCTGCGAGATCCAGTTCGACGGGTTCGTGTTCCCGGCGGCCGACCAGATCATCACCCAGCTGGCGAAGATGCCGCTACGGTCGCTGGGCAAGCTCAAGCTTCCGGTCGTGGTGCGCATTCCGTGCGGCGGCGGGATCGGGGCGGTCGAGCACCACAGCGAGTCGCCGGAGGCGTATTTCACGCATACGGCGGGGTTGCGGGTGGTCGCGTGCTCCAACCCGGTCGACGCGTACACGATGATTCAGGACGCGGTGCGCTCCGACGATCCGATCGTGTTCTTCGAGCCGAAGCGGCGTTACTGGGACAAGGCCGACGTGGAGCTCGGCGCTCCCGGGCTGCCGCTGGGCAAGGCCAAGGTGGTGCGAACCGGGAACGACGTGACCCTCCTGGCGTACGGGCCGATGGTGAAGACGTGCCTGGAGTCGGCGGCCGCGGCCGAGGAGGACGGGCGGTCGGTCGAGGTGATCGATCTGCGGTCGCTCAGCCCGCTGGACATGGGGGTGATCACAGAGTCGGTGAACCGAACCGGGCGGTGTGTGGTCGTGCACGAGGCGCCGGTGTTCACCGGGCTCGGCGGGGAGCTGGCGGCGCGGATCAGCGAGGCGTGCTTCTTCCGGCTGGAGTCGCCGGTGCTGCGGGTGGGCGGGTTCTCGACGCCGTATCCGCCGTCCCGGCTGGAGGATCATTACCTGCCGGATCTGGATCGGGTGCTGGACGCCGTCGACCGTGTCCTGGCGTACTGAGGGGGGTGTGCGATGCGACGTGAGTTCAAGCTTCCGGATGTCGGCGAAGGCCTGACCGAAGCGGAGATCGTCAAATGGCACGTCTCGCCGGGTGATCCGGTCCGGGTAAACCAGACCATCGTGGAGATCGAGACCGCGAAGGCCGTGGTGGAGCTGCCCTGCCCGTTCGAGGGCACGGTGGCGGCGCTGCTGGTGCCTGAGGGCGAGACGGCCGATGTGGGGTCGCCGATCATCGCGGTGGACACGGTGCCGGACGAGGACGCGCCCCCACCGGCCCAGTCCCCCGCGCTGACCGAGGACATGGTGCCCCAGGTGCCCGAACCGGCGCGGGAGGAACGCCAGCCCGTTTTGGTTGGGTACGGCGTGAAGCTGGGCGCCACCAAACGACGCCCCCGCAAGTCTCCCCCAGCACCGGGAACCTCTGGCGGGAGTGCCGGATCGACCGGCGGGGGAAATGCGGCCAGCGTGGGCAATGTGGCCGGCGTCGGAAGCGCGGGCGGTGTCGGAAGTGCGGCTGGCGTCGGAAATGTGACGGTGCTGGCGAAGCCGCCGGTGCGCAAGCTGGCCAAGGATCTTGGCGTGGATCTGTCGGGCATCGCCGGAACCGGACCACGCGGGTCGATCACCCGGGAGGACGTGCAGGCGGCGGTTTCGCGACCGGCGATGCCCGGGACCGTGGTGGAACCCGCCACGGAGAGGTCCAATGGGGTCCAACTGGAAGCTCCCGGCACCGGGGTCACCGGGGTCACCGGGGTCACCGGGGTCACCGGGCAAGTTCTAGCGCCCGGACATGTCGGAGCTGCCGCAAATGTCGCCCGGGAGGAACGTATTCCTGTCCGGGGTGTGCGGAAGGCGACGGCGGCGGCGATGGTCGCCAGCGCGTTCACCGCGCCGCATGTGACCGAGTTCCTCCAGATCGATGTCACCGAGACCATGAATGCCGTGCAGCGGCTGCGCGCGTTGCCCGATTTTGAGGGAGTCAAGGTTTCGCCACTGCTGCTGGTGGCGAAAGCGCTGCTCACGGCGGTGCGGCGGTATCCGATGGCCAACGCCACCTGGGCCGACGACGCGATCGTGGTGAGACGCTACGTGAACCTGGGCATCGCGGCCGCGACCGAGCGCGGCCTGATCGTGCCCAACGTCAAGGACGCCGACGCGATGTCCCTGCCAGGGCTGGCCAGGGCGCTGTCCGAGCTGACCGATCGGGCCCGGGCAGGCAAATGCGGCCCAGCCGAGCTGGCCGGTGGCACGATCACGATCACGAATGTGGGCGTCTTCGGTGTCGACGCCGGAACCCCGATCCTCAACCCCGGCGAGGCCGCGATCCTGGCGTTCGGCCAGATTCGCGACATGCCCTGGGTGGTAGACGGGCAACTGGCCGTCCGCAAGGTCACCACGCTGGCACTCTCGTTCGACCATCGAATCATCGACGGCGAACTGGGTTCGTACGTGCTCCGGGACGTCGGCGCAATGCTGACGGATCCACTACGAATACTCGCCTGGAACTGACCCGCAAACCGAGCCGATCCCACAAGGCCAAGCCGAATCCGCGATGCCGGCTGGTCTTGTTAGTCCCGCAACCACGATGCAAGATCGCGACCAGTAATCCCCAAGAGGACATTCCTACTCTGAACGCAGGTTCCCGTCGAAGGCGTGCCGCGTCTTCGGAACTCCGGGAGCCTCGCTGAACAGTCGCGCGGCGAGACCGGCGCCGGGCCCCCTCGGAAAGGGCCTCGCCGCGCGACCAGTGCCTGGATGGCGCTTGGAGGATCCCGTGACCGCGGAACGCGTGGAGCACATCAGCCCGGTCCGCTGGCCCGGGGACAACGACACCGGACATATCGGTCCGGATAACTGCCTGGTACGCGTCGACGACGTGCACTTATCCCTGGCCGAAGCAGTGACCGTGGTCCGCCACCTCTCCCAGCGAGATCGCGGGCTACGAGACGAGATCGTCGGACACTGCCTGATCAAGGCAGAAACCCGGAACGACCCCGAGCCGTTGACCGAGGACGAACTCCGGTTCGCGGCCGAGGAGTTCCGCCTGGGCATCGGCCTGCGCGACCCCGCCTCGACCCTCGCCTGGGTGGCCGAGATGGGCATGACCGGCGGCCAGTTCGAGGAGTTCATCGCGAGCATCGCCCGCCGCACCCGCTTCCGCCGCCGCAAATCCGCCGAACTCGCCCCCGCCTACCTGGACGCCCACCGCCCCGACTTCGACCAGGTCCGCGCCCTCTGGGTCACCAGCTCCCACCCCATCCACGGCGAACTCCTCCGCGGCCTCGGCGGCCTCCTCGGCTGCGCCGAAGCCTCCGTCACCCTCGGCCAACGCCACGCCCACACCCTCCCCGCCCCACTCCGCCACGCTCCCCGCGACACCTTGATCGGCCCAGTACGGCACAACAACACCTACCTCACCGGCCTGATCCTGGAACGCCACCCCGCCACCCCCGACCAACCCACCCTGGCCGCCGCCGGCACAGCCGCCTTCACCCACTGGCTAACCGAACGCCGCAACCAGGCCTCCATCGAGTGGCACTGGCTCTAACCCGCGATTCGCCGGGCTAATCGCCGTATTCCGGCGCCGATCACGTCCGCACCAGCTCTCGCCGTCCCGGCGCCGAGAGGGACCGGCGGCGGCCAACCGGCACCAAGACAACTCAGAGCGCTCAATCATCACTTGCCGATCTCCTCCCGCGGCACCGGCACCGAAGAGGCCGCGAGGCCACCCGGGCTATGGCGTGATCGGGATAGCCTCGGCCGATCACCGGTGCGGTGGCAACGCCCGAGGCCGTGTTCGATCGGCTTCGCCCCCATCCAGATGGTTGGACGAGAATGCGAAAGCCCTTCCGGCGCCGATCCGGAAGGGCTTTCGGGTGCATGTGGTTGTCAGCGGGTCGGTGGAGCTTGCACGGACTCCGCCGGTGACGGCATCGAACCTGTCCAGCGTGCGGTCAGACGCAGACGACGTACATCTTGACCTTGGTCGTGTTGTCGTCGATCCAGAGCTTCACGTACCAACCGGTGGGGGTACCGCTGGAGCTCGACGGGCGGTCGGCCAAGGTGAGCTTGACGTTGGAGGCGCCGCTGATGATCTCGTAGCCGCCGCTGACGAGCTTCTTGCCGTTATCACAGTTCAGGGTGGCGGAGTTGTTGTGCTCGCTGAAGGTGATATCGGCGGACGACTTCACGGCCGGGCTGACCGAACCGCCGGTGCCGGGGTCGCCCTTGTCGCCCTTGTCGCCCTTCAAGCCCTGTAGGCCTTGCAGGCCCTTGTCGCCCTTCTCGCCATCCGCGCCCTTCGGGCCGGTGGGACCGACCGGGCCGGCGGGGCCGTTGTTTCCGTTCTCACCCTTGTCACCCTTCGGGCCTTGGGGGCCGGTTTCGCCCTTCAGGCCTTGCGGGCCTTGGGGACCCTGCGCGCCGGTGTCGCCCTTCGGGGCCTGGGGACCGGTGTTTCCGGTCTGGCCCTTCGGGCCCTGCGGGCCGGTCTGGCCGCGAAGGCCCTGGGGACCCTGGGCGCCGGTCATGCCCTGGAGGCCCATGGGGCCCTGTTCGCCCTGGCCGCCCCAGCTGATCTTGGTCTCCGTGACGCGGCACTTGGTGGTCGCATTCACGATGCGTGCGTAGCGCGTCTTCTTGTTGACACACGCGTAGATGACGGTGTCAGCAGCCGACGATGCGGTCGCCATGCCCCCCACGGCAAAATGGATCCAGCAAGTGCGCCAACGGTCAAGATCCCGATCGTGCGCCCGCCCGGCAACCTGATAGCCACTGAGCTTCCTTCCGTTTAATCTGTGCCCTCTGGTACAGAAGGTGAACTGAGTGATAGACGTTTCAACAATCCAGGCGGATCACGTGATAAACATCACGGCTCCGTATCGGTGAACCGGTAATAGTCCGTAGTAGCCGCAAGCGACGTTGGCGATGCTGGTTCGCGCCGGGATAATCGGCACCGTTCGGGAGGATTACCTCGCCCAATCTGGCGCGGTAGACACGCACGTCCAGGGAGCGAACCAGGGCTGAGCGGCTGAGCCGCGGGGCGATGGGTGCGTTGACTGGCTCATACGGAGGCAGCTGTGCCGTCGAGCGACCCCACCACGACAGACCTGAGCAGGCCCCACGAGGGCGCGCGCGAACCGTTCCTGCCGCCCGCCACCCAGCCGGTGCGCGGTGTCGTCTGGCTGATCCACATGACGCTGCCCATGCTCGGCCTCTGGCTGCTGCTGGCCCACCCGGTCGACCAGGACCCGACGACCGTCGACCTGGACCACAAGTGGCAGCACAATCCCAGCCACTTCTGGCTGATCCTGGCCGTCGCGGGGGTGAACCTGGTGCTCGGCGCGCTGATCAGCCAGGCGGCGACCCGGCGCAAGGACGCCCGGTTGTTCCTGGTCTCGCTGGTGTTCCTGAGCAGCGCCGGATTCTTCCTGCTGCACGGCCTGGCCACCCCGAAGATCTTCCTGGACGGCGGCACGGTCGGTTTCGACCTGGCCCAGCCGGTCGGCCTCACCATCGCCTCGATCTTCGCGTTCCTGGCGGGACTCCCGCTCGGGGAACGCCAGGCCGCGGCCGTGCTCCGCGTCCAGCTCCCGCTGCGCGTGCTGCTCGCGACCATCATGATCGCCTGGGGTTTCGCCTCGCTGGTCCCCGGGCTCACGCCGCTGAGCGACCCGCTCCCCGCCGACGGCCTGAGCCTCGGCCCGTACGCGCTGATCAGCATCGTGCTCTACGCCGCCGCGGCGGCCATGATGTTCAGCTTGCACCGCAAACGCCCGGCGGCCGTGCTGATCAGCCTGATCACCTCGTTCGCGCTGCTGGCCGAGGCGATGATCGCGGGCATGTCGCACCACAACTGGCACCTGTCCTGGTGGCTCTGGCACGTGCTGCTGACGTTCGCGTTCGCGTTCGTGGCCTACAGCGCGTACATCCAGTTCCGGCGGGAAGGCTCCGGCGCCGGCCTGTTCGACGCCGTCGCGCTGTCGGCGACCGTACGGCGCATCCAGGCCCAGTACGAGGAGGCTCTCGAAGAGCTGGTCGGCCACCTGCGGCGCAGGACCGAGTCGGGAGTGCCGGTGGCCACCCGGCTGGCGGGGCGGTTCCGGCTCACCGAGGGGCAGGCGGCGGTGCTGGACCGGGCCGGGAAGGCGCTGGCGGACGAGCGCGAGCTGTCGGACCGGCTGGCCGCGCTGGTGCACGTCGGCGGCCGGGCCCGGGTCGGGCTGGCCGAGACGCAACTGCTGACCGACGCCCTCGATCGGGTACGGCAGGCCTACGGCGACGTCCGCCTCAGCCTGATGCAGAACGGCGTGCTGGTGCCGTACCCGGCGGTTAACGGAACGCGGGGGGAGGCGCCGGTGGCGGCGCTCGCGGCGGGGCGGCCGGTGCCGGTGACCGGGGCGGTGGTGCATCCGCTCACGGTGAAGGGGCGGCTGGCGGGGGCGCTGACGGTTCCGGTGGGGACGACCTCGCAGGATGAGGCGCTGGCGGCGACGCTGGCCAGCCAGCTGTCGATCGCGCTGGAGAACGCCCGGCTGTATGCGGAGCTGGACACGCTGTTCCGGGCGTACATGTCGCCGGATGTGGCGCAGAGCCTGCTCGCGGATCCGAACCGGGCCGCGCTCGGCGGGTCGCTGGTGGAGGTGACCGCGCTGTTCGCGGACCTGCGCGGGTTCACCACGTTCTCGGAGCGGGTCTCGCCGGGGGAGATCGTGGCGATGCTCAACCGGTTCCACACGGCGGCGGTGCCGTGCATTCTGGGCAACGGCGGCACGATCGTGCAGTTCGTCGGAGACGCGCTGCTGGCCCTGTTCAACGCGCCCGCGGAGCAGCCGGACCACGCGGAACGCGCGGCGCAGGCGGCCCTGGACATGCAGCGCGCGGCGGCCCGGGTGAACGCCGAGGTGCTGCGCGAGCAGAACGCCGGGCTGGTTTCGGACGTCGAATGGCCGCAGTTCCGGGTGGGGGTGAACACCGGCCCCGCGCTGGTCGGCAATATCGGCAGCCCCGAGTTCCGCGGCTTCAACGCGATGGGCGACGCGGTCAACGTGGCGGCCCGGCTGCAGGCGCTGGCCGAGCCGGGCACGGTGGTGATCGGCCAGTCCACCCGCGACCTGCTGGCCTCCCCCGCGGACGTGCGCTCGCTCGGCCATCTGAGCCTGAAAGGCAAGGATCAGACGGTGCACGCGTACGTACTGATGGCACTTGGGTAAAAGTCCCTTTACGGGCACCCCCCGGGGGCCCAAGACTGACCGCATGAACACTCCGGAACCGGGCGAGTTTCTCGCCCTGCTCACCGCAGAGGAGATCGCGGACTTTCGTACGGCCGGGAGACCCCGCCGGTGGGATCGTGGCTCGACGGTGATGAGCGAGGGCGACAAGTCCGACTGGGTGCTGGTGCTGACCTCGGGGCGGGTGAAGGTGTCCTCGCACACGGCCGTGGGCACCGAGGTGGTGCTGGCCGTGCGCGGGCCTGGCGCGCTGCTCGGCGACATGTCGGCGGTGGACGGCGGCCCGAGGTCGGGCACGGTGACCGCGCTGGAGCCGATCGAGGGCATCGTGGTCCGCGATTTCGCCGGATTCCTGCATGAACACGGCAGGATCGCGGTGCTGCTGCTGCAACTGATCACCGGCAGGTTGCGGGACGCCGACCGCAAACGCATCGAGTACGGCGCGTTCGACACCACCGGACGGGTTGCCACCCGCCTGGTCGAACTGGCCGAACGGTACGGCGAGGCCACCAACGAGGGCGTCCGGGTCATGTTGCCGCTCTCCCAGGACGAACTGGCCGGCTGGACCGGCGCGTCGCGGGAGGCGGTCAGCAAGGCGCTGCGCAGCCTGCGCGACCGGGGCCTGATCGAGACCGGCCGCCGCCGCGTGATCATCTACGACCTGGAGGGCCTGCGGAAGCGCGCCCGGTGAGCCCCGCCTCCGGGCGGTGATTCACAATGGTATTTCGTGGTTGCCGTCCCCCTGGAACCAGGTTCTCCCGAATACGCAAGAGCACTCAGATACGCGTGGAAGGTCTGCTCGGTCACCAGCCTCGGCCTGGTGCTGATCGGGATCAGCGGGAGCACGCTCAATGTGGCGCTGCCGTCGGTGGTGCGGCACTTCCAGGCGAGCCCGTTCGCGGCTAGCTGGGTCCTGCTGGCCTTCCTGCTGGTGAACACGGCGACGCTGGTGCTGTTCGGGCGGGTCGCGGATCTGCTCGGGCGGCGCGAGGTCTATCTCGTAGGGTTCGCGCTGTTCACGGTGGCCTCGCTGCTGGCGGGGCTGGCTCCGGACGTCTGGGTGCTGATCGGGCTGCGGGCGATCCAGGGGCTGGGCGCGGCGATGATCCTGGCGAACGGGACGGTGATCATCGCCGATGCGTTTCCGGCTGATCGCCTCAGCCAGGGCATGGGTGTATATATCGGGACATTGTCGGTGGCGCAGCTGGCCGGGCCCACGCTGGGCGGCCTGATCGCGGACATCCTGGGCTGGCAGTGGATCTTCTGGGTCAACGTGCCGGCGGGGCTGATCGCGCTGTTCTGGGGCATGTTCACGCTCAGGGAGACGACCCCCCGCGAACACAAGCCCGTAGACGTAACCGGAAATATCATCATTTTCGCGGCTTTATCGGCGGCGTTGGTGGCGCTCACGGAGGCGGGGTCGCGCGGGCTCGGGAGTCCGGTCGTGATCGTGGGCGGGGCGATCTTCCTGGTGCTGGTGCCCGTCCTGGTCATGGTCGAGCGGCGGGCGACATATCCGCTCTTAGATGGCACGTTATTCCGTGCCCGGATGCTCGCCCTGACCAATGTGGCCTCGTTCTGCAACGCGCTGGCCAGGGCGTCGCTGATCCTGCTGGCCGGGCTCTACTTCCAGGCCGCGCGCGGGGTGGACGCGCTGGCCGCCGGGGTCGGCCTGCTGCCGGTGCCGATCGGGATGGCGCTGGCCTCGCCGATCGCGGGGACGCTGGGGCGGCGGATCAGTCCGTACCTGATCGCGGTGGGCGGGGCGAGCCTGAGCGCGGGCGGGCTGCTGATTCTGGTGTTCAGCACCGCGTCGCCGTACTGGGTGATCGGGGTTGGGCTCTTTCTGGCGGGATGTGGCAGCGGGACGTTCCTGACCGGAAACACCACGCAGGTGATGGCCGCGCTGCCGGCCGGAAGCCTGGGGGTGGTGAACGGATTCCGGCTCATGATCATGAATATCGGGATCGTGCTCAGCGTCGGGTCCACGCTGAGCCTGCTGACCGGGTCGGTCTCGCCGGAGCTGCGGGCTCAGGTCTACCAGGGCACGCTGGCGCGCCTGTCGCCGGTCGCGGTGGAGCAGCTGATGGGCGGGTTCCGGGTCACCTACGCGGCGCTGTTCTGCGTGAGCCTGCTGGGGGCGATCTTCACTGCGCTGGCCTACCCCAGCCGGCACACGGGCGAGGCCGGGCCGCCTGCGCCTCCACCCCAGCCATGAGCAGGTCGATGCCGAACGCGTAGTAACGCTCGACATCCGGCTCCGTCGCGAAGGTCTTCGCGAACTCCACCACCCGCGGGAACCGGTCGGCGGGCAGCGACTCCAGGTGCAGGCGCTTCTGCCGCCGCCACTCGATCGCCTCCTCCGGGGTGAAGGCACTCGGGCAGCCGGGCTCCCCGTCGACCAGGGCGATCACACCGTGCATCAGGAGCGAGGAGATCAGGAAGCCCTCGTCGAGCGCGAAGCCCGCCTGGGCGAGCAGGTCGAGCGCGGTGTTGGTGGCGATCGTGAAGCTCTCCACACCCTGGTTCTTGAGCGACGGGAGCAGCCCGATCAGCGCCGGGTGCCGCCGGATCACCCCAGTCAGCGCCTCGACCATCGCGCGCAGCCGGACATTCCACGGCGAGTCCGGCTCGAACTCGGGGGTGACCTCGCGGAGCAGGTGATCGCTCATGCCCTCCAGCAGCTGGTCCTTGTTCTTGAAATGCCAGTAGAGCGCCATCGGCGTGACGCCGAGCACCTGGGCCAGCCGCCGGATGGTGACGGCCTCCAGGCCTTCGGCGTCGGCGAGCTTGATGGCCTGCTCGACGACGGTCTCCCGGCTCAACTTCTCTGGTGCCACTTGACAACTATACGACGTACACGTTCTCCTATGCACTGTACATGTACGCCGTATATGTACGCCGTATAAGGAGGCGAGATGAACAGATGGTTGGCGCTCACAGCCGTGGCGCTTGCGACCTTTATGACCTATTTGGATAACAATGTGGTGAATGTCGCACTCCCCACTATCCAACGGGAGCTCGGGCTGAGCATCTCCGGGCTTGAGTGGATCGTCAGCGCGTACATCCTGGTCTTCGCCGGGCTGCTGCTCGTCGGCGGGCGGCTGGCGGACGTGTTCGGCCTGCGGGCGGTCTTCTTCGCCGGGCTCGGGATCTTCACCGTGGCGTCGGTGGCCGCCGGGCTCGCGAACGGCCAGGAGATCCTGATCGGGGCGCGCGCCTTGCAGGGCATCGGCGCGGCCCTGGTCACCCCCGCGTCGCTGGCGCTGCTGCCCAGGCTCTTCCCCGACCCGCGCGAGCGCGCCACCGCCGTCGGCATCTGGAGCGCCGTCGGCGCCCTCGCCCTGGCGATCGGCCCGCTCACCGGCGGCCTGCTCAGCGAGAACGTGGACTGGGGCTGGATCTTCCTGATCAACGTCCCGATCGGCCTGGTCACCGCCGTCCTGGCCGCCGTGCACATCCGGATCGAGCCCACGGCTCGCGCCACCGCGACCCGCCTTGACCTGCCCGGCCTGGCCGCCTCCACGCTGGCGCTGTTCGCGCTGACCTTCGGCCTCATCGAGGGCGAGTCCCAGGGCTGGTCATCGGCCCCGATCCTCGGCGCGTTCGCGCTGGCGGTGCTCGCCTTCGCGGCCTTCCTGGTGATCGAGTCGCGCTCCCGCCAGCCGATGATCGACCTATCGCTGTTCCGGGAACGGGTCTTCAGCGGCGGCCTGCTGTCGATGGGCCTGTGGGCGTTCGGCGTCTTCGGGATCTACTTCTTCACCGCGATCTACCTGCAGAGCGCGCTGGGCTTCACCCCCACCCAGGCGGGCGCCGGGTTCGTCCCGATGGCGCTGCTAATGGCCGTGCTGGCCACCATGTCACCGCGGATCGCCGAACGTTTCGGCACGGCCCGGGTGGTCGCGTCCGGCTTGGCCCTGATGGCGGTCGCCATCGGCGCGATCTCCAACGTCGGGGCCGGTTCCGACTACCTCGACCTGCTGCCCTGGTTCCTGCTGTACGGCGCGGGCGCGGGCCTGCTCGTCCCGCTCACCAACGTGATCCTGGGCACCATGCCGGCCGGGCGGGCGGGGGTCGCCTCGGGCGTGCTGAACGTCTCCCGCGAGGTCTTCGGCCTGCTCGGCATCACCATCCTGGGCGCCATCCTGAACGCGCGCCAGACCGCGCCAACCATGGCCGCCTTCCTGGACGCCTACCAGTTCACCCTGCTCATCGCCGCGGCCATCGTGCTCGTCGGCGTCCCCGTCAGCCTGTACGCCCTGCGCCAGACCCGCACAGAAACCCCCGAACGTGTCCTCGAACCCGTGGGATGAGAAAACGCGATGCCCCCGGGTTCGTCCGGGGGCATCGCGTTTTTTCAGGAACCGATCTTCTTGCCCTGCTTGTGCCAGGCCACCGCGACCGACGGCCGCGGCTGGTCGCCATCCGGCCAGCGGCTGGTCGGGGCGTCCGGGGTGGCGCCGGTGGTCTCACCGGGGTGCTGCACCGCCACGAAGACGCTGCGCTGGTCCGCGGTGATGAACGGGCCGCAGGTCTCGGCGGCGAACGGGACGGTCAGGAACTGCCGCACGAAACCGCGCTCCTTGCCCTGCGTCGGCATCACGAAGAGGCCGTCGTTGGTGCCCAGCGCGTTGCCGTCGGTGGAGATCCACAGGTTGCCGTCGGCGTCGAAGGCCACGTTGTCCGGGCACGAGATCGGCGAGACCTTGTTCTTGTCGAAGCCCGCGAAGTACGTGCTCGGGTCGTTCGGGTCACCGCAGATCAGCGGCAGCGACCAGGCGAACTTGGTGGCCCCGGCGTCGTTGCGGGACTCGACGATCTCCAGGATGTGACCGTGCTTGTTGGACGGCCGGGGGTTGGCCTCGTCCAGCTGGGCGGCGGTCCGGTTGGTGTTGTTGGTGAGGGCCAGGTAGATGGCGCCGTTGACCGGGTTGCGCTCCATGTCCTCCGGGCGGTCCATCTTGGTCGCGCCCACCTTGTCGGCGGCGGTCCGGGTGAAGACCAGCACCTCCTGCGCGGTCATCCCGGGCACGAACGACTTGTTGCCGCTGACCAGCGGGATCCACACGCCGGAGCCGTCGAACGCGCCGTCGGCGGGCAGCTTGCCGGTGCCGTCGATCTCGGCGGCCGGGCTGTCACCGGTGAGCTTGGCGACGTAGAGGGTGCCCTCGTCGAGCAGGTCGCGGTTGTGGCGGTCGAAGCCGGGGATGTACCGGTCCTTCGACACGAACTTGAAGAAGTACTCGAAGCGCGAGTCGTCCCCCATGTACGCCACCAGCTTGCCGTCCTTGGCGATGGTGGTGGTGGCCGCCTCGTGCGCCATCCGGCCGAGCGCGGTGCGCTTGATCGGGGTGCCGTCCGGGTCGAAGGGGTCGATCTCCACGATCCACCCGAAACGGTTGATCTCGTGGGGGTGCTTGGCCAGGTCGAAACGCTCCTCGATCCGGTCGAAGCGCCGGCTGCCGCTGGGGATGGCGGCCGTGGTGCTGATGCCGTACCGGGTGAGGTTGGCCTTCTGGTCCTCCGGGACGCCGTTGCCGCCCACGAAGTACTGGTTCCAGTTCTCCTCGGCGGTCAGGATGGTGCCCCACGGGGTGGTGCCGCCGGCGCAGTTGTTGAGCATGCCCTTGACGACCTTGCCGTGCGGGTCTGCGGCGGTCTTCAGCAGGTCGCTGCCGGCCGCCGGGCCGCTGAAGCGCATGGGGGTCTGGGCGGTGATGCGGCGGTTGTACTTGCGGCGGCCGCTGGTGACCAGGGCCCACTTGCCGCTCTTGCCGACCCGCGCGATCTCCACCAGCGAGCCGCCGTGCGCGGCCAGACCGATCTTGATCTCCTCCTCGGTGGCGGCGGTGCCGTCGGTGTAGCCGCGGAACATGAGGTTCTCGTCGGTGTACTCATGGTTCACCCAGAGCAGCGCGCGGTCCTTGCCCATCGGGAACAGGGTGACGAAGTCACAGTTGTACCCGAACTGCGTCGCCTGGGCGGCGGCGGTCTGGTTGTTGAAGTTGAAGGCGGGCGCGCCCGGCAGCACCGGGTCGCCCCAGCGCACCACGACCGAGTGGTCATAGCCCGTCGGCACGGTCAACGCGTCCAGTTTGTTCGGCGCGACCGGGGTGAACTTCAGGCCGCTCGACCCATGCCCGCCATGTCCGCCATTTCCGCCGTGGCCTCCGATGACTGATTCTTTGTCTCTGACAGGGTCAGCGGCGGCGGGGAGAGCCGCCCCGACACCCACGACGCCGGTCGAGACCACCAGCGCGCCGAGCGCGCCGGCCCGGAGCGCGCCCCGGCGGGAGATCGCCTCCGTGACAATGTCCCCGAAATAGGCGTTGTCGCTGGGGTTCGCCACCTCGTGGGCGCATGCGTTACCACAACGGAAGGCACAAGTGAGCGAGCTACGGCCACCCGCGTGCGGGGCGGACAGCAGCGGCAGGGTTCTACGCGGTGACGGATTCGTCACAGCTCCTCCAAGGGGGTTTGCGCGGGAATGCGGAGCACGCGCACGTCCTGCACATGCTCCCCGCCGGGACGGTACGGCGGTCAGCCGAACCTGAGGTGAACAATGTTTACCCGAATAATGAACGCTCGTCCCACAGACCTCATCAGTCTGACCAGCGTGTGCTGCCGGGAGAATGGGTGAATGGCCGCACGCAGACTCGATCCCGCGAAGATCCATGCCGCGCTGGACGCGCAGTTGGCCGAGTTGGGGGATCCGCCGTTCAGCGGTCCCGCGGCCGGGGTTGGCGCGGCGTGTGTGGCGGTGGTGTTGCGGGTCTATGACCTGGGGGGACAGCCGTTGCGGGAGGCTGCTCGGGCGGCGGTGCGGTATCTGCTGGAGGAGCTGGTGGCCGTCGCTCCGGGGCGTACGGTGGAGGTGCGGGTGCCGCCGTACGCGGCGGTGCAGTGTGTGGAAGGGCCGCGGCATACCCGGGGGACGCCGCCCAATGTGGTGCAGATCGAGGCGCGGACCTGGCTGGAGCTGGCCACCGGGCGGACCGCGTGGGGGGACGCGATCGCGGACGGGCGCGCCACCGCCAGTGGCTCACGTGCTGATCTGTCCGCTTATTTGCCGCTGGGTTGAGGTCAGTTGTCCAGGGTTTCGGTGTTGAGTTTGCGTTCTAGGCAGCGCTGGGCGGATTCCTGGGTTGGGTGCAGGGCGGTGTCGAAACATTCGTCGATGCCCTTGTTGTGGACCCAGCTCCAGAGGGCTGCCGCCAGGATCGCGCCGAGGACCAGGGTAGCGATGCTGAGGACCAGGCCGATGATCGCGCGGGGCTTGTTGGAGCGTTTGGTGATCGCGACGATACCGATGATCACGCCGACGATGGCGGTGAGCATGCCGATGCCGCACACGAACAGCAGGATGATGCTGGCGATGCCGAGCACCAGTGCTGCGGTGCCCAGTCCGCCGCCCTGCTGCGGGGTGGCGGGGTAGGGACCACCTTCCGGCGGGTACGGGCTGCCGCCTCCGGGCGGCGGATAGGCGGGTACGCCCGGATAGGCGCCGGGGGGGCCGTAGCCTCCCGGTGTTCCGCTGTAGGGGCCTTCGCCCGGAGTGCCCGGATGGCCCTGAGCGCCTGGCTGTCCCTGCTCTCCCGGCTGTCCGTGGGCTCCCGGCTGTCCGGGTGTTTCGGGGCCCTGCGCTCGTGGTTGGCCTGGAGTTCCTGGTTGGCTGGGCGTACCTGCTTGACCTGGAGTTCCTGACTGGTCGGGCGCGCCCGACGGGCCTGGAGTTCCTGCTTGGCCGGATGACTGGCCGGGCGTTTCCAGGTTCCAGGTTTCGCTGTTGCTCGGGTGGCTGACCCCCTCCGAAGGTCGATTTATCCCTCGATCATGTGACATGCGGTCACCATAGTGATCCGTCTGGCCCCATCGCCCAAGGGGCCAGGAACCGGCCGGCGGATCGGACGCGACCATGAGCTCGTCTGCGGCGAACACCGTGGTGTCCACGGCGTCCGGCTCCGAGTCATGGGGAGCGAAGGTCGGCTGGATCGCCCCCGGCGGCATCCTGCTGCCCCACGTCACGGGGTTCGGATTCGCGTTCGGCCACGTCTCATTCGGGGGCATCCCGGTGTTCGGAGCCACGTTCGGCCAGAACTCGTCCGGGGATGTCCCGGCATGTGGAGTCTCGTCCGGCGAAGCCGCGATATTTGGCAAGGAAGGCCGGATCGCGGCGTTCGGTGTCGGATTGGGCGGTGGAGCCAGGCTCGGCCGGAGCCGCTGAGCCTGGTTCGGCTGCGGAAACGCCCACTCCTTCGGATCCAGCTGGCTCGGCGGCCCCTGATCCGCGTGAGTATCCTGCGTCCGCTGGAACCCCTGATTCTCCTGCGGATGCGGGTACGGCCAAGGCCACGGCTGGGAATCCGCCGACGGCCAGGGAAGATCGATGTCGGGCTCCTCCCAGGAATTAGGCCTCTTGTCCGGATACGCGTCGCGTGGGTCGGCCCACTCGCCTTGGCTGCGATCCTCAGGTGTCGTCACGATCTTCTCCCCCGGACTGAATTTGGGCATGCCGGAGATCCCAGGCTCCCTCCCTACGGGCGCGACTAACCGGGCCGACACGGCAAAGCCAGTTCAATCCTTTGGCCAGGATTGCGTAATCAACTTGACGCCACCCGCTCCTGACCCACGAAGCGTCTTCGGGCAACCTCCGCACCGTAAGTCGTATGTCCCGGCTTGGCCGCGCCTGTGTCTGGACTGAGGAACGCAGGTCGCGGAGCGGCCGGAGTGACGAGGGAAGACACAGGCTGAAGGCGGCCAAGCCCGCCGCGCCGGAGGCGCGGCCATGTCACTGCAATAGACTCAAGCATGTGCTGAAGGGCGACGGCCATCTGAGCCATGACCTTGACCCGCTGGACCAGGGCCCGAAGGACGCGTGTGGCGTCTTCGGCGTCTGGGCGCCAGGGGAGGATGTTTCCAAACTCACCTACTACGGGTTGTACGCGTTGCAGCACCGCGGCCAGGAGTCCGCGGGCATCGCGGTAAGCGAAGGAACCCGGATCCTCGTCTACAAGGACATGGGTCTGGTCGCGCAGGTGTTCGACGAATCGGTGCTGGGGACCCTCCGTGGTCACCTGGCCATCGGGCACTGCCGCTATTCCACGACCGGATCCAGTGTCTGGGAGAACGCGCAGCCCACGCTGAACTCGACCGAGGTCGGCGGTCTCGCGCTGGCTCACAATGGCAACCTGATCAATACCGGCGAGCTGGCGGTTCGGCTCGCTCCGGGCACGATTCGGGCGACCACCGATACCGAAGTGCTGACCGCGCTGCTCGCACAGGATGGCTCCCGGCCCATCGAGGACGCGGCCGCCGAGGTGTTGCCCCAGGTCAGGGGTGCGTACTCGCTGGTTTTCATGAACGAGACGACCTTGTTCGCGGCGCGTGACCCGCAGGGGGTCAGGCCGCTGGTGCTCGGGCGGCTGGAGCGTGGCTGGGTGGTCGCCTCCGAGACGGCGGCGCTGGACATCGTGGGCGCGGTGTTCACCCGGGAGATCGAACCCGGCGAGCTGATCACCATCGACGAGCGTGGCGTGCGGTCCCGCAGGTTCGCGCTCGCCGAGCCGAAGGGCTGCTTGTTCGAATACGTCTATCTGGCCCGGCCTGATACCTCGATCGCTGGACGTGGTGTGCAGGCTACCCGGGTGGAGGTGGGGCGGCAGTTGGCCCGCGAGCATCCGGTTGACGCTGATCTGGTCATTCCGACCCCCGAGTCGGGTACGCCGGCCGCGATCGGTTACGCGGAGCAGAGCGGCATTCCGTACGGACAGGGGCTGGTCAAGAACTCCTATGTCGGGCGTACCTTTATCCAGCCGTCGCAGACGATCAGGCAGTTGGGCATCCGGTTGAAGCTGAACCCGTTGCGCGAGATCGTGCAGGGTAAGCGGCTGGTGGTGGTGGACGATTCGATCGTGCGTGGCAATACGCAGCGGGCGATCGTGAAAATGTTGCGCGAGGCGGGTGCGACCGAGGTGCATGTGCGGATCTCGTCGCCGCCGGTCTCGTGGCCGTGCTTCTACGGGATCGACTTCGCTACCAGGGCGGAACTGATCGCCGGGTCGTTGACGGTGGAGGAGATCTGCCAGTCGCTGGGGGCGGACTCGTTGGGTTACATCTCGCTGGATGGTCTTACTCGGGCTACCACGATTCCGGCGGGTCGGTTGTGCCGGGCGTGTTTCGATGGCGACTATCCGATCCCGATCGATCAGGATCAGGTGGGGAAGTACGTGCTTGAGGCGAAAGTATGAGTTCCTACGCTGAGGCCGGGGTCGACATCGAGGCCGGTGATCGCGCGGTCGCGTTGATGAAGGCCAAGGTGGCGCGGTCGCGGCGGGCTGAGGTGGTGGATGATGCCAGCGGGTTCGCGGGGTTGTTCGATGCCTCGGCGCTGTTGAGGTTCCGGCGGCCCTTGTTGGCGACCTCTACCGATGGGGTCGGGACCAAGGTGATGTTGGCGCAGCGGCTGGACAAGCACGACACGATCGGGATCGATCTGGTCGGTATGGTCGTGGATGATCTGGTGGTGTGTGGGGCCGAGCCGTTGTTCATGACGGATTACATCGCCTGCGGGAAGGTGGTGCCTGAGCGCATCGCGGAGATTGTGGGGGGTGTGGCGGAGGGGTGCCGGTTGGCCGGGTGTGCGCTGGTCGGTGGTGAGACCGCTGAGCATCCGGGGGCGATGGGGGCTGATGAGTACGATCTGGCCGGTGCCGGAACGGGCGTTGTCGACGCCGACGCGCTGCTTGGCCCCGATCGGGTACGGCCTGGCGATGTGGTTCTCGGGTTGGCTTCCGCCGGGGTGCATTCCAACGGCTACTCCCTTGTCCGCCATATCCTGAAAAATGCGGACTTGAGCCTGGATCAGCATCTGCCTGAGCTCTCCCGAACCCTCGGCGAAGAGCTCCTCGAACCAACGCGAATCTACTCGCTCGACTGTCTGGCCCTGCTCCGTGAGACCCCTGTCCACGCGTTCGCCCACATCACAGGCGGCGGCTTGGCCGCAAACCTGTCCCGCTCCCTCCCTGGTACGGCTGACGCCCGCCTAGACCGCTCGTCCTGGACACAACCTGCAATCTTCACCGCCCTCGCGGAACGCGGCAAAGTCCCCCAGGCGGACATGGACCACACATTCAACCTGGGCGTCGGCATGTGCGCCATCCTCCCCGCCGACAACGCCGACCAAGCAGTAGCCCTACTCAACGCCCGCGGCGTCCCCACGTGGATCCTCGGCGAAATCACCCCCGGCACCGGCAGGGCGCTCTTCAACTAAGAGTGGTTCTCCCACCCACCCTCCCTTTGTTTTCCCCGGGGCTCCGCCCCGGCCCCGCCATCGCCGTGGT
>NZ_JBDPLV010000120.1:0-21960 GCF_039871605.1 Acrocarpospora sp. B8E8 | reverse complement strand
ACCCAGCTCATCGACCACGTGCTGGCCTGGTCGCGGTTCCGGATGGTTCACCAGACCCGGGCGCTGATCAGCCACTACCGGCGACGCGGCGACCCGCTTCCTACTCATCTACGGATGTAGTACCAGGAGGTCTACGTCGTCGCCCATGATGGCGTCGACGCCGAGCGCCAGCGAGATCCGTACCGCGTCCTCGTCGTTGGTGCTCCAGGCCCAGATCGCGATGCCCGCGTCGTGCAGGGTGTCGACGAGGTGGGGGCTGATGAGCTCCCAGCGGTGCTGGATGACCGGAGCGCCCAGGGCGAGCGCCTGCCGTACGGTCTCGGCGGGGGTTTGCGTGCCGTGTTCGGGCAGGCGTTCGGGGGCGAGCAGGAGCGCGGGGACGGCGGCTTTGGCCGCCGCGAGCGCGCCGTGGTCGAAGGAGGAGACGAACGCCCAGCCGAGCGCGTCGTTGTCGGCGACCAGCCGGGCCAGCCGTTCGGCCACCCGGGTGACGTCCTCGGTGGTGTCGCCCTTGGCCTCCAGGCAGAGCGCGATACCCTCCGCGCGGGCCAGATCGAGGAGATCCTGGGCGCGCAGCAGCCGCAGGCCCGCGAAGGCGGGGCCGAACCAGCTGCCGGCGTCCAGTTCGGAGAGTTCCGCCCAGGTCAGGTCGGTGAGCGGGCCGGTTCCGTCGGTGGTCCTGTCGATCGTGGTGTCGTGCATCAGGACGAGTTCGCCGTCGCGGCTGAGCAGCGCGTCGGCCTCGATCATCTCGGCGCCCTTGGCGATGGCGGCGCGCAGGGACGGCATCGTGTGCTCGGGGATGTGGGCGCACTGGCCCCGATGCCCGACCACAAGCGGGCGATCCGCGCGCAGCCAGGGGCCGCTCACAGAGTTGACCATCCAGGTACTCCCGCTTCTCGGCGCATTGACTGGTCAGCTACCGGGCGATGGGCGTGAGCCGTACGTCACTGAGGGAGGCGGTCCAGCACCTGGAGCTGGACGGCCTGCTGATCCGGCGGCATGGCTACGGAACCTTCGTCCGCAGTTCTCCCCTGCTTCAGGGCGGCCTGAACGTCAACCAGAGCGCCGGCACGCTGATCCGCGCGCACGGCTTCGTCTGCGGCCCCGAGACTGTGTGATGACCTGATGACCGGCGCCCTCATCCTGATCGTCATCGGCATTAACGTCACCTGGCTTCAGGGCTTCCGGAGGCTCAGGGGCTTGCGGCGAACGCTTCCGTGAGCCGGGCGGCCACGTAGTCGCGCGCCTCTCCCGCCTGGTCGAAGAAGCCTGGCAGCCCGAAGAAGCCGTGCAGGCTGCCCGGATAGCACCGGTATTCGACCGGGATACCCGAGCCGCGCAACGCGTCAGCGTAGGCGGCCCCCTCGTCGCACAGCGGATCACATTCAGCGGTCACGACGGTCGCTGCCGCCAGACCTGACATATCCGACAACTTCAAGGGAGCCAGCCTCGGGTCGGATGCATCCACCCCATCGGCATATTTCCGGATAAACCACGCCATCTCGGCGGCACCTAGCCCGAAGCCGGAGGCGTACGCGCCATAACTCGGCGTGTCCATGGCGACATCGACGACCGGATAGACCAGCACTTGATGGGCAAGCGCGAACCCCGCGTCCCTGGCCTGCCAGGCCACCACCGCCGCCAGATTCCCACCCGCACTGTCCCCGATCACAGCAACCTTCGACGCGTCCGCCCCATAATGCTCCGGCCGCTTGAAGACATCCGCCAGCACTCCCCAGGAATCCTCGACCGCCGCCGGAAACACATGCTCAGGAGCCAGCCGATAGTCCACGGAAACAACCACAGCCCCAGTACGAACGGCCAGGTCCCGCGCCAGCGAATCATTACGCTGCACACTCCCGTAGACCCACCCACCCCCATGAAAATAAACAACCACCGGCAACGCCTCATCCCCACCCAGATACCGATAGATCCGGACAGGAACCCCCGCCACCAGCTCATCCCGCACGACCGCCAACTCCGCAGGCACCCCCCGCTGCTCGGCCATCACGTCCATCACCCGCAACTGCCTGATCTCAGCGTCAGTGATCGTCTCCAGATCGACGCTCACGTCATTGGGAAACAACTTCAGATAGGCGACAGCCTGGGGATGCAAAGCCATAGCGGCACACTAACCCAACCCCAACCGATCTTGAATCCATCCCCCACGCACACGCTGGGTCATCACCGCTCCCCAAGACTTGCCATCGGCCCGAGGCCCGTTCCCGGCAGGATGGCCGGGTGCAGGCGGCGGGGCAGGGATCGGGCCACGTCACGAGCGGAACGCAACAGGGCGGAGACCTGGTCGTAGGTCATCGGTCCCCGGCCGCAGACGGCGCTCTCTCACCTGCTTGTCTTCAATTCCGGGTACTCCTGACATTGACAGGGCGGCATGATGGAATTGATCCATGTCCACGCAGGGTTTACATCCCTCCCGATCCGAGGTGCAACGAGAGGTAACGAGCCATGGCCGGCAGCGGCGGCAACGCCCGTATGTTCTTGGCGCGAGAATTGCGGAGTGCCCGGGATGCGAAGGGAATGTCTCGTGCGGCGCTGGCTGGCAGGCCTTATGTGAGCGAGAGCCTGATCAAACTGTGGGAATCCGGACGCCGTGTCCCCACGACGGATGACATGGAGAAGCTGGACGACCTATTCGGCAAGAATGGCACGCTAGTCAGGTTCCGCGAGAACTTCGTCAAGGCAGCGGTCCCCCTGGAATGGTTTGGCCGCTGGTTGGAGATCGAGAGCCGCGCTACGTCTCTGTGGACGTTTCAGCCCATCGTTCTCCCAGGTCTGCTCCAAACGGAGAACTACGCACGAGCAATTCTGCGCGGGGCCGAGCACGACGCCGACCTGGAGGAGATGGTCGCCGCGCGAATAGATCGGCAACGCATCCTGACCAAGGAGGTCGGATCACCGACGTTCGTAGCGCTCGTAGCGGAGAGCGCGCTCCGGAACAACGTCGGCGGTCCGAAGGTCATGATCGATCAGCTACAACATTTCATAGAGGTGGCGGAAGAAGAAAACAACAAGATCATCATCTAGGTCATTCCGGCTTCTGCTCGGGTATGCGCCCGGTTCAATGCCCCATTTGTTCTTGCTGCATTCGATGGTGGCGAAGTCGCGTATCTGGGCAACGCCTTGAGAAGCGATGTGGTCGAAGACGCCGAGGATCTGGTCCGGCGACGTCGCTTGTTCGATGTCTACCGGGCAGAAGCGCTGCGTCAAGACGAGTCCATAGCATTTATTGCAAGGGTGGTAGAAGAATGGAAGAACCAACTCTGACGGCGTGGCGGAAGTCGTCATACAGCGATTCGACCGGTGGGGACTGTGTTGAGGTTGCGCGCTATGCCCGCGGGTTCGCTGTTCGAGACAGCAAGAATCCGCAGGGCGGGCACCTCTACTTCACTCCGGCCGAATGGGTTGCCTTCCTCAAGGGGGTCAAGTCTGGAGAGTTCGACGACATGCCTTGACGTCCAAAGTCCTATACCGCTTCCGCCCCGTCGTCTTCCGCCTCGATACGTTCGAAGATGTCAGCGTCAGTCTCCTTCTGCCATTCGGGCAGATCATCCCAGTCAGCCACATATGAGGGCTTCGGGTCGTCAATGTGCTTGTAGATCTGGGCGATCCAGCACAGCGCGACAAAACGGCCTTTTTGAGCGCGGGTGAGTTTAGTAGTGGTTCCACCGCTGACCGTGATGAAATCACGCACTTGCCCGTACACAGCCGCAGCTGCTTGACGCTCCCAGTCCGGGGTGTCCTGCCAAGGAGTGACGTATCCCGGTTTTGGCTCCCCAGGAAAGTGCTTACGCACTCCAGCGATCCACGCCTCCCGGAAGATCCGGCCCTGCTCGTCGGTCACAGTCTGCACCATTACTCCTTCACACTTAGGCATCAAGCACGACTACGTCGATGCGGTCAATGAATTCTCTGACGCGTTTATCGGCGGCGAATCGGGTAATCCGATCCGTAGCGACAGGAGTTTACGGCCGACATATCCTGCAGACTTGGTGTGCTCGGCGACTTCGGCTGTGGCGTAACCGTGTCGCAGAGCATGGTCCAGGTCGCCTTAGGATTCGAGTTTGGCAAGGCGTTCAGCCGCCAATCTCTTTATCCGCTTCGTTCTTCCCGAATTTGCCAACTCATCGAGAACGTCGGCGCTCTCACTCCGCCGAGCAAGCCGTAGTTGGAGCCAATCCGATCGCTCCTGAAGAGCTTGCAAAGCATTCTCCGAAACAGCGCCCTGCAAAATTGACTCCAGTTCGAGTTTGTCAAGGCGTTCAGCCGCCAATCTCTTTATCCGCTTCGTTCTTCCCGAATTTGCCAACTCATCGAGAACGTCGGCGCTCTCACTCCGCCGAGCAAGCCGTAGTTGGAGCCAATCCGATCGCTCCTGAAGAGCCTGCAAAGCATTCTCCGAAACAGCGCCTTGCAAAATCGATTCCAGCATCCCGATATCAAAGGATCGGGCGCTCGCATACTGGTGGCTTTCACTAGTCCGCAGCCTGTCTACCCAGGCATGGCGTTCAACCTCCGGCACTTGCTCCAGCACATGTAGAACCACAGTGAGCGCCAGCGCGTCATCCTCCTCCCAGCCAATTACCTGGTAAAGTACATCTCTAAGATCAGCCCTTTCACTATTTATCACCCGCTGGTACAGGTGCCATCTGTGATGCTCGTCCCTAAAGTCGACAATCTCTTCCCCTGCCAGATCCGCAAGGGATCGTATAACCTCCTCAAATTCCCCCATCTTAACAGTTATTCCTCCTGAATTCCGCCATCTTCTTCTTAAGACTCGAACGAATCAGACTCTTATATTCGGCAACAATCTTCTGCTGCTCCGGAGTTAGCACCACACCCCGATTGACAGGCTTTCCGTTCTGCCCGATCTGAATATCGTATCCCTTTCCCTTGAGGTGGCCATGTGCAGGTACATGATCATTAGCGTAGATCTGGAACACGTACTTCCCTGAGCGGAAAATGGTTCCGGAGATCGGAGCCTGGTCCGCGTTGTGAACGAGGACATCAGCGCTGCCAACAGCCACATAGTAGGTGTGATTGTTGGCGACCGTAAGATTATACACACGCTGATCTGCGGCTGCCCACTTGGTGATAGCAGCGACCACGACAGGGGCTCCGGCAGCGCCCTGTAACCACATGCCAGGGCGGATTTGGTCGGCGTTGAACCAGCGGACTTGCCCAGTAATCCAGAAAGGGTGATGGTCGGTGGCGATGATGACGCCTATGCCGCCACCATTGGGGCCATCGGTGTCGACGGTGATCCGAACAAGGTTTTTGTCGCCATCATCGACTCTCAAGGCGAGGACAGGCTGGGCTTCAGATTCACCGGTTACCGGATCTGTCGCTATTAGCTGATCGCCGATCTTGATCTCTTCGATCGGCATATGGGTGCCGTCAGCCATTAACACTTGGGTGCCGGGGACGAAACTGTTGGGAATTCGGCATGCTTTAGCAGCTGCGTTTGCGGAATTACGTGCTTCTCGCGCCTGTGCCCCCGCCTTCAGCCAACCTTTGAACTTGTCTACCGCACTGGAGATCGCCGAGGCTAACTTCTTGCCAAGTTCATAAGCTTTCTTCCATTTCCAGGGGAGACCGTACTTGACTGCGAGCTTCCCTGCGAGTCCGCCCGCGAACGATGCGAGAACGTTCAGCGCAGTGCTGCCGCATGCCCCGAGATCTCCCGTTGTCAGGCACTTGAGGGCGTCCTTGAGTCCGAGTTCCTCGGCGGCGATGTCGCCGATGTACTTCAGCGTGTTCAGGAACTCCTGCCAGGCCGCGTTCTCGGCGGTTTCCGCGTTCTCCGCCTTGGCCTGGGCGCATTTGAGCTTGCCGAATTTCTTGACGCAGACGTCGTAGTTGACGGCCGCGCAGGTGCTGGCGCTGGTGCACCCGCTGCTACCACCGCCCCCATCGTTCGCCAGGCCGGTCGGGTCGGAAGAGCCGATCGGGTTGTTGCCGGCGTAGGCGAACGGGTTGGCCCATTGGGGGCGCCTCAAGTCCAGCAAGGGGTCGGTAGAGATGAACTTCCCGAGGCTGGGGTCGTAGTAGCGGGCCGACAAATAGGTCAGCCCTGTCGACTCATCCTCGACCTTGCCGAGGAAGCCGCGGTCGGTGAAGGGAAGGTCGTCGCTTCCGCGCCGTTCACCGAACGGCAGGTACCGTTCACGGCTGACGGTTCCGCTCACGTCGTCGACCGCGAGTTGCGCGCTCCCGTGAAGCCCGGACATCAGCCACTTCAATCCGTCTTCCGAGGAGCGCAGGGCCACGGTCGCCCCGTCGGGAGAGGTGTAGTAGCGGGTCGCGGTGATCTCGTCACCGGTCACCTGGACTTCCATTGAGCCGAGGTAGAGCGTGACCTTTCCGCCGGGGTCACGTCTGATCAGGCGCTCCCCGTCGGCGTCGTACACCATCGAGGTGTCGGTCCCGTTGACCGTGGCGTTGATGAGCTGGCCTTGGGTGTCCCATTCGAAGGTGCCGTCAGTGCGGCTGGTGAGTTGGCCGACCTCGTCGTATCCGTAGGCGTCCGTGCCGCCGGGCCGGGTCACCGTGCGGACCGCATTGGGCAGGTCTCCCCCCGCCTGCGGGTAGACGTAGGTCGACGGCTCGGCGTTCTTGGTCAGGGCGGTGATGTTGCCGACGCCGTCGTAGGCGTAGCTCGCGCTGTAGGGGTCGATGCCGAGGCCGTCAGGCGCGGCCGCGCAGGAGGAACCAGTGGTCGTGTAGGCGGAGGCCAGGCGGTGCAGGCCGTCGTAAGTGAAACACTCCGACTGGCCGACCGTCGACCCCTGGATGGCCGACGCGGCGTCCAGGACCCGGGTGATCTCGCCTGAGGGATCGTAGGAGAACCGGTCGTCCTGGGCGATGCCCGGCGTTCCGGTGTCGGCGTCCGTGGTCAGTCGGGTCAGCCAGCCGGTACCGGTGTCCCAGGTCATGGCTCGTTTGATCTTCCCGGTTGGGCCGTACTCCCGCTCGGAGAGGAAGCCCGTCGAGGAGTAGGCCGTCGACTTCACATAGGTGAAGCCGCCGCCCAGGTCGGAGGTCAACCCTTCTGCGAGGCCGAGACTCGTGTAGGTCGAGGTGACCGTCTCCTCCACCAGCCCGCCGACGGCGGGCATGGTGTAAGTGCCGATCTGGCCGGACGAGGTGAAAGACGTCTCGAAATCGTAGGTGCCGCCGAGCAGTCCTTCGGCGTTCGGGATGGTGAGGGATGATCCGGTCGCCCGGCCCATGACGTCATAGGAGGTGACCGCGTCGACGTATGGATTTCCGTTGACGAAGCGGGTGGCGGAGGTCAGTTCACCGGCCTGAACCGTGTCGTAGACCCACTCGGCGATCTTGGTGCCGCTCACCGGTTCGCCCGACCACATTGAGGTCTGGCGGCCGATGTCGTCGTACACATACGAGGTCTTCTGGTTCTTGGCGTCAATCGACCAGATCAGCCGCCCGGCGGCGTCGTAGCCCGAGGTGGAGTCGCCAGCGTCCGGGTCGGTGCTGGCGATACGCCGCCCCATTAGGTCGTACGTGAACGTCCGGGTGTTGCCGTTGGCATCCGTCTGCTTGGTCATGTTGCCGAGCAGGTCGTATTCATACGTCGTCGTGTAGAACTGCGGCGCGAGGACGGTGCCGGTCTGCCAGGAGGTCCACTCCGACACCGCGGCACCCCGGACCGCACGGGTGCGCCACCGGATCTTCCAGCCGTCCTGCAGGGTTCCGGCCGGTACGGTCACCGCCGCCTCCCTGCCAGAGGTCATCCCACTGACGCTGCCCGACCAGATCAGCCCGGTCCCCTGGCCGGGCGCGGAGGGATCGTGCTCGACCTGGAACTCACCGCCGACCTGCCCCTGCGTCGCGGAGAAGGTCGCGATCAGCGCGGGTGTAAGCGACCGCAGGTCGGCAGGCTGGCTGCGCGGCCCGGCGACCGCCGGGATCGACGTCCCATCCGTCACCGTCAGGGACTGCCAGGCCGACCACGCCGACGTTCCCGCACCGCTCGTCACGGCCCGGACCCGCCAGCGAACCTTCCAGCCCTCGGTCATCGCGGGCACGGTGACGGTGGCCGTCTCCCCCGAGGCGACGTTGCCGGCGGCCCCGGTCCAGATCTGCCCGGTGCCCTGTGTGGGAACCGAGGGGTCGTGCTCGACCTCGAACTCCGCGCTGACCAGCCCACCGTCGGGGTCGAAGACCTTCGCGCTGAGCTCGGGCGTCAGCGACTCGGTCGCCGACAGGTCGCTCACCGAAGGGTCGGGACGGTCGATGCGCACGTCCTGCCACGCTGACCAGTCCGACGCGACCGTTCCGGCCAGGGCGCGGGCCCGCCAGCGGATGTTCCAGCCGTCCTGGAGTTCCCCGGCGGGGACCACGACGGACGCCTGCGAGCCCGCCGGGGTGTCCTCGTCGGCCCCGGCCCAGACCTGCTGGCCGTCGTGCTCGATCTCGAACTCGGTCCGCAGACTCCCCCCTGCGGGGTCGGTGACCTGGGCCTTCAGGGTGGGCGTGACGCTGGTCGCGACCCGTACCCCTTCGACGACCTCCGACGGGTGATCTCCAGAGCTCCCACGGCAGGGTCCGGGTCGATCGGGCCGAGTTGGACTCTGACGGTCTGCCACTCCGACCAGGCCGACGCGGCCGACGTGGCGACCGTCACCGCGCGGGCCCGCCACCGGATGGTCCACCCGTCGGTCAGCTCCCCGGACGGCACCCCCACCGAGGCGACCTGCCCTGAGGCAACGGCCGCGGAGGGCCCGGTCCAGATCTGCTGGCCGTCGTGCTCGATCTCGAATTCGGCTTTGACCTGGCCATTTCCGGGTTCGGACACGGTCGCGCGCAGGTTGGGAGTGAGGGTCGGCGTGAGGGTTTCCGTACCGGACACCACTGAGGGGTCGGTCTGGAGTGACCCGATCGACGGGTCCGGTGTGTCGACGGTGAAGTCCTGCCAGGGCGACCACGCCGAGGCGATGTTGCCGTTCGGGTTCACCGCACGCACGCGCCAGCGCGCCGGGACCCCGTCGATCAGCTCACCGCTCGGCACCGTGATCTGCGCCTGCCCGCCGGAGGCGACCGTGGGCACGTTGCCGGTCCAGGCCGAGGTTCCGTTCGGCTGCTCGACCTCGAATTCGGCCCGCAGTGCCGCCCCACCGGGATCGGTCACGGTAGCTGTGAGCTGCGGCGTCACCGTGGACGTGACGGTCTGCCCCTCGACGACGGTGGAAGGGGTCAGCTGAAGAGCGCTGACCGACGGTTTCGGCATGTCGACAGTGAAAGTCTGCCAGGAGCTCCATGCGGACGCGGTGTCGCCGCGCACCGCGCGGGCCCGCCAGCGCACCTCCCAGCTGTCTTCCAGTTCGCCCGCCGGGATCTGCGCCGTCGCGTTGGTGCCGGCGGTGACGTTGTCCCTGCTGCCGGTCCATACCTGCTGGCCGTCGTGCTCGACCTGGAATTCGGCCCGCAAGGCCTGCCCGCCCGGCTCGGCCACCCGCGCCGACAACGTCGGCGTCAGCGAGGTCACCGTCGTCACCCCGTTCGCCGTCGAGGACGGCGTCACCTGCGTCTGATCCGCTGTCGGGGTACGGTCCGGGGCCGGGCTGCCCGCCGCCAGCGCCGTGATCTCGGCAGCGGTCAGCACCTTCTGATAAGCCCGCACATCGTCGATCTGCCCGTGCCAGGCATCCACCAAGGAGCCGTTGCCCTTGGCCCGGCCGATCTGCGTGGCCCCCCGGGCATCCCAGCTGATCGGGAAGGTGAGCTCTCCGGACAAGACCCCGTCGACATACAGCCGCAGCCTGCCCAGGCTCGCGTCGTACACACCGGTCAGGTGGGTCCAGGTGTTGACCTTCGCCACCTGACTCGACAACGCGCGGTCGGTGCCACTGCCCGAGGTGTCGGAGGCGAAGGACAGCAGCCGCCATTTCTGGTCACCAGGACCGAAGGCGATCTTGAAAGCGCTGTTGACGTTACCGTCCTGACTGATCACCGCCATGTCCCGATCCAGCCGGGACGGCCGTACCCACGCCGACACCGTGAAACCCTGATTGGTGTGCAGCACCGGACCGCTCGCCGCGGCCGACGCGCCCGCCGTCGACATCGACTGGCCCAGCAGACCCGGCGCCCAGCCCGCCGCCGCCTGCAACGTCGCGCCGAACCCGTTCCCGGAGGTGTCCGCGGCGGCGGTACCACTTCCCTCATCAAGCTTCCAATGCGCCAGCGGCGAAATGACCGGCGCCGGAGCCGCCGCAGGGTTCACGCGCAGGCTCTGCCACGCCGTCCACGCCGAGGATGTGGACTGGCCCGGGTTGACGGCGCGGGCCCGCCAGCGCACCAGCCAGCCGGCCTCGATCTCCCCCGGGGCGACCGTCAACGCCGCCACACCGCCGGTCGCCACCCCGGTCACCGACCCGGCCCAGATCTGGCCGCTGCCCTGAGCGGGTACCGACGGGTCGTGCTCCACCTCGAACTCGCCGGTCAACGGCCCGCCCGCAGAGTCGGCGAGGGTGGCCGACAGCTGCGGCGTCAACGAGGTCGCCGTCACCTGCCCGGACACCGTGGTGAACGGCAGCACCGCAGGGGAGGCCACCGACGGCGCCGACCCGACCGTGTAGGTGACCGACAAGGACGGCTTGTACTGCGCACCGGAGGTCGTCTCGTTGGAGTGGAAGACCCGCTCGTAGGCGGGACGGCCGGACTGCACCTCGTCCACCCCGCGCAGCATGATGCCGTTGTTGGCCGTACCCGACGCCCACGCCTGCGCGAACGGCAGGACGTTCCACGTCATGGCTCCGGGCGCGCCGCAGGTCGCTGAGTCGTTCGCGGTGACCTGGCCGGCCGTGGTGACGGCCGGTTGGGACGACCAGGTCAGCCCGCCCATCGTCCAGGAGCCGGTGACCCGCTGTGCGCGGATGCCGGAGCCGGCGTCGCCGCAGCCGGTGGCGCCGGCTCGGGAGAGGCTCAGGGCGGCGGCGCTCACCGTGGCTCCAGCAAGGGAAGCGGTGTTGAACGTGAGGTAGGCGCGCTCGGTGATCCGGAGGAACGGGGCGAGCGCATAGCTGCCCGCCACCAGTTCCGGGGCCGACTGCGAGTCGGCGCCGGTCCCTCCCACGTCGGCAATCCAGGTGTCGGTGAGTACCGGAAGAGTGGTCGTCGGGTCGACGGTCACCGGATATCTGGTGGCCTCATCGGCCAGGAACACCGGGTCGGGCCGCAGCACGAGCACCTGCCGGCCGCCCTCGTTCACCACCTCCGTCTCGATCTTGCCGGTGCGTCCGCGCTTCCCGCTCGCGTCCCACATGATCGGCGCGGGCGCCGACGCGACGGTCCGCCCGGCCCCGTCGGTCAGCGCCAGCCCGCCCTCACGCGACCTGGCCAACGTCATGCCCTGGGCAACGACCGGCAGCCGGTACTCCACCGGCCCCGACGGCGGCTTCCGCAACACCACGTCAGGCCGGAACCCGGAACTCAACGCCGTCACCACCAGGTCGGCCCCGGACCCCACGCCCCCGCCGGCATCCACGTACGTCGCGACGTTGCCCTTGACCTGCGGCCGGGGCAAGTCAGCGGGCCACTCCAGGGCGAAACGCTCGCCCGCGCTCCCCTCCAGGCGGGCCAGCGTGCCCTTCCCACCGAGGGAGAACTCGACAGTGGCCGCCGCGACCTTGGGTTTGAGCACCCCGCCCGCCTCGATCAGGGTCGTGTCGATACCCGCCCAGCCGCCGTTCGGCTGCCGCACCCGCACCGGGCCGGAGGAGAACTCGGTGGTGAACGAGCCGTCGGAGTTGCGGTAGGTCTGCGAGTCCTCGGTCGTGCGGTCCGCCAGCAGGGTCCGGCCGGAGGACGCCTTCGCGGCGGCCGGTCCCTGGAGCGCGGCCGGAGCCGTGCCCGCCCCGGTCAGCCACTCCTCGATCTTGGTGACCTTGTCCTCGGCGTCGGTGTAGCGGACCGTCTTGCCGCCGACCGGCGGGATCACCTCGGTGCGGTCGCCGAAGTAGTCGGTGGTGGTGCGGCGCATCTCGCTCGATCCGGTCATGTCGGCCGACGCCACGACCCGGCCGACGCCGTCAAAGGTCTGCTTCCTCCACTGGGGCAGCGTCGTCATCGCCGCGTTGAGCAGCCCGCTGCCGGGCTCGGCGGCGTTGTGCGCGGGCCCGCTGCTGGCCGAGGTCAGGCCACGGGAGTCGTAGACGGTCGCGCTGACGACCCGGCCGCCCGCCGGGGATGCGACCTGCGTCTCCCGGGTGCGGCCGAGGCCGTCGTCGTAGGTGTAGGTGGTCACATAGGTGTCGGCCGTCTGAAGTTTCGACACCGCCGTGCGCGCGGGCCCGTTCACCGTGCCGCTCCCGTCGACCGGGATCGTGTACGTCACCGTCGCCGCCGCCGTACCCCCCGATTTCGGCTGGGCCGGAGTCCACAAAGCGATCGTGCGGCCGAGAGGGTCGTAGTCGATGTTGGTGTCGTACCCGGCCTCGTTGCGCATGCCGACCGGCTGGCCGAACTCGGGATTCGCCCAGGTCGTGGTGGTGTGGCCGAGCGGGTTGGTCACCGCGACACCACCGGTAGGCCAGCCGGCCGAGGGAGTGTAGGTCGTGGTGGTCGTCTTGTTCAGCGGGTCGGTGGAGGAGGTCGAGCGGCCGTAACCGTCGTAGGTGACCTTCGTGGCGGTGAAGTCGGTCGCGCTGGTGTAGGCGCGGGTCTCGGTGGCGTTGCCCTTCGTGGGCAGGTTCGCGCCCTCACCGGTGGCGCCGTCGTAGAGGGTGACGGTACGGCCCATGAACGTCCCCGACGCGCAGTCGTCACCCTTGCGGCGCTCCTCGGAGGCCGGGTAGGAGATCATCCAGGCGCCGCTGGCGGTGTTCCTCGCGTACGTGGTCGCGGTGCACGTGTTGTCGGAGGCGACCCCGCGCTCGCCGTAATCGTTGACGCGGATCGGCAGGGCGTCGGGGTTGTAAGTGGTCGCCTTCTCCGTGTAGCGCCAGCCGGAGGAGATCCTCTCCCGGCCGACCTGCCTGGTCTGGTTGACGAAACTCGGGTCGTCGCTGCCGGTGCCGTTGCCGGTGGTGACGATCTGGTACTCATACCGAGCGCCCTCCTCCTCCTGGAACGTCGCCGGGATGGAGCCGTTCATCGTCAGCGCCCGGAGGGTCTGTTCCATGAGCGGTTTTCCGGCCAGCAGGTCCCGGTCGGGGAAGGAGTTGCCCTCGAAGTCGGTGATCTGGGTGTGGCGGGGCGTGTTGTTGGCGGTGCGGTCCTCATACATGCCGCGGAAGAAGGTCGAACTGGTGACGCTGTACCCGGCGGGATCGGTGCCGGTGCCCTTGACCGTGCGCACGGTCGGGTAGCCGCGGAAGCGGGTCCAGCTGTCGCCGAAGGGACCTCCGACCGACGTGTCCAGCGTGGCCAGGGTCCAGGCGGGCTGGCCGACGTACTGGTAGGAGGTCACCAGGTCGGGCGAACCCGCGACCAGGTCCTTCTCCACGATCTTGGTCACCATCCACTTGTTCCACACGCCACCCAGCTCGTGGAAACCGCCGGCCTCGTCGGTGTAGCTGGACTCGTAGGACCAGTAGCAGTCCTGGCCCTCGTCGTCGCGGACAGACTTCGGCGTCTCGGTCCACAGGTCACAACCGGACGGCTGCCCATACGTGACCTCGATCCGCCCCCCCATCTCGTTGGTGACCGCGCTGATCCGGGGGAACTGTGAACGGTTGGAGTCCAGGATGGAGTAGTTCACCCGGTTGTCGAGCAGGACCGAGGCGAACTTCACCGCCGGGAGCGACACCTCGGGCGCGTTTCCGGCCTTACCGGTCTGCTGCACCTTGTCGAGCCAGAGGATCGGGTGCTCGGAGTAGTAGCCGCCGGGGCTGTAGATCCATCGGTGGGTCAGGTCGTAGCGCATCACGTCAGCCCATCCTGAGCCCGTGGCGACCTGGGTGGTGATCGACGACAGCCGGTCGTCCAGGTAGAAGGTCGGCCCGGTCCCCCCGCACAGCGGGATCGGGCCGCAGTCGAGATCGGTGGGCTCGTCGGTGGCCCCGTCGAACTCGCGAGGGCTCGCCTCCAACAGCACCCGGGCGGTCGCCGCCGACCCGGCGACGTTCGTGTTCGACCCGTAGGTCACCGACGACAGGAAGGCGCCCCGGTCGTACTCCTGCAAGCAGTTGTCGAAGTACATCCGGAGCGAGCAGTAGGCAGCGGTGTCCCGCTGGTAGTTGTAGTCGATCACGTTGCCCTTGGCGTCGACCTCCTGGTCGAGCATCCACCGGTAGGGCGCCACGCACACCTGGTCGGTCTCCTGGCCGAGCGGCACGTAGATGTCGTGACAGGGCTCCCCGCTGTCGTCGCCGAAGAACGGCGTCTGCAGGCTCGCGTCCCGCCGGTAGCCCAGCCGGTAGTTGGTGCCGTCCTGCGCAGTGATCCGCCAGTACGGCTGCCCCGACGGAGCCCCCGCCGCGACCTTCTCGATCTTCCAGCCGTAGTCCTCGACGGTCTTCCACTGCCCGCTGTCGGTGTCCTTGACGATCTTCGAGGAGCGTCCGCCCAGCGACAGCGTCAGGTCGACCAGCGAGGTGTTGCCCGGCTCGGTCTCCGACCCCGACTGCCAGCACCGGTCATCGCAGGGCGAAAACGCCTGCTCGATGAAGCCGACCGCCAGGTCCCAGCCGGTCCCGACGACCGACGACTGGTTGTTGGTCTGGCTGCTCAGCCCGTCGACCGTCGTGGAGGAGTACTCCAGCGCCAGCTTCGGCCCTTCCCCCGACAGGGGCGGCGGCACCACGATCGGGTAGGAGTACGAGAACGCGCCACCTGACAGGCCCACCTGCCACGTGCCCGAGGGCTTGAGGTCGGTCACCTCGAACGACCCGCCGCTGGAGCCGTTGGTCGCCGACGCGGTGCTCGCGACCATGAGCACCTCGGCTCCCGTGGCGTCGGCGTCGGCGACGGCGGTGAGTGTTCCTGTCTTGACGTCGTTGACGACGGGTAACTGGGCCCGTTCCTTGGCGACCTTGGCCCGGCAGGTGTCGGTGAGCGGGCTGTCCAGTACGCAGGCGGGCTGCCGGATCAGGGCGAGCCGGTTCGCGTTGGGCCCGCGGAAGGCCGAGTAGTCGACGGTGACGGTGACGGGCGCCTTGATGGTGCCGCCGTCGGTGCGGGTCAGGCGCAGGGCCAGGCCGTACCCGCCGATCCGGTCGGCGACCGTGTGGTCGTAGGTCTGGATACGTACCTTCTGCGGGGCTGTGCCCTTCTTCGTTACAGGGCGCCCGCCGCGCGCGGATTTGAGCACTTCGGGGGGACCGATCCGCACCGGGAGCTCGGCAGCCGCCCGCTTGCCGGTGACGGCGACCTCGGTCACGCCCGGTTTCGGCCAGACCGGTTTGACGGGGCTGGGGACCACCTGGAGGTCTTCGGCCCCCTTGGCCTCAGGGGTGATCGGGACGGGAGTGCCGGTGACCGGGCTCTCCTTCATCGGCTCCGGCAGTTCCGCCGCGGACGCGGCGGTGACCAGGCCGTCCGGTACGCCGATCGTGGAGACGAACACCGACACGACGACCGCAAGCGCAGTTGCGACGACCTTGCCACGCGCTCTGACCACGCGACACCCCCATGCATCACAAACCCCGTCAGATGACAGCGTGATCATTCATGGGACAAGGAGAAGATAAAAGAGCGACATAAAACGACACACGTGATAACAGGCGCACTATGCGTAGTACTCGGACGTCACGGACACTAGACCGGTCCAGAATGTGACGGAACTCATAGTAAGCTCCCGAAATCGGGACGGCACTCCCCCCGAACTCCACTAACGTCCGTGAGTCGTGTTACGCCAAGAGGCCCGCGATGTGTTCATCGGAGCAGGCTATGCCCACGGGGGCTAGAGCGCTCCGAGGTACGACCAGGTGCCCTCATGCCGTACGAAACGGCTGTGCTCGTCCAGGTGGCCCTCGGTGCCCCGGCTGAGGTAGTGGGCGCGGAACCGGACGGTGCCCTCGGTGTGGAAGGGGCCGCCTCCGGTTGTTTCGAGTATCTCCAGGCGTACCCATCGGAGCCCTTCGTCGGGTTCGATGCGTGGTGGCCGCGTCGTCGGATGCCAGCTGCGCAGGAGGTACGCGACGTCGCCGACGCTGAACGCGCTGTACCGCGACCGCATCAGCCTTTCCGCGGTGGGCGCGGCCGCCGCCCCTTGGTGCAGCGGGCCGCAGCACTCCCGGTACGGCATGGGGAGCCCGCACGGGCAGGCGGAAGAGGACGCGGAACGCGCCTGAGGCTGTGCACGACGTCGGGACACGCATGCAATTGTGCATCGGGACCGTCAGCGTCTGCCGTTCGAATCAGAGTTGTTCGTGCAGGCCGTGAGCACCTTCTCCACCTCGTCCGCCGCTGCTGGAGCGCCGCCCGCTGCCACCAGTTCGTCCCGCATCCAGCTCAGCCGCTCGCGTACGCGCCGGTCGGCGGCCACCTCCTCCACCGCCTCCCACAGCGCGGACCCGGTGAGCCCGTTGGCCGGCAGCGCCTGGCCCAAGCCCAGCTCGGCGATGCGGTCGGCGTTGGCCCGCTGCTCGGCCATCTGTGGCACCGCCACCATCGGCACCCCGAAGTGCAGGCTCTCCATCGTGCTGCCCATTCCGGCGTGGGTGACGAACGCGCGTGCGTGGCGCAGCACGGCCAGCTGCGGCACGCTGCCATGCACCTCCACGTTGGGCGGGATCGGGCCGAGGTCGCCCGGGTCCACGCCGCCGACGGCCAGCACGACGTGCCACGGCCGGTCCTCGGCCCCGCGCAGCACCGTACGGTAGAAGTCGGGCCGGTTGTTGTACGCGGTGCCCAGCGAGACCAGCACCACCGGCAGGTCATCGCCGGGCGGCTCCCACCGGCCCTGGTAGGCCCGCTCGGTCAGGCCCGGCCCCACGAACGCGTAGCCGTCGCCGAACGTCTCGCCCGCGTATTGGAATGCCCGCGGCAGCAGCACCAGCCTGATCGCGGCCCGGTCGCCCCGCATGAACGCCTGCACGTTGCCGAACCCCTCCTTACGCAGGAGGCGGCCGAGCCGCACGGCCATGCGCAGGAAGCCGAAACTCAGGGGATTGAAGGTCGTGTACTGCCGATGCATCGACCAGTGCTCGTTGCTGACCAGGTTCGGCCAGATCTCGACGGAGGGGACCTGCCAGCGAGCGGCCAGGATCCGCCCCCACCAGCACATCGGGCCGTCGTGCACGACCAGGTCGGGGCGCTCGCCACCGGCGAGCTGGGCCAGCGCCGACCTGGTCTCGTCCTGCAGCAGGCCCATCGCCCTGATCAGCTCCTTGCCGTGCATCTGCGGCACCGCGCCCTGGTCGAGCGCGTCCCAGGACGAGGTCCAGGGGACGATCTCGGCGCCGGTCTCCGCCACGCGCTCGGCGTTCGCCTCAGTGGTGGCGTACGTGATGCGGTGGCCGCGCTGGACGAGCTCGGCGGCCAGGCCCAGCGTGGGGTTGACGTGGCCTGCTCCGATGGGGGCGAAGAACGATATGGTTGCCATACCGCTGTATTATAATACGCCGGTATGAGAAAGGAGGCATATGCCAAAAAAGGTCGATCACGACGAGCGTCGTAGGCACATCGCAGAGGCGGTGCTGCGGATCGCCGGCCGCGACGGGCTCGACGGCGCCAGGCTGCGTGACGTCGCCGTCGAGGCGGGCATGTCGCTCGGCTCCGTACAGCACTATTTCGCGAGCAAGGACGAGATGCTCCGCTACGTGGTGCACTATTTGGGCGAGCACGTCACCGAGCGGATCGTGGCGGGGATGTGCGCGCCCGACGTGGCGTCGGCGTCGCCGGTGCGTTCGTTCCTGTTGTCGATGGCCTCGGAGATGCTGCCGCTGGACGACCGTCGCCGGGCCGAGCGCCGCGCGGGGCAGGCGTTCACCGCCCTGGCCGTTGGCGTGCCCAAGCTGATGGAGGACCTGGGAGAGGGCGACCGGTGGCTGCGCGAGCGGGTGGCCGAGCTGATCGTCCAGGGGGAGCGGGACGGCGAGCTGCGCGCCGGGCTGGACCCCCGGCTGGAGTCCGTCGTGTTGCTCGCCATGATCGACGGGCTCGGCTCCGACCTGCTCCTGGGCGTACGCGACCCCGAGGAGGTCCTCGCCGCCGTCCGCTACCATCTGGACCGGCTGACCCCCGGCTGACTTATCCGTAGGTTCAGGGTTCGACCACCATCTCACACCTGAGCGATCTCCCACATGGCCTGGGACACGGATAGGTCACCCCTGGCGCACCTTCGGGCGGTTCCGCCGCCGCACGCCCCGGGCGGCCGGATGCGCAGCGGCCGCATGCATACTGGCACGTGAGGCGGGACCCATATGCTCGGGAGCATGGTATTGCCCGCGCAGCGGGCGCTGGTTCCCCTGGACTCGGTGCTTGGACTGCTGGACCTGCTGCTCGATGAGACGGCCGACGAGCAGAGCGCCGTCGCGCCGCTCGCCGAGTCGCTCGACGGTGCCGAGCTGGCCGGCGTGCTGTGGCGGACGCGGCGGGTGCGGGCGGCGGTGGCGCGGTGGCGGCGGCGTGATCAGGAGCTGTCCGCGTTGCTGTCCAGCGCGCGTGAGCTGGCCGAGTTGCGCGATCTGGACGCGCTGCTGGACCGCCTGGTGGCCCGGGCGCATGACCTGGTGGGCACCGACGTGACTTATCTGTCGGAGTTCGACCAGGAGACCGATGAGTTGCGGGTGCGCTCGACGCTGGGCACGTTCGCGCCCGAGTTCCGGCGGCTTCGGGTGCCTCCGGGGAAGGGCCTGGCCGGGAAGGTCGTGTCCACGCGCAGCCCGCAGTGGACGACGAACTATGACCATTATCTCGACGCGCCGCATGACGCGGAGATCGACGAGGCTGTGCGGGCCGAGGGGCTGGTGTCGCTGCTCGGTGTGCCGCTGGTGGCGGGCGACCGCGTGCTGGGGGTGCTGTTCGCGGCCAACCGCGACGAGCACGCGTTCACGCCCGAGGAGATCGCGCTGCTGTCGGCGTTCGCCGACCACGCGGCCGTGGTGTTGCAGACGGTGCACCTGCTGGCGCAGGCCCGCGCGTCGGCCGAGGCGGCGCGGGCGGCCAACGAGGATCTCGCGCGCACCATGGCGGCGAGGGAACGCGCCAGCGCGGTGCATCAGGACCTCACCAACGCGGTGCTGCGCGGGGGTACCGCGCACGAGGTGGCCCGGACTCTGGCCGCCTCGCTGGGGCGGTCGGTGGAGATCTTCGACCGCGATCTGGCCCCGCTCGCCTCGGCGCGGACCGATGCCTCAGGGGAGTCCGTGACCGCGCACGTACGCGCCGCGGTCGAGCGCAGCCGCACCACGGGGCGGTGCGTGTTCCTGGATCCGTCGGATGACGGGGCGGCTGTCGTGGTCGCCGTGGTGGCCGCCGAGACGCTGCTCGGCGCGATCCTCGTCGGCTACGGCGATCTCGCGCTGGGTTCGGTCGAGCGGCGCACGATCGAGCGGGCGGCGCAGATCGTGGCCCTGCTGGCGCTGAAGCGGGAGGCCGTGGCCGAGGCCGAGGAGCGGGTGCGGGGAGAGTTGATCTCCGACATCCTGCTGGGCGACGGGGCGCACCGCGAGGAGCTGATGTTGCGGGCCCGCGCCCGCGGGGTCCGGCTGGAGTCGCTGCGCATGGTCGTCGCGGTGCTGGTGCCGCGGGATCGGCGCAGGGCGGCCGTGCAGGCGCTCGGCACCTGGCGGCCCGGCCTGCTGGCCGGTGAGCACGCGGGCTGTGTGGTCGTGCTGACGGACGCGGCCGACCCCGACAGCGCGGCGACCGAGGTCCGTGAGTGTGTAGGGGCGCCGGTGCTCGTGGTGGCCGACGCGCCCGTCGCCACCTGGGGCGAGCTGGGCGGCCGGTTCGAGCCGCTGCGCCAGTGCGCCGAGCTGCTGCACGGCATGGGCATCCAGGACACGGCCGTCAACGCGGCGGCCTACCAGCCGTACCTGGCCCTGTTCGGCGCCAGGCGCGACGGGATCGTCGCGTTCACCGAGGCGGTGCTCGGGCCGATGCTGCGCTGGGACCGCGATCATTCGACCGACCTGGTGAAGACGTTGCGGGTCTACGTCGACTCGCACGGCAGCCCGGCGCGGGCGGCGCGAGCGCTGAACGTGCACATCAACACGGTCAGCCAGCGCCTGGACAGGATCACCATGCTGCTCGGCCCCGACTGGCGCGAGCCGGAGCCGTTCTTCCGCGTCACTGTGGCCGTACGTATGCACGCCCTCGCGACTGGTCTGTGATCTACGTCGATTCACACATGGCAATGGCTTCAACGGCGTGTGATTCACCCATGGGCGCGGCGTTCAGGTCGGACCTAATCTTCCGCACAAGCCGTTTGCGTTTCGGCTCGATTATCAGCGTGTTTCGGCGGTATGCGGGAGGCATCGTGGGTGTTCACAGCCGGCTGACGGGGTTTCGTGACCTGTCGCCCGGGGAGCGGCGGGCCCTCGCCGCGAAGAGCGCGGGGCTCGATTCCGGCGCGCTCGACGTGCTCGATCCGGCCGCCGGGCTCACCCTGGACCAGGCCGACCACATGATCGAGAACGTCGTCGGGGTGCTCGGGGTGCCGGTGGGCGTGGCCACGAACTTCAGGGTCAACGGATCCGACGTCCTGGTGCCGATGGCGACGGAGGAGCCGTCGGTGGTCGCCGCGGCGAGCAACGCCGCGCGCATCGCCCGCGTCCACGGTGGCTTCGCCACGACGTGCTCGGCGCCGATCATGCAGGCGCAGGTGCAGGTGCTGGGCGCGGCCGATCCCCAGGCGGCGCGGCTGCGGCTGCTGGAGGCGCGCGGCGAGCTCGCCGGGCTGGCGAACGCGCAGGACCCGCGCCTGGTGGAGTTCGGCGGCGGCGTGCGGGACATCACCGTACGGCTCGTGCCGTCGGGCGAGGACGTCTACGTCGTGCTCCACCTCGTGGTCGACGTACGGGACGCGATGGGCGCCAACGCGGTGAACACGATGGCGGAGGCCGTGGCGACCAGGGTGGGTGAGATCGCCGGGGGCCGTACCCTGCTGCGGATCCTGACCAACAAGGCGGACCTGCGCCTGGCCAGGGCCCGCGCCGTCTTCGACGCCGAGGCCCTCGGGGGTTCGCGGGTGGTGCGGGACATCGTGCACGCGGCGGCGCTGGCCGAGGCCGATCCGTACCGGGCGGCGACGCACAACAAGGGCATCATGAACGGCGTCACCGCCGTGGTGCTGGCGACGGGCAACGACACCCGCGCGGTCGAGGCGGGCGCGCACTCCCACGCGGTCGCCCCGGACGGCCGCTACACCTCCCTGTCCCACTTCGAGCGCGACGCCGAGGGCAACCTGTCCGGCTCCCTGGAACTGCCCATGCCGGTCGGCCTGGTCGGCGGGGCCACGAAGGTGCACCCGGTGGCGCGCGCGGCGGTGCGGCTGCTGGGGGTGCGGACCGCGAGCGAGCTGGCCGGCGTCGTCGCCGCGGTCGGGCTCGCGCAGAACCTGGCCGCGCTGCGGGCCCTGGCCACCGAGGGCATCCAGCGCGGACACATGTCACTGCACGCGCGCAACGTGGCGGTGACCGCGGGCGCGAGCCCTGAGGAGATTCCCACGGTGGTCGCGCGCATGCTCGCCGCCAAAGCGGTACGCGCCGACCGTGCCGAGCAGATCCTGGCCGAGCTCCGCGCCGGAGCCGGTGCAGCCGAAGGAGACTGAGCAGTCATGATTTTGGACGTGGGTATCGACGTCGGGGGCACGTTCACCGACGCCGTCGCCATCGCGGACGGCCGCGCCGTACACGGCAAGGCGTTCTCGACGCCGGATGTGACGACCGGGATCCTCGCCGCGCTGAGCATCCTGCGCGAGCAGGTCGGGCTGAGCGAGGCGGAGTTCTATCCGGCGATCGACCGGTTCGTGCTCGGCAACACCATCGTCACCAACGCGGTGGACGAGCAGAAGTACGCCCGGGTGGGGCT
>NZ_JBDPLV010000012.1:0-208183 GCF_039871605.1 Acrocarpospora sp. B8E8 | reverse complement strand
ACCTTCCCTGTCTTCCCCGCCGGCGGGAATCAGCAGGGGTCTGTTCGATCAGCTCAACGCCCTGCCCTGGAGCGAGGTCCCCATCGAGCAGACGGCCACGGCCACGGCCACGGCCACGGCCACGGCCACGGCCACGGCCACGGCCACGGCCACGGCCACGGCCACGGCCACGGCCACGGCCACGGCCACGGCCACGGCCACAGCCACGGCCACGGCCACGGCCACAGCCACGGCCACAGCCACGGCCACAGCCACGGCCACAGCCACGGCCACGGCCACGGCCACACCGAGATCCGCATCATCCAGACCGTGCTCGCCCCACCCGGGACACGCCTCCCGCACGTCACACAGCTCTACCTGATCGAACCGAAGGTCGACGACCGGAACTGCAAGCCGCTGCCGACCGTCGCGGTCCTGGGGTCACCACCCTGACCGCTCACCGGGCCGGTCCCCGCCGACCGGCCGAGTTCATCCGCAGCGAGCGAGCGATCGATCGAGAACAAGGATCATCACCTCCGTTCTCCCGGGGGCCGCCAGGGGTGTTGCGTGACGTTGCGACAGTCCGAGACGCGACCTTCGGCGAAGACCGGTGCAAGATCCGGACCGCCACAGCTCCATCGATCCCCGCGATCATGCGCAGCTACGCGATCGGCCCGTCACGCCAGCTCACCTTCACCAACATCGCCGACGGAACCCGCTGAGCCCGCGACGACTTCCACAACCCGCTGATCGCTCTCGGCCTCATGATCTGAGAACTCCTTCAACCCTGATCACGGTGGGCCGAGTGTCATGAAGTTGTCCTTCCGGAAGATGGCCTTAGTGGACCTGGGCGGGTGTGGGGTGGGTGTTTAGAGTTGCTGGGCTTGACCGTCGAGTGCTGGAGGATGTCGTGACGCAGCCGTCCAAGCCGCCGCTTGCCGCCAAGTTGCGAGCCGCGTTCGCGGGTGAGCGGGACACGGGGACGCTGGAGGCGCTGCGGAGTGCGGGCCGGGCCGCCTATGACGAGTTGATGGCAGCCGAGCAGGTGCGCGAGGACCAGGTTGTCGACCAGGTCACCCCGTGGGCGGCGACGCAGGCGGTGAGCAGCCAGCTGCTCGCGGCCTGGAACGGATTCGTGTTGCAGACCCTCGGCGAAGCGCTCCTCGACGCCGACTACGCGGCCGACAAGGCGACCGTCGGCTTCGTCCCCGAGGTCACCCACGGCCAGGCGTACGTGTGGCTGTCGGAGGTGCCGGAGTGGATCGCCCGCGCGCGCCAAGCCCGCGCCGACCCCGGATACGACCTCACCGCCGATATCGACCTGCCTTTACGGCTCCCCGCCTGGGTCGTCGTCGAGTCCCTCCCCGCCGAACACGTCACCGCCATGATGTCGGCCGCCCCCGCCCTCCGCGCCCGGGTCGACGCCGCCCTGTACGCCCTGGAACGCACAAACGTCACCGAGGAGCAGACCCAGGCCGTCAACTGGCTGAAGAAGCTCGCCTCCCAGGCCGCCGCCGCTGCCGACTACGCCGGCGCCCTGCACAGCGCCGGTCGCGACGCCAACCTCTCCGGCACCACCGAGACCAACTTCAAACGCGCCCTCGAAACATGGTTCTACGTTGGCCAGCTGGCCGCCATGCCCCGCCTGCTCGCAAGCCGCCCTTGGGAGGCGTCAGCCCAAACCGGCACGGGCACCGACACCGCCGGGTCGATCACCGGCGCCCTCCAGACCGCGACAGCCATGGTCGAATCAGCCACCAAACTCGGCGCGAACCCCACCATGGACATCTCAATCAAGGTGGACAAGGAAACCATCGAACTCCACATCCACTCCTGCAAAGTCCCCGCCAACGACCGCCGCGCCCTCCTGGCCGTCTACGCCCGCGTCCTGAACACTCACCCCATCGAATCGCCCTTCGACGGAGGCCGCACCCAACTAGAAGCAACCGGCACCTTCGGCACCTACAGGGTAAAAATCTGGACCCTCCTAGAAGGCAAGGACCGCCCAAAGTAGTCCTCTCAGCACGCTGAGCATCATGGATGCGGGAGCTTCTAGGAGTAGATGACTGATAGGAAGCGGATCAGGATGGATTCGCGGGTGGGGGCGGGTAAGGCGTCGAGGACGGCGTTGACGGTGGCCATTTCGGGCTGGTCCGTGCTGCGGAGGTTGATGCCTACCGAGGCGGCTAGGTCGGTGAAGGTGGCGTCGTCTAGTGCGTCCAGGTCGAGGGCGGCGATGAGTTCGGGTAGGCCGGGCGGGACTTGGGCGGGGCCCTTGGCGCGGGCGGAGTCGGTGGATTCGGCGATGATGTCGAGCATGGCGTCCACGCCGGTGTGGGTGACGCCGGTGACGGTGATGTGGATGTTGGCGGGGATGCCGGCGTAGGAGAGCTGGGGCTGCAGGAACCAGCCGCGTTTGCGTGCCTCGTCGGCCAGGACGAAGACGTCCACCTCGGAGGATCCGGCGAAGGCCACCAGGGATGCCTCGGGTTCGCCGAGCACGCGCAGTCCGGGGATCTTCGCGATGCCGTCGGCCAGGCGCCGGGTGGCCTCCAGCGTGGTACGGCCCAGCTCGGCGTATCCGTCGCGGCCGAGGGCTTGCAGGGTTCCCCAGGCCCCGCCGAGAGGGCCGGCCGACCGTGAACTTTGCACGGTCGAGTTGATGATCGTGTAACCGGGCCAGGCGGCCGACGCGAAATACGCCTTCCGCCGCATCGCCGCGTCGGCGAACAACAGCACCGACGCGCCTTTCGGGGCGTAGCCGAACTTGTGGAGGTCGCAGGAGATCGAGGTCACGCCGGGCACGCTCAGGTCGAACGGCGGCACGTCGGCCCCCGCTTCGCGCAGCCAGGGCAGCAGCCAGCCGCCCACGCACGCGTCCACATGGCAGGGCACGCCACGCGCCGCCGCCCGCGCGGCGATCTCCCCGGTCGGATCGATGACACCCTGCGGGTAGGACGGCGCGGACGCCACCACCAGCACCGTCCGCTCGTCGATGGCCGCCTCGATCGCGTCCGGCGACACCTTGAACGTCTCCAGGTCCACTGGAACCGCGACGACCTCGACGCCCAGATAGTGCGCCGCCTTGTGGAACGCCGGATGCGCGGTCACCGGCACCACGATCCGCGGCCGCTCCACCGCCCGCGCGTCCCTGGCCGCCTTCACCGCCAGCATGATCGACTCGGTTCCGCCGCTGGTGAAGATCCCCGGCGCCGCCGGGTTCCCCAGCAGCTCCGCCACCGCCCCCACGACCTGCTTCTCCAGCGCCACCATGCTGGGAAAGGCCGTCGGATCGAGCATGTTCACCTCAAGCATCTCCGCATAGGCCGCGAACGCCGCGTCGTGCACCTCCGCCCGCCCGGTGTCGTATACATACGCCGTCACCTTGCCGCCACGCACGGGAAGGTCGGCGGCCTTGAGCCGGGTCAGTTCCGCGAGCAGATCGGCGACCGGGCGGCCGATTCTGGGAAACATGGCGTCCTCCTGACAGAGGTCGATCAGTGCTGCGCCCACCCTAAGGTCCGTTCACTGAGTTTCAGTGAGGCCACGGGCGCGGCAGCTCCGATCGGCGCAAACCAGCTATCCGTCACGCTGGACTTGAGGCTTATCGAAGAGCGCAAGCTCGTCCTGGTCAGGGGCCTGGAAGACCTTGGCCCATCGCTCGATCGCATCCTTCGAAATGAGAGCCACCTCCTGAGCCCCCGCACTGTTGCGAGACTCCAGCCGCCGCCACAGCGCGTCGAGGGGCACGTCCAGGTAGCGCAGCTCGACTGCCGCGCCAAGCGCACGAGCGGCGAGCCTCGGCTCATCACGTTCAGCCCGAGCCCAGAAGCCGAACTCCAAGATCACATCCTGCCCGAGTCTCAGCAGGTCATACGCGTGTTGCCGGAGGAGACCCTCCAGCCGGTCGCGCCCTTCCTCCGCATAGAGGTCGACGCCCAACCCGCTCAACCATTCATCGGGGCACAAACGAATGGCAGGCAGCTCCCGAGCCAGCCGCCGCGCCAGTGTGGTCTTTCCCGAACCCGGCAACCCACAACAAAGATCAAACGGGTGGCTCCCTTTCACCCCACAAGTTCTACCTCTTCTCCGTCCGAGCCCAAAGCCAAGCGCCGTGCGGGGGGGGGCTCACTGGTCGACACCTCGATGATGTAGGCCATAACCGTGTTCAGGACCTGATCGGCTGCTCCCGGAGTGAAGCCCCAATCGAGGCCGACCTGGTGGCGGTGTCTGGCACGGTGCTTGCGATGCCGGGCCTCGGCCCCGTCAGCGCGCCGTGGCTGTCGCTGGTGTTCGGGACGCCTTACGTCCATTTCGGCATGCGGGCGGCACCGAAGATCGCCAAGGAGGCGCAGCCCTTAACGGCCTCTGGCGGCCTTCACCAGACGGGACCACCGGATTTCTCGAAGCCTCGTGCGGTCGGGAGTTCGGCTCAGGTCAGGGGTAGGCGGACCACGGCGGTGAGGCCGGGGGAGGCGTCGGTGAGGTGGATGGTGCCGCCGTGGGCGTGCAGGGTGGTGCGGACGATGGCGAGGCCCAGGCCCGCGCCGCCGTCGTCGCGGCTGCGGGCGGTGTCCAGGCGGGTGAAGCGGTCGAAGACGCGTTCCCGGTCTTCGGCGGGGATGCCGGGGCCGTCGTCGGTGATGGTGATCTCGGCGGTGCGGGGGGTCGGCGAATCGGCTTGGGTGAGGGCGACGGCGACCTTCGCGGTGCGGTGCCGTACCGCGTTGTCGATCAGGTTGGTGAGGACGCGGCCGAGGTCCATGGCGTCGCCGGTGACGGTCAGCGTGGCGGCGGGGAGGTCGGCGGCGATGCCGTATCGGTCGGCGGTGCGGGAGACGAGTTCGTTGAGATCGACAGGTTCGCGGCGGGATGGGCGGCCCTCGTCCATGCGGGCCAGCGCGAGCAGGTCCTCGGCCAGCCGGGCCAGGCGCAGGGTGTCCTCGAGCGCCCCTTCGGCGGTTTCCCGCCAGTCCTGCCCCTCGGGGTGGTTGAGCGCCACTTCCAGCTGGAGCCGGATGCTGGCCAGGGGACTGCGGAGCTCGTGGGCGGCGTCCGAGACCAGGGCACGCTGCCGGGCCCCGGCGTCCTCCAGCCGGGCCAGCATGTCGTTCAGCGTCATCGCCAGCGAGTGGACCTCGTCGTGCGCCTCCGGCACCGGCAGCCGCCGCGAGCGCGCGGTGCCGGTGATCTCGGTGGCGCCCCGGCGCAGCTCGTCGATGGGCCGCAGCGTCCGCCCGATGACCACCCAGGACGCGGCCGCCAGCAGGACCATGAGCAGCGGAGTGCCGATCAGCAGGACGTGCCCGGCGGCCCGGATGCTGCCCTGCACCTCCGCGAACGAGCGGGCCGCGATCACCGTCGTGCCGTTGTCGGCGCTCAGCACGGTCACCCGGAGCACCCCGGGAATCCCGTACGGGCGGCCGTCCAGGAAACGTCCGCCGCCCTCGGCGAGGGCGGCGGCGCGGGACTCCGCCGACAGCAGCGGGACCAGCCGGTCGGTGTTGCCGGTGGCGCCGATGATCCGGCCGTCCCGCGAGATCACCTGCACGATCGTGTTGTCGGTGGTCACGATCGGCCCGTCCAGCCGGCGCGCGTCCGACAGCGCGACGGCTTCCCGGGCCCGCTGGTGTATCCCCTCGTCGATGGTCCCCACCAGCGCCCGGGTCAGCACGTCCACGAACACCCACGCCGAGAGTGCCAGCCCGAGCGCGAGCACGGCCGCCGCCACGACGGTCAGCCGGACCCGCAGGCTACGCCGCCGCCACCACCCGGCCGCCCCCCGCCACCGCTCCAGACCGCTGGCAGGGGGGTCAGCCGCCATCGCTGACCAGACGGTAACCGGCGCCTCGCACGGTCTGCACGGCGGTGCGGCCGAACGGCGCGTCGATCTTGCGGCGCAGGTAGCCGACGTAGACCTCGACCACGTTCGGGTCGGTGTCGTAGGTGTCCCAGACGTGTTCCAGGATCTCGACCTTGGACACGACCTCGTCGTGGTGGCGCATCAGGTATTCGAGCAGGGCGAACTCGCGGGGGGTCAGCTCGATCGAGGCCGACCCCCGGGACACCAGGCGGCGGGCCGGGTCCAGAGTGAGGTCCCCGGCGCGCAGGACCGACGGCCGGCGGCCGCCGCCGCGGCGCAGCAGGGCGCGGAGGCGGGCCACCAGCACGACGTAGGAGAAGGGCTTGGTGAGGTAGTCGTCGGCGCCCAGGTCGAGGCCGTCGGCCAGGTCGTACTCGCCGTCCTTGGCGGAGAGCATGAGGATCGGCACCCAGTTCTCCTCCGCTCGCAGCCGCTTGCAGACGTTGTAGCCGGACAGCCTCGGCAACATGATGTCGAGCACGACCACGTCGTAGTCGCCGACCTGGGCGAGGTGCAGCCCTTCCTCGCCGTCGTGGGCCAGATCCACGGCGAACCCCTCGGCCCGCAGGCCGCGCTGCAACGCCGCCGCCATCCGCCGCTCATCTTCCACCACCAGAACCCGCATGACCCCCATTTTGGCCCTTACCTGCTGAGACCCGGCTGAGAGGGACGTCAGAGCGGGACCTGGGGAGGGAGTTCCGGCTGAGAGGGATCTCAGCGCCTCTCAGCTTCGGCACAGGGGGAAGCGCGCAAGGTGGGGCCGTATCCATCAGATTGGAGAGGTGAAATGCCCAAGAGAGCACGCGCCGTGAGGTGGGGGGTGCCGGTCGCCGCCATCGCCGTGGTGGCCGGAGCCGTCGGAGCGGGCCCTGTGATCGCCTCGGTCCAGGGGGATCCGGCGCTGCCCGAGCTCACCGCCCAGCAGCTGCTGGCCGACGTCGGCACCCGCTGGCAGTCCGGAAAGCTGCCGCCCATGTCCGGGACGATCATCGAAACCGCGTCCCTCGGCGTGCCCGGCCTGTCCTCACTGGCCGGCGAGGCGAACACGCCGCTCGGCCTGCTGGCCGGATCCCACCAGGTCAAGATCTGGTACGGCTCGGAGTCGCAGGTCAGGATCGCGCTGCCCGGCCACATGAGCGAGCACGACCTGATCGTCAACGGGGCTCAGACCTGGTGGTGGGACAGCGCCGCCAATACGGCGACGAGGATCAAGACGCCCGTCGCTCCGGCCGCGCCGACCCTGCCGCCCAGCGTGATCACACCCCAGCAGGCGGCCGAGCAGGCGCTGGCGGCGGCCGACGGGGACACCGCGATCAGCGTCGGCAACGACGCCACCGTGGCCGGGCGGGCCGCGTACGAGCTGGTGATCACGCCCACCACGCCAGCCTCGCTGATCAAGGACATCCGCGTGGCCATCGACGGCGAGACCCTCATCCCGCTCCGGGTGCAGGTCTACGCGAAGGGCGCCGCCGAACCCGCCTTCGAGGTGGGTTTCGACTCGGTCACCTTCTCCCGCCCGGCCCCGGAGAACTTCGCGTTCGTTCACCCCGCCACCGGGAGCGAAGGTAGAGGAGGGGGAGCTGCCCGCCCTGAACGAGAAGACCGTCGCGCGTATCGACCACACCGCCGGCGAGCAGGCGAAGGTGATCGGGTCCGGCTGGTCCACCGTGGTCGTCATGCCGCTGCCCGAAGGCGCGCTCACTGAAGGCGGGCTCACTGAAGGCGGGCTCACCGAAGGCGGGCTCACCGGGGGCGAGGGCGAGTGGGGAATGGGCGCCGGGGCGCAGATGAGCGCGGTCGTCGACGGCGTGTTCAAGGCCGCGACGCCGGTCAGCGGCACCTGGGGGAGCGGCCGGTTGATCAAGACCAAGCTGGTGTCCGTGCTGCTCACCGATGACGGGCGCGTCGTCGCCGGGGCGGTCACGCCCGAGGTTCTGTACGAGGCGGCCGGCCGGAAATGACCATGACGATCGATGCGGCGGGGGACGCGCTCATGGCGTCCCCCGCCGAGGGGGCCGCGATCGTCACCCGCGGCCTGACCAAACGGTTCCGCGGCGGCCAGCTCGCCGTGGACCAGCTGGACCTCACGGTCCCCCGCGGCGCCGTGTTCGGCTTCCTCGGCCCCAACGGCTCCGGCAAGACGACCACGATCAGGATGCTGCTCGGCCTGGTCGCGCCGACCGCCGGGACCAGTTCCATCCTGGGATCCGGGTCGCCGCGCGAGGCGCTGACCAAGGTCGGGGCGCTGGTGGAGGGCCCGGCGTTCTACCCGTACCTGTCCGGGGCCGCCAACCTGCGGCGCTTCGACGCCGCCGACCCCAGCGCCGATCCGCGCACGGTGGATCGGCGGGTCGCGGAGGCGCTCGACCGGGTGGGGCTGGCGGCCGCCGCCAAGAAGCGTTACCGGGCCTACTCGCTGGGCATGCGCCAGCGCCTGGCCATCGCCGCCACCCTGCTCGGGCCCCGCGAGCTCCTCGTTCTGGACGAACCCACCAACGGCCTGGACCCGCAGGGCACCCGCGAGGTCCGCAATCTGATCAAGGACGTGGCCGCCGGCGGCACCACCGTCTTCGTCTCCTCCCATCTGCTCGCCGAGGTCGAGCAGATGTGCACGCATATCGGCGTCATGCGCACCGGCCGCCTGGTGGCCGAAGGACCGCTCACCGAACTCCGCTCGGCCAACGTCCCGCGCATCCGCGTCGAAACCCCCGACGTCTCCGAGGCCGCCGCCGCCCTGACCGCCTTCGGCCTCACCGACGTCCGCCCCGGCCCCGGCGAACTCTCCGCCGAACTCGCCGACATGCTTCCCGAACTCGTCACCGCCGCCCTCGTCCGCGAGTGCATCGCCGTCCGCGGCATCCAGGTGGTCCGCCCCACCCTGGAGGACCTTTTCGTCGATCTCACCGGGGAGGGATTCGATGTCGAAGCATGACCAGCTAACCCAGCCCGCGCAGGTCGCCGAGGCTTCGCGATCGGAGACGATGGCCGGTGAGGGCGCAGAACTCACTCGGTCGGAGGAATCCCGCATGGACGTCGTCGGCGAGGGGTCCAGGGTGGACTCCGCTGGTGGAGCGGGCTCTGCCAGCCATGAATCCAGGATGGACGCCGTCGGACGCACCCCGCTGGAGGATTCCAGGATGGACGGCGTCGGCGGGCGAACCAGGATGGACTCCGCTGGCGAGGAATCGACGGGGAACCGTGTCGCGGAGGAGCCGACGGGGGACCAAGTCGCCGCGAGGCACGGGGTGGAGTCGTTCTCGATGTCGGGGACTCGGGCGGTGGTCCGGTTGCTGGGGTCGGAGATCGGGCTGACCTTCCGGAGGCCCAGGAATCTGGCCCTGCTGGCGGTGCTCGCGGTCGTGCCGGTGCTGATCGGTGTGGCGATCCGGGTGGCCGGTGACGGGGTCGACTTTGTCGGGCAGGTCGCGGGTAACGGGCTGGTGCTGACCTTCGCCGCGTTCTTCGTGATGTTGCCGCTGGTGCTGCCGCTGGCGGTCGGGGTGGTCGCGGGGGATTCGATCGCGGGCGAGGCGAGCTTGGGGACGCTTCGGTATCTGCTGACCGCCCCGGCGGGACGCACTCGGCTGCTGGTGCTGAAATACCTCAACGTTGTCGTGTTCGCGGCGGCGGCGTGCGGGGTGGTGGCGGTTTCCGCGCTGATTACCGGGCTGGTGTTGTTTCCGGTTGGGCCGGTGACGTTGCTGTCGGGGAGCACCGTCCCGCTCGCCGAAGGGCTGCTGCGCATCGGCCTGGTCGCGCTGTACGCGGCTGCGGGAATGGCCGCGCTGGGGGCGCTCGCGCTGGCGATCTCGACGTTCACCGAGGCGCCCATCTGGGCGATCGCGGCCACGCTCGTGCTGGTCGTCGTGGCGCGGGTGCTGCAGGCGATCCCGCAGCTGGCGGTGATCGACCCATACCTGCTCACGTCCTGGTGGGACAAGTTCGACGGAGCGCTGCGCGCCCCGATCGCCGTCGATCAGATGGGACAGGGACTGCTGGCCTTCGGGGCGTACATCCTGGTCTTCGGGGCGATCGCCTGGGCACGGTTCACCAGCCGGGACATCACCGCCTGAGACTCACCGGCCGTGGCCGTGCGGTGCGCACGGCTACGGCCAGTGGGGGAGGTCAGGCCGTGGGGCGGCGGCGGAGGGCGACGATCGCGACGCCCACGCCGATGATGCCGATCGCGACGCCGATGCCGGCGATGAGGCGGGCGGTGCCGTCGGAGGTGGCGGCCGAGATGGGCTCGGTTTGGGCGTTGTTCTGCACCGCGACCACGGAGGGGGCGGCGGAGGCGGTGGGGGAGGCCATCGCGGCGGCGCCGTGGGTGTCGTCGCCGGTCGGGGCGATCAGCTTCAGGGTCGGGGCCGGGTGCTCGGCTTCGGCGCCGTCGGCCTTGGGCTCGTCGGCCCACTTGACGACCTCGCCGCTGGAGTACGTCTGGGTGGCCGGGAACACGAGCTGGTCGACGTTGTCGGGCATGGCGCCCATCGACACCTCGAACTCCTGGAACTGCCCGGGCTCGACCTTCCCGCCGGACCAGGTGATCTTCGTGACGGCCTCGGTGATCTCGCCGTACTTGGACTGCACGGGGGCGGGCAGCTTGCTCTCGGTGACCTTCACGTCCCAGCCTGGCACGGGTCGTACGGAGACGAACGGGAGCGGGTGGTCGACCGGCAGGGAGACCTCGATCTTGGTGGTCGAGGCGTCGTCGCGCTCGTTGGGCACCCGGAAGGCGACCTTGGCGAAGCCGCCCTTCTCGGCGGTTCCGGGGTTGATGGTGACGTGGGCGAGCGCGGGGAGGGCGAGGCCGAAGGCGAGAGCGGTGGCACCGGCGGTGACGGCGATGGCGCGACGGAGGATGGACATGTGTTCTCCACTGGGAAATATCGGAAGCATGAAACGCCGGGCGTACCACTGGAGCGCGCTCGACATGAACCGCGCTCACCGGAGATCGAAAGGGATCTCATCTAGCGATACGCAGCCCACAGGGGAAATGCCGGGAATGTGGATCGATGACGGAGTGACGTCCACGACGGTGTGACAAGGATTCCCGTGACATGGGCCAACTCCGCGACCAGGGCTCAGACGGGTAGTGGAGGGCCCCGTCTGACCACGATGTAGCGAAGTGGCTCGTTCGTTCTCGGCAGCCCCAGGTGGTGCCATCCATGCGCGACTCGGCGCAGCGCCACCAGTCCGGTCGCGTCAACGGGCGCGAACAGCCTGAGCAGCACCCGGACCGCGGCGATTCCCATCCGGCGGAGGACCGACCACAAGGCGGCCTCGCCTCGGCCCACCCACCACGCGGTGACCAGCGCCGCGGTGAGGTGCGCGATCAGCATCCCCAGCGAGATGCCCAGCCCGTGCGTCTGATGATCGGCCACCGGCGCGGCCGGAACGCTGGCCAGCCGCGACGTCAGGATCGCCTTGACCGTCGCGCCATGGTTGAACAGCTCATGCAGCCCGCCCTGCGCCACCAGCAGCACGCTCGTGATCAGCACCGGCGATCGCTCGCGCCCGGCCAGCATGGCGGACCCCGCGAAGACACCCGCCGCCGCGACGGCCAGCGCCGGCGCCGTGGGCCCGTCCCCACCGGCCAGCCGGTGCGCCACCGCCGCGAGCAACACACAAACCGCCGCGAACGCCGCAGACCTCATCAGCCGGAACGGAAGATCCGCCGTCCCACGGGAACGTTTCCCAGCTGAGTCACGGCTGGAAACCGAGGCACGGCCGGAAAGCAATGGAAGGCCCGCCGTGTCATGGGAACGCATACCCGCCGAGTCATGACCGGAAAACGATCGAGGAGTCGCCTGCCTCGCACGGCGAGGGAAGATGCTCGTCCGGGTGTCCGGCGTCCCCGAACGCCGCACCGGCACGGAGGCCGGGCGGTTGGGTCGGGGGAGGCGGGGGACCACGGTTGCACATCTTCTCATGCTCATGGGGTGGTCTAGAAGGTGTGGCGCCGTTGAAGATCTATCCCGTGCGGGCGCGTGCCTTTTTTAGAGGTTTGTCGCTAATGTGGCCGCGAACCGCACGAACGCCTCCTCCCTCTGGGCGTTCTCACACGAGGTGGTGATCATGCGGCACATATTCGGGCTGCTCGTCGGCGTCGTCGTCGCCGCTGCCCTGCTGTTCGGCGGAGGCTGGGCCTCCCGGGAATCGCTCCGGGGCATGGTTCAGAACATCGACCCACTCAGGGACACCCGGATGTTGATCGCCCTGGGCATCATGCTGGTGATCGGCCTGCTGGTGGGCCTCCTGCTGGCCGGCCGCATCTCGCCCGTCGCCACCTTCATCCCGTCCATGATCCTGCTGGCCTGGACGGTCGTCTACATCATCGACGTCACCCGCGCCGCCGCCCTGGCCCCGATCGGCGCCTCCGTGCAGAAGGAGATCTCCGAAGCGGGCGAGGGCATGCTCACCCTGCTCGGCAACGGCGTGTACGGCATGCTGGGCATCGCCCTCTTCGTCCCCGTCCTCATGCCATCCCGCTGGGCGGGCCGCCCGCAGGAGGAAGAGGACGAATACGAGGAAACCCAGCCGGAGTACTACTGACATAGAGCCGCGTCACCACATCCTCGATCGACGTCTCCTCGGGCGCCAGCGCGCGCAGGCCCGCCACGCTCCCGTCGAAGGCCAGCCGCCCGTGGTCGATCAGCAGCACCCGCCGGCAGAGCTTCTCGATGTCGCCCAGGTCATGCGTGGTCAGCAGCACGGTGGTCCCGCGTTCCGCGTTCATCCGCAGCAGGAACTCCCGGACCCCGGCCTTGCTGACCACGTCGAGCCCGATCGTCGGCTCGTCCAGCACCAGCAGGTCCGGATCGTGCAGCAACGCGGCGGCCATGTCGCCGCGCATGCGCTGCCCGAGGCTGAGCTGCCGCACCGGCGTCCTCAGGAAATCCCCCAGGTCGAGGATGGCGCACAGCTCGTCCAGCCGCTCCCGGAAACGAACCCGATCTACTTTGTAAAGGAGCCGGATCAGTTCAAAGCTATCCCGGAGCGGCAGATCCCACCACAACGTGGTCCGCTGGCCGAAGACGACGCCGATCCGCCGCGCCAGCGCCTTCCGCTTCCGGGCCGGATCGAGCCCGGCCACCACCACGCGCCCCGCGGACGGCGCCAGAATCCCGGTCAGCATCTTGATCGTCGTGGATTTGCCCGCGCCGTTGGGCCCCAGGCACCCCACGAACTCCCCGGGCCCGACCGTGAACGACAGGTCCCGCACCGCGTGCACGACCGCCCGCCGGACCTTGAACGTCCGCCCCAGCTCTTCGGCTTTGATCATTCAGGATCCCGTCGATCGATAACGTCGCAGTCCGGCGCGCCAGGCCAGCGCGGCGGCCCCGCCCAGGACGAGGGCCGCGACCGGCGAGGCGAAGCGCAGCCAGCCGGGCAGTCCGAGCGGATCGTCCCGGTCCAGCACGTAAAGCGAGGGCTGCCAGTTGACGAAGGCCAGCGGCAGCACGAAGGTCACCCCGCGGACGAGCTGCTCGCCGTACACGCTGAGCGGGTACTGGGTGAGTTGCGAGCCGCCGTAGGTGAAGGCGTTGGCCACCTCGGGGGCGTCGGTGAGCAGGAACTGCAGCGCGCCGCCGAGCGCGAAGACGGCGGCGAAGATGGCCGTGCCGCACAGGATCATCAGGGGGATCATCCAGGCCCGGGAGCCGGGCACGGCCAGCTGGGCGAGGGCGATCGCGAGCACCGCCACCGCCTGGGCGACGCGCCCGAGCCGGTGCAGGCCGAAGCGGTCGGCGGCCATCTGCACGAACGGGCTGACCGGCCGGATCAGCATGGTGTCGAAGGTGCCCGCCCTGATGTGCTGGCTGAGCCGTTCCACGTTGCCGAACAGCAGGTCGGCGAGGGCGAAGGAGACGCCCGCGGTGCCGTACAGGAACATGACCTCGGGGAGGGTGAAGCCGGCCAGGGTCCGGGTGTGGGCGAAGATGACCCAGATTGCGGCGATGTCCAGGCCGTTGATGACGAACGAGCCGAGGGTGAGCAGGACGAGTGAGGCCGGGTACTGCGCGGAGGCGCGCAGCCAGGTCCAGGCGAGCAGCACGTAGGCCCTAACCACCCTGGATCACCACCTTGCGGCGGGCCCGCCGGGTGAGCAGGGCGCCCGCGCCGAGCAGGACGGCCGCCCAGAACGCCTGGAACGCCAGGCCGCCGGCCGCGGACCGGGCGCCGAGGTAGATGTCCGCGGGGACCTGGACCATCGCGGCGAACGGGGAGGCGTTGGCCAGGGTGCCGAGCCAGCCGGGGAACAGGGTCAGCGGCAGGATCATGCCGCTGAAGAAGATGGTCAGCACCGACGACAGGGTCTGGGTGCCCTTGTCGTCGATGATCCAGCAGGCCGACAGCGCGACCAGGTAGCGCCAGGCGAAGCTGACGCTCACGCCGAGCGCGAAGGACAGCGCGAAGAAGCCCGGCTGGGCGGGGGCGACGACGCCGAACAGGAACGCTCCGACGAGCGTCGGGGGCACGCTGCGCAGCAGCGTCAGGTACGCGGCCCTGCCGAGATCGTCTGCCATCGCCCAGGCCAGCAGGGAAGCCGGTCTGACCAGGTCGAACGCGATGTCTCCTGTCCTGATCCGCTCGCTGAGCGCCAGGCCGCCGCCGAACATCTGCATCGGCCCGATGAAGGCCTGGCTGAGGAAGCAGAACGTGATCGCGTCGGCGACGGTGTAGCCGCCGAGCCCCGGTCGGGCGTCCCAGAGGGCGATCAGGACGTAGGCCCGCAAAATGCCGAAAACGGTGTTCGTGAACGCCCCGGCGATGGCGGCGGCCCGGTAGGCGCTGTGCCGGCGAAAGCCGTACCAGGCAATGCGGGCGTAAAGGGGGAAGGCGGCGCACCTCCGAAGCGTCGTCGGCCCTGATCGTACGCCTAGCGGTCGGCCAGGCGGTAGACGAAGCGTAACCCCGACCAGGTGGCGTCCACGGCGCAGACCTTGTTGTCGACGAGTTCGCGGGCGAGACCGTAGTCCCGGATGGGGTTTTCGGACAGGTCGGTGGGCACCCCGCTCGACTTCTTCGGCCAGCACACCCACAGCCCGCCGTTCTTCGCCAGCCGCGCCGCCGCCGGCGGGAATCCGGCGTGCAGCGCGGCCTGGTCCAGGCAGAACAGCAGGATCACGTCGTACGGCTCCGCCGCGCCGTCGTCGGCCGCATCCCCGAGGACCCCGTCGGCGGCCAGGGTATCCGGCGCGTCGAGCAGCAGAACCCGATGCGCGGGCTTGATCCCGAGCTTTTTCGGCAACGGTGTACCAGAGTATCCGGACATCCTTTATGCTCCTTTTGTAACGCCGCCGTAAGCGCACGGTTACCTACCCGGAGTAGGAATCGCTGTTTGGGGGAAATGTCCTTATAGGGAGGTCTGCATGCACGACGAGATCAACGTAGACGTTCACCCTACGTACCCCATCAGCTGGCAGGCCGCCGCGTGCAACGGACTGCTGCGCGGCACGATGAAACCCATCTCCACGGTTCTCCTGCGGAACACGGCGAGCCTGATGCTGACCCAGCGGCTGATCGCCCTGGGCGGGCGGGTGCCGGGGCTCCTCCCGGGCATGATGCCCCCCAAGGCCACCATCGTGGCAGAGGAGCTCGGCAGCTGCTCCGGCGAGTGGGTCCGCGGCGACGAGGGCCTGGACGAGGGTAAAGTCGTGCTCTACCTGCATGGGGGTGGCTATTTCGTCTGCTCCCCGGTAACCCATCGCCCGATCACCTGGCGGCTCTCGACGGTCACCGGCCGTCCGGTGCTGGCCCTGGACTACCGGCAGGGCCCGGTGAACACGCTGGCCGACTCGCTGGCGGACTCGGTGGCCGCCTACACGGGATTGCTCGATCGCGGTTTCAAACCGGAGAACATCGTCCTGGCCGGGGACTCCGCGGGCGGGCACCTGACCCTGGCCACCCTGCTCGCGATCCGCGACCGCGACCTCCCCGCCCCCTCGGCCGGGATCTGCCTGTCCCCGTGGACCGACCTCAGCGATGTGCAGCGCAGCGCCAACCGCTGGGCCGACCCGATGCTCTCCGCGGGCCGCATGGACTGGCTGGCCAGGCAGTGGACCGCCGGACTCGACTCCACCGACCCCCTCGTATCCCCCGTTTTCGGTGACTACACCGACATTCCTCCGCTGATGATCGTGACCGGTTCCACCGAGGTGCTCCGGGACGAGGCCCACCGGGTCGCGCTGCGCGCCCGCTCCGACGGGGTGGCCGTGCGGTACGAGGAATGGAACCGAATGCCACACGTCTTCGCCATATTGGCCGATATCGTGCCGGAAGCCCGGATGGTCTTCCGGCACATTCAGACCTTCGTCCATGCCGTCGAGGCCCGCGAGCCGGACGCGGCGGCGGCATAGCTCTGTGATTATTGGGGCCACTGCGACCTGCGGATTCTTACCTGCGGGTGCCAGTGGCCTTACCTGTTCATGCCGACTGTGACTAGTTAGCGGCATGGCGCGTTCCATCCGACCACAGTGGCCCTTGCGAGCACTTTGAGTCGGAGGGGTACTTCCGGATGGCACGAGACGGGACAGGGCTCCAGAGCGGCATGCCTCCGGGCGTCCGGCCGCTCACCGTGGGGGACCCGGTGATCATCGGGCGGTATCTGCTGCTCGGCCGTCTCGGCACCGGCGGGATGGGGGTGGTGTACCTCGCCGAGCGGCCCGAGGGCGGCCTGGTGGCCCTGAAGACGCCGCACGCGGTCCATCTCGCCGACCGCACGCTGCGGGCCAGGTTCGAGGAGGAGGTCGCCTTCTCCCGGCGGGTCGTCCCGTTCTGCACGGCCGCGGTGATCGAGGACGGGCTCGACCGGGACCGGCCCTTCCTGGTCACCGAGTACATTCCCGGCCCTGCCCTCTCCCAGGTGGTCGCCGCCCGCGGCGCCCTGACCCCCGATCTCGCGTACGGCGTCGCGCTCGGCACCGCCGCCGCCCTGCTGGCCACGCACGAGGCCGGGCTGGTGCACCGCGACCTCAAACCCGGAAATGTCCTGCTCTCTCCGCGCGGGCCCTTCGTGATCGACTTCGGCATCGCCAGGGACCTGGACACGGCCGCCGCCCACACCCAGGCCGGGCAGGTCATGGGCAGCCCCGGCTGGGTCGCCCCGGAACGCCTCACCGGCGGCCACGCCCTGCCCTCCTCGGACATCTTCTCCTGGGGCTGCCTGGTCGCGTTCGCGTCGACCGGGCACCATCCGTTCGGGTCCGGCGAGCCCGAGGTGATCATGCGGCGGATCCTGGTGGAGCAGCCGCGGGTCGCCGCCGTGCCGAAACTGCTGTGGGACACCGTGGCCGCCGCGCTGCGCAAGGAGCCCCTGGACCGCCCGGACGCCGCCGAACTGCTGTCGGCGCTGCTCGCCGCCGGGGGGATCGGGCTGCCGGGGGACAACCGGCAGGCGGTGGCGTCGGTCTTCGCGGAGATCTGGCAGCCGGTGCCGTACCCGCCGATCCCGCGCGAGCCGGACTCGATGGAGTTCCCGCCGGTCGAGGAGGGGCCGGCGCCCAAGCGCCGCCGCAAGGAGCGGCCCGGCGTACACGTCTCGCACGCGGGGTTCGCGGCGCTGGCCACGGCCGCCATCGCGGCCATCACCGTGGCGACCGCCGCGCAGACCCCGGCGCAGGTGGAGAAGGTGGCCGAGCCGCCGATCGCGTTCCCGATGCTGGTGCCGGGGGTGGACCGGACGGTCGGGCCCGGCCAGGTGCTCGGCACGGCCCGGCCGCCGACGGCTCCGGGGGCGACGGCGGTCGGGCCGGTGACGGTCACCACCACGCACACCGTCGACCCGACCGGGGAGACGCCGGAGGATCCGTGGACGTCGGCGCTGCCGTCCCCGCCGCCCGTGACGAGCCCGCCGCCGCCGACGGCCACGGGAGCGCCGTCGACCCCGCCGGGTGGCACGCCGACCCCGACCGGGGGGATCAGCACCGAGCCGCAATGGGGCGACGAGGAGTCCCCCCAGCCCAGCCCGTCGCCGTCGCCCTCACCGAGCCCGTCGCCGTCTCCCAGCCCCTCTCCGTGAGCTATTCGATGGCCTTCAGGTCGACGATGATCTGTTTGCCCTTGAGCGCATAGGCGTACAGGTCGGAGTCGGGACTCCTGAAGGCGTGGTAGGAGAAGCTGCTGTCGGCGTTCGGCCTGAGGCCCAGGTCCGCCACCTCGCCGCTGACCAGGTCGGTCAGCGCCATGCCCACCGTGCCCCCGCCCGGATTGTTGATCATGAGGAGCGTGAACCGGTCCATGGTGATCAAGCTATGTCCGCCCCCGCTGAGAGCCGGGAAGGTCCGCTGTGCTGAACCGTCCCTGAGGCGGGTGGTCGCCGCAGGGAGACTCGCCCCATCGGATTCGCGCGGCAGATCTCCCACGCACCGGGTCAGACCGCAGACCCAGCCCTCGTTCTCGTTCCCCACCGCGGTTCGGGTCTCCCCGGACTGGACGTTGAGCAAGTCGGCGTAGCTGCTTCTGCTGTATACAGCGGGTTTGCCCACCCACGGATAGTCGAACATGTGGTAACCCTCGGTGCCGGGCACCTGGGCCGGCACGCCGCCGGTGAGCGGCAACCGCCAGACGCCGCCGGTCCCGCCGGTGGACCAGTAGACCGCGTCGCCGTCCACGGTCAACCCGTGCACCGCGCCGCCCTCGGCCTCCTTCACGTCGTTGATCGAGCCGAGCACGCTCGCCTCGCCGCCCGTGACGGGCGCGGTCCAGATCTCGGCGATCAACTGGTCTCCGGCCCTGCGCGCGGTGGTCCAGGCGATCACCCCGGACCCGGCGGTGAACTCGCTGGCGAACAGCTCGGCGTTCGCGGGGGTGATGACGCGGACGAGATCCTTCGTCTCGCCGGTGGCCAGGTCGTAGGACGCGAGCATGTCGACCTTCTCGAAGCTCGACTCGGTGCTGACCAGGACCTTGCCCGCGCCCAGGAAGAACAAAGGCTGAAATTTCCTGCCATTGGGTAGCTCCGCGGGAATCTCGTGAATCGCCTCCGGCCAGACCTGCTGGAGCGGTTGCATGCGGCGGCCCCGCCATTGTGCCGTCAGGTCCTGGAGGGTGACCTGCGATGGCGGGGCCGCGGATCGGGGGATCAGAACTGGGCTTCCTCCGTGGAGCCCTTCAGGGCGGTGGTCGCCGAGTCCGGCGCGATGGCCGTGCTGACCAGGTCGAAGTAGCCGGTGCCGACCTCACGCTGGTGCTTGGTGGCGGTGTAGCCGCGGGACTCGGCCGCGAACTCGCGCTCCTGGAGCTCGACGTAGGCGCTCATGCCGTCCTCGGCGTAGCCGCTGGCCAGGTCGAACATCGAGTAGTTGAGCGAGTGGAAGCCGGCCAGGGTGATGAACTGGAACTTGTATCCCATGTGGCCGAGCTCGCGCTGGAACTTGGCGATCGCCGAGTCGTCCAGGTGCTGCTTCCAGTTGAACGACGGGGAGCAGTTGTAGGCGAGCATCTGCTCCGGGTATTCGGCCTTGATGGCCTCGGCGAACCGGCGGGCCACGTCCAGGTCCGGCGTGGCGGTCTCCATCCAGAGCAGATCGGCGTACGGCGCGTACGCCAGCCCCCGGGCGATGCACGGCTCCAGCCCCTCGCGCACCCGGTAGAAGCCCTCCGCGGTCCGCTCGCCCGTGGTGAACGGCTGGTCCCGGGGGTCGACGTCGCTGGTCAGCAGGGTCGCCGCCTGCGCGTCGGTGCGCGCGATGACCACCGTCGGCACGCCGCAGACGTCGGCCGCCAGCCGGGCCGCGTTCAGGGTCTTGATGTGCTGCCCGGTCGGGATGAGGACCTTGCCGCCGAGGTGGCCGCACTTCTTCTCCGAGGCCAGCTGGTCCTCCCAGTGCACGCCCGCGGCGCCGGACGCGATCATGGCGCGCATCAGCTCGTAGGCGTTGAGCACGCCGCCGAACCCGGCCTCGGCGTCGGCCACGATCGGGGCCATCCACTGCGGCGGGTCGTCGGCGCCGTTGTGGAACGACTCGGCCCAGGTGATCTGGTCGGCCCGCAGCAGCGCGTTGTTGATCCGGCGGACCACGGCCGGGACCGAGTTGGCCGGGTAGAGGCTCTGGTCCGGGTAGGTCTGCCCGCTCAGGTTGGCGTCGGCGGCGACCTGCCAGCCGGACAGGTAGATGGCCTTCAGGCCCGCCTGCACCTGCTGCACGGCCTGGTTGCCGGTGAGCGCGCCGAGCGAGCTCACGTAGTCCTCGGTGTGCAGGAGGTCCCACAGGCGCTTGGCGCCGAGGCGGGCGAGGGTGAACTGTTCCTGCACGGAGCCGCGCAGTTTCACCACGTCCTCAGGGGTGTACGTCCGCTTGGTGCCGGTCCAACGGGGATTGCTCTCCCAGTCGTGCCGCAGTTGGGCGGCGGCGGATCTGAGGCGTTCGACCATCATCGGTTTCACTCCCTTGTTGCGTGCTCGTCCGCGGGCCCGGGGGGCTCACCGACGGCGGTGTCGTCACCTGGGTGCTTGGTCTGAGTTTGTGTCGACGTCAAGAGATCCAGCAAGGTAGGGAAGCTCGAAAGAAGGCCAAATTTTCTTGTGCCAAAATACTGTCGGGTATTCGCGGGAGAAGAATCGCTGAGTTTTCTCTTTGGACTAGACCAATCTGTGTGAGGTGGGTCACACGAACCCGGGGTCGTTTTGTCTCGATATATGGTGTTTTACCCGGATTTCTTGGGTTGATGGGAGGTGGGGGTGTGGGGTGGCTCACACAGGGGTGGAAGAAGACGTGAAATTCTGCCTAGGATCGCTGCATGCCCTCCTTGCTCGGTGAAGAACCGCTGTCTTTGACGCAGGAGCTCGATCTTCTGGCCTTCGGCCAGCGGCTGAAGCATCTGCGGCGGCAGCGTGGGCTCACCCTGTCCGAGCTCGGCGAGCGGGTCGGGCGGGCGCCGAGCCAGCTGTCGCTGCTGGAGAACGGCAAGCGGGAACCCAAGCTGTCGCTGCTGAAATCGCTGGCCGGGGCGCTGAACGTGCCGGTCGAGGAGCTGCTGCGGCGGCAGGCGCCGAACCGGCGGGCGCAGCTGGAGATCGCCCTGGAGGAGGCCCAGCGCGATCCGCTCTACGCCGAACTCGGTCTTTCCCGGCTGAAGGTGTCCGCCCGGGTCCCCAACGACGTGCTCGAGCACATCCTTGCCCTGTTCGAGGAGCTCAAGGCGCGGCAGGCCAAGGGCACCGCCACCCCGGAGGAGGCCCGCGCGGCCAACGCCGAGCTCCGGCGCAAGCAGAGCGAGCTGGGCAATTACTTCGAGGACATCGAGCGGGCCGCCGCCGAGGCGCTGGCCGCCGTCGGGTACCGGTCCGGCGCCCTGTCGCAGAGCACGGTCCAGGCGCTGGTCGCGCATTTCGGGTTCACCGTGCACACCGCCCCGGACCTCCCGCGATCCGCGCGTTCCGTGACCGATCTCCGCAACCGGCGGATCTATCTCAAGCGCGAGCAGCTCGGGATGCACACGCCGCGGACCATCCTGCTCCAGACCATCGGGCACTTCGTCCTCGCGCACCACAAGCCGCGGGACTTCGCGGATTTCCTGCGGCAGCGGGTGGAGGCCAACTACTTCGCCGCGGCGGTGCTGGTGCCGGAGGCCGCGGCGGCGCCGTACCTGCTGGAGGCCAAGCGGGATCGGGCGCTGTCGGTGGAGGATCTGCGGGACGTGTTCGCGGTGTCGTACGAGATGGCGGCCCACCGATTCACGAACCTGGCGACCCACCATCTGGACCTGGTGTGCCACTTCGTCCGGAACGACGCGGGCGGGATCATCTACAAGGCGTACGAGAACGACGGGATCATCTTCCCCGCCGACGAGCAGGGGGCCATCGAGGGGCAGCGGCTGTGCCAGCAGTGGTCGGGGCGGCAGGTCTTCCAGGCCAGGGATCGATTCTCGCCGTACCACCAGTATTCGGACTCGCCGACGGGCACCCATTTCTGCGTGGCGCACGTGGATCCGTCCCAGGAGAAGGATTTCGCGATCACCCTGGGGGTGCCCTTCCGGGAGTCGCGCTGGTTCCGGGGGCGGGAGACGACGGTGCGGAAGAAGTCGAACTGCCCCGCGGGCGAGTGCTGCCGCCGCCCGCCGGCGGAGCTCTCCCAGCGCTGGGACGGGTACGCCTGGCCGTCGGCGCGCGCGCACTCCCATGTGCTGGCGGCGCTCCCGCCCGGTTCGTTCCCCGGCGTGGACGAGGCCGACGTCTACGCTTTCCTCGAACGCCACGCCGTCACGGGCTGACGCCGCGACATTTCACCCGCATGTACGGGCCGGGTTTCCGGTACAAACCGGATATGGGATCTGAGATCGGCAGGGTAATGAAGCTGGGAGCCCGGACGTTCGACTTCTCTCGGCAGGTCGCGGTGATGGCCATCATCAACCGCACGCCTGACTCCTTCCACGACCGGGGCCGCACCTTCGCCCTGGACCGAGCGGTGGAGGCCGCGCTCACCGCGGTCTCCGACGGCGCCGACTGGCTCGACATCGGCGGCGTGCCGTTCGGCCCCGACGGCCCCCAGGTCGAGGCCGCCGAGGAGATCGACCGCGTGGTCCCGCTGATCGAGGCCGTCCGCGCCGCCACCGACGCCGTCATCTCCGTCGACACCCACCGCGGCGTCGTGGCCGAGGCCGCCCTCAAGGCCGGCGCCGACGTCGTCAACGACACCAGCGGCGTCAGCGATCCCGCCCTCGCCACGGCGGTGGCCACCGCCAACGCCGGCCTGGTCGTCACCCACAGCCTCTCCGGGCCCCGCGTCCGCCACCCCCGCCCCACCTACGACGACGTGACCGCGGAGGTCGTGGCCTTCCTCCGCGACCGCGTCGCCTTCGCCCGCCACTCCGGCGTCGCCGCCGACAAGATCATCATCGATCCCGGCCACGACCTCAACAAGAACACCCTGCACACCCTGGCCCTGACCCGCCGCCTCCCCGAGATCGCCGCCCTCGGCCACCCGCTCCTGGTCGCCCTCTCCAACAAGGACTTCATCGGCGAAACCCTCAGCAGAGCCCAGCACGACCGCCTCCCCGGCTCCCTCGCCGCCGCCGTCTTCTGCATCCTCAACGGCGCCCGCATCATCCGCGTCCACGACGTCCGCGCCTCCGTGGACGCCGTCCGCATGACGGAGACCCTCCTCGGCTGGCACAACCCCGACAACCTCCGTCACAACATGTGAGACCGGATTCGGTGCTGTTCGAGGTGGGCCAGGATCGTGTGGTTCGCGGTCCAGCCGTCGGGGAACTTGATCGGGACGTTGAGCTGGATGCGCGGGCTGGAGGGGTGGTGGTCGAGGAGGGCGGGGATGCCGGCGCGGGCCACGACGACGCAGGCGTGGCGGTGGCGGGAGGTGAGGACGCAGAGGCGACCGGATTCGAGGTGGAAGGCGGTGGCGTCGCGGCGGCCGGAGAGGGGGTGCCAGATGAGGGTGATGTCGTATTCGCGGCCTTGGAGGCGGTTGGCGGTGTCGACGGTGACGCCCTGGGGGGCGCCCGCGGCGCGGACGGCGGCCACCTGGTCGTTGTGGGCGCAGCCGATGGCGATGCGGTCGGGGGTGACGGGGTGCGAGCCGTGCTCGTCGTGGGCGACGGTGCCGCGTTCGAGGATCCTGCGCGCCAGGGCGGCGCACGCGTGGGCCATCTCGGGGTCGGTGCGCACGGTGTGGCGGTCGGGGAGTTCGTGCAGGGCCCAGCCGGAGGCGGCGGCTTCCTCGATGACGGGGTCGCGGCCGGGGACGGTGAGTTCGAGGCGGCGGTCGCCGGGGGCGGTGCCGGGGGAGAAGCCCGCGGCGGGGTAGAAGGCGCGGGAGACGATCGGGGCCGCGCTGGCGGGCAGCCGCCAGGAGACGGGGAGCTGGTGGACCTTGAGGTTGTTGATGCGCTGGGTCACCGCGACGGCGCTCTGCAGGGGATCCCAGGCCATGCCGGTCCAGCGGTCGCTCTCGATCACCGAGAACGGGTCGAGCTGGCCGGGGTCGCCGACGAACAGGGTGTGGCCGGCGGCGAAGAGCGGGGCGACGGCGAGGAGCTTGTCCGACCGCATCTGGTAGGCCTCGTCCACGATCGCCCACTCCCAGGCGCGCCCGGAGATGTACGCCCATTTGTCGGCGGTGGCGACGACGACCTGACAGTTCTCGACATTTTCGATCTTGTTGTGGAGGGTGACTCCGGGGTGGCGGGTGACGCGGTCGGGAGGCTCGAAACCCTCGGCGTGCAGGCGGCCGACGGAGGTGCCGGGGGCGTTGCTCGCGAGCTTGTCGACCAGGTCGTCGACCTGCTCGTTGGTCTGGGCGACGATCATCAGCCGCTGGTCGGCTTTGACGAGTTCGATGGTGGCCGACACGACCAGGGTGGTCTTGCCCGCTCCGGGCGGGGAGTCGACGACCAGCCCGCGATGGGCGCCGCTGGTGTAGTCCGTGAGGATTTCGGCGGTGGTGGCCCTGGCTCGTTCCTGTGGGGTCATGACCACGCCTCCTGCGCGTCCTCGTCGGTCGGTACGTACGCGGGGGGCGGGCCGCCGTGGGTCCAGGGGGTTTCCGCCACGTCGGGGAGGGCGGGCCGGCGGGCTCCGGCGGGATCGAGTTCGGTGTAGCAGACGATCTCGCCGGGCGCGGGCAGGGTCGCGTCCTTGGTCATGCCGCTGTTGATCTGGAGGGTCACGATATCGGCGTCCACGGATATGAGGACGGTGCCCTGTTTCGGGCGTGCGGGGGAGAGGAGTTTCCGGCCGGGCGGGAGGCGTACCGGATCGCTGGTCTGGATGTTCACCAGCGGGCGTGCCACCATGCGTTTCTTGCCGGGTGGGATGATCTTCCGGTCGGCGTCGACGGCGATCACCTTCCCGGCGAAGGCGGCGCCCTCGGCCCGGTGGTCGGCCATCACCAGCGGGTCGTCGAACGCCTTGCTCGCCTCGTAGCTCTGCCGCGCGCCCTCCAGCGCGGACAGCCGCCGCGCCGCCGCGACCGCGCTATCCCACCGCCCCGGCGGCGGCCCGCCTTCGGCGATCGACGCGCTCTGCCTGGCCAGCGCCGCACGATCCCGTTCCCACCGCCCTGCCGCGCTCTCCGCGGCGGGTACGGCACGCAGCAGATCGACCGCACGCCACATCAGGTTCCAGGTGGGTTCGAGCTGCCCCCGCAACGCCTCGTGCAGCCGGGCCGGTGCCGCGGATCTGTCGATGAGCGGTTGCAGGACATGCCGGTCGAAACCCGGATCGGTGTCCGGCCCCGCCGGGGGTGAGCGCAGCGGATCCTCCGCGATCAGCGCGGCCTGCGGGCCGGTCATGCCCTCGGGCGGATCGATCCAGGCCAGTTGCGCGGCCAGGTTCCCGTTCTCGGCGGTGCTCAGGCCGGTGACCCAGTGTTCGGCGAGGACGTCGGTCATGGCGAGCAGCATGGCCGAACCGGCGAACTCCGCGCGTTCGTGGAGGAAGGTCAGCCACCGGCCCAGCAGGGGCACCGGCGGCGGGACCGCGTGCGGGCCCTCGGTCGCGCGGAATCGGGTGGATCGCCCGATCAGCCGGGTGAAGGCGATCCCGCCGGGGTTGGGGATCAGGATCTGCGGGGCGTCCATGCAGCGCTCGTACGCGCTCTTGGTATCCGAAATTTCCACCTGCACGGCATATTTCTGGATATATGGCACTACGAGTTCGGCGAGTTCGGCCATGAAGGCGAAACGCTGGTCGCGGTTGCGGGGGTTCGCGATGACCAGGAGCTTTGGGGCGGCGCGGTCGGTGCCGAGCATCGCGGCCAGCGGCGCGGCGGCCTCGCCGGCCATCCGCAGCGGGATGAACACCAGCGGCTCCGCCGACAGGTGGGCGTGGCGCACGGTCGCGGCCGGCTGGGCCCGCCCGTCCCGGACGGCTCGCACGGTCAGGAACGATCGCAGCAGGCTCACGCGACCGCCTCGTCGAGGATCCTCCGTACGAAACCCAGCCGTTCGGCGATGGCCGCGTGATCGGACGGGACGTGCCCGCCCGCCATGAGCTCGATCGCCAGGTCCAGCGACTCGACGCCGCCGAGATCATCGCGTACGGACCGTCCCAGGGCCTCCAGCGAGCCGCACGCGCGGGCTTCGTCCCGGCAGAAGTAGGCCATCTCACACGCGGCCAGGCACTCAGGGGCGTACCTTGCCGGAATGGCGGACAGGGCCGCGCCGAGCTCGGCCGCCGGGCGGGTCGGGGTCTCGCCGTCCAGCCGCAGGTCGAGGCTGAGATCGGGCGGCAGCCGGTCGAGGATCGTGTCGATCCGGGCCAGGCGCGCCAGCTGCCGCTTCAGCGCTTCGAGCTGGAGGCGCACGTCGACCAGGCAGGCGGTCGGGAAGTTCATGAAATCCTTGGGGCAGATCAGGACGACATCGTGGGACACCCGTTCGGGGTCCAGCCCGAGCCGGCCGAACAGATCCCGCATCGCGTGCACGTAGACGGCCGCTTCGCGGGCGGCTGCGGACACCTTGCCCGGGTCGGCCTGCCCGTCGATGATCGGGAACGACTTGATCGCCACCACGTGGAATCGGCGGTCGGCCTGGAAGGCGATGACGTCCGGTTCCAGGTAGACCTCGTGGCCCGCCACGCCGAGCTTGAGCAGCGGGTGGTCGACGAGGGCGGCCGCCTCCCGCGCCGCCGCGCCGAGCATGTCCATGGTGCGTTGGTGCCGCGCTTCTTGACCGCTGGCGTCCCCGACGTCGTGATATTTCGCCTCTTCCACGGGAAGGTCCAGCAGCTCGCGCAGCAGCCGCAGCACGTGCGCGCCGTCGTCGGCCTTGACGATCGCCTTGAACTCCCGGGTCCGCGTGATCGCGAACGGCGACTGGCCGAACCGCGCGGGGAAGCCGAGATGCGCCACGATCTTGCTCTTGTCGATCCCGGCGCCGTCCAGGACGGCCCGCCGATCGCACGCGGGGTTGGCGGCCAGCGCGGCGATGGCGCGCGCGTTGTGAGAGACAGGCAGGCTGCTCCCGCGTATCGCGTCCAGACGGCTCACGCGCTCGCCGCCGCCTTCAGACCGATGGTGCCCAGGGTGAGTGTGATCCTCATGGGTCAGGAGTTTGCCACCATGAAGCTCGCGCAGTGTTCACCGATCATCATGCTGGGGGCGTTCGTGTTGCCGCCGACGATGCTCGGCATGATCGACGCGTCGGCGACGCGGAGCCCTTCGACGCCCCGGACCCGGAGGGCGGGGTCGACGACGGCGCGCTCGTCGGAGCCCATCCGGCAGGTGCCGACCGGGTGGTAGACGGTGGTCGCGCGGTTGGGCACCTCGTCCTTGAGGGCGGCGCGGTCCGGGTAGTCCGGGCCGGGGGAGATCTCCCCGCCGACCCCGTCGGCGATGATCTTGTTGGCCATGACCTCGCGGATCAGGTCGATCCCGTCCAGGAGCAGCCTGCTGTCGTCGGGGTCGTGGAGGTAGGCCGGGTCGATGATCGGCGCGGCGGCCGGATCGGCGGAGGCCAGCCGGAGCGTGCCCCGGCTCTTGGGGTAGATCAGCGTGGCCAGCAGCGTGAGGGACGGGCGCGGGTCCACCTTGTGCCGGATGGGCGCGTCCTGGTTCGGGCCGGGGTACCCCCACGGAAGCGCGTGAATCTGGAGATCCGGCACATCCCCGGCCTGCGAGCTGCGGACGAATCCGACGCCTTCGAAGACGCTGCGGCTCACCCACGTCCCGCCGCGCAGCGTCTCTTTGATCATTCCCGCCGCGAAGTACGGCGCCGTGCCCCGGTTGCGCGCCGACTTCATGAGGAAACTCATCGGTACGAACATGTGATCGTGCAGGTTGTCCCCGACGGGAAGATCGGCGACCACCTCGATCCCGTGCTCCCGCAGATGCGCGGCCGGTCCGACCCCGGAGAGCATCAGCAACTGCGCGGAACCGAAGGCGCCCGCCGTGAGGATCACCTCCCGGGTGGCCCGGATCATCCCCGTTCCGGACTTCCCGGCGACCTCCACCCCCGTCGCCCGGCCGTTCACGATCACGACCCGCGTCACCAGGCAGCCCGTCGTGACGGTGAGGTTGGGCAGGCCGTGATCGTCCAGATATCCGACCGACGAGCTGTACCGCAGGCCGCCGTGCGCGCTCTGCTGGAACAGCGCCGCGCCCTCCTGCGACTCCCCGTTGTAGTCGTCGTTCCGCTTCACGCCCGCCGTGTCGGCCAGCGCCTCGATGAACGCCTGCGTCGCCGGCGTGATGTCCTTCGCCCGGGTCACCCGGATCGGCCCGCCGCCCCCGCGCAACTCGCTCGCGCCGTCCTCCCAGCTCTCCATCCGCTTGAAACTGGGCAGCACATCGGCATAACCCCACCCCGCGCAGCCGTCCGCCGCCCAGTCGTCGTAGTTCTGCCGGTTTCCCCGTACGAACACCATGCCGTTGATCGACCCGGACCCGCCGAGCACCCGCCCCCGCGTCTGCGGTATCTCCCGCCCGAGCGCGTCCATCTGCGGAGCGCTGTAATACCCCCAGTCGAGCCGCTTCTTCAACTGCGGCACACTGTGAAAGACCGCGATCAGCCCCGGCTTCCGCACCCACATCGTGCGATCCGACCCGCCCGCCTCCAGCAGGATCACACTCGCCCCTGCTTCGGCCAGCCGCCTGGCCAGCACACACCCGGCACTCCCGGCCCCCACCACGACGTAGTCAGCGCTCAGATCCATGCATTCCCTCGCAGCGGAAGCCCTCGACCGCAAATCCACGGCCAGCGTGAATGTACTCCACCATGCAAACGCTTGGTCAATACCACCGCACCTCTATTTGCCGATCAGTGACCAGTGGGCAGCTTCAGGAGGCAAAATCAGCAGTTCGGAGGAGTCGCAGATGATCAACCTCACGGGAGAGAGGTCGCCCTTGCTCTCAGCATTGCCAAGTCACCGCGAGATGAGGGGCGACGCTCCGGACTTCAAGGAGTTCCTCTTGGCGGATCCCGACTGGGATGACGATCTCGACTTCCCTCGGGCACAAGACGTGCCACGAGAAACGGACCTGGGCATCACCTGACCGTGGTGGGGGTGGTGTTTGTGGGCATTACCAGGGGGATGGGGTTCGATGTGGGAGAGCGGCATGGTTGATGTGGGGTTGGTTGAGTTCTATCGGGACAACGGTTATCTGCTCGTCAAGGGGCTGCTGGGGAAGGGGGAGGCGGCGGCGTATCGGGATGAGTGTCATGGGGTGTTGGGGCGGTTGCGGAAGACGGATCCGACGTGGGGGAGTGCGCGGGAGCTGGCGGGTGGGCCGACCGAGTTGCGGCACTGTCATGATGCTCAGTTCTATTCGGCGGCGTTCGCGAGGTTGATGGTGGATCCGCGGTTCACCGATGTGGCGGCGGCGGTGCTGGGGACCGAGAACGTGCAGTTGCATCACACGAAGATCTTCGTGAAGCCGGCGGAGAAGGGGTCGCCGTTTCCCATGCATCAGGACGCCGCTCACTTTCCGCACGCGACGGACGCGGTGGGGGCGGCCATCTTCCACTTCGACGACGCGCCCGAGGAGAAGGGCTGCGTCCGGGTGATGCCGGGGAGCCACAAGCGCGGAATCCTGCCGCATGTGGAGGAGGGCGGCTGGCATCTTCCGCTTGACCAATGGCCGCTCGAAGCCGCGGTTCCGATCGAGGCGGAGGCCGGGGATGTGCTGTTCTTCAGCTACCTCACCGTGCACGGCTCGGGGATCAACTCGGCGGACGAGGCGCGCACCACCTGGCTGGTCCAGTTCCGCGATCCGGAAGCGCTGCCCGTCGACGACGTCCATCGTTCCCGGGGACAGGGCATGATGCTGCGCGGCATCGACCCGGCGATGCGACTCACCTGAGACCGATGTCCGGTTCCTCCGGATGGCTCCGACGTCACTGGTGAGAAGGCCCCCGGCGAAGGAGAGACGATGAAATACATGATCATGCTGTACGGATCCCAGCAGGACTACGACGCGATGACCGGCCAGAGCGAGTCCACCTGGACCCCCGAGGACTTCGGCGCGATGCACGCCTTCATGGCGAAGTGGAACAACGACCTGGTCGAATCCGGCGAATTCGTCGACGGCCAGGGCTTGGCCGCTCCCGTGCACACGCGCCGGATCTCCCTCCAGAACGGCGTCCCGGTCGTGACGGACGGGCCGTACCCGGAGACGCAGGAGGTTCTCGCCGGTTACACGATCGTCGACTGCGCGAGCTTCGACCGGGCGACCGAGATCGCCGCCCAGCTGACGAAAACGCCGCACCCGGCCGACGATGACCGAGTGTTCTACGCCGATATCCGGCCCATCGTCGACGGAGCCGGCGAGCTTCTTTGATGGAGCACGAGGTCGAGGACCTGCTGCGGCAGTGCGCGCCGCGGGTCCTCGGCGCGCTCGTCCGGCGTTACGGACATTTCGACGCAGCCGAGGACGCGGTCCAGGAAGCTCTCCTGGCCGCCGCCGTCCAGTGGCCGAAAGAGGGACTCCCGGACAACCCGCAGTCCTGGCTGATCACGGTCGCCTCCCGCCGGTTGACCGACCTGCTCCGCGCCCAGCAGGCCCGCCAGCGCCGCGAGGAGACCGTAGCCCAATGGACGCTGCAGGACGCGGACCGGCCGGTGGAGGATTCCGACGACACGCTCATCCTGCTGTTCCTGTGCTGCCACCCGTCGCTGTCGGCGGCCTCCCAGATCGCGCTCACCCTGCGCGCCGTCGGCGGCCTGACCACCGCGGGGATCGCCCGCGCGTTCCTGGTGCCGGAATCGACGATGACCCGGCGCATCACCCGGGCCAAGCAGCGCATCAAGGACAGCGGGCTCCCCTTCCGCATGCCGTCAGATTCGGACCCTGCCGAACGGCTCGGCGTGGTCCTGCACGTGCTCTACCTGATCTTCAACGAGGGGTACACGACCACATCAGGGCCCACGCTGCACCGGCGGGAACTCTCCGCCGAGGCCATCCGGCTGGCCCGCCTGGTCCACCGGCTGCTCCCCGAGGACGGCGAGGTGGCCGGTCTGCTGGCCCTGATGCTGCTCACCGACGCGCGCCGGCCCGCCCGCAGCGGCCCCGACGGCTCGCTCATCCCCATGGCCGAGCAGGATCGAAGCCGCTGGGACGCCGGGCTCATCGCCGAGGGCGTACGCCTGATCAGCGACGCCCTCCCGCGCGGCGCGACCGGCCCCTACCAGCTGCAGGCGGCCATCGCCGCCGTCCACGACGAGGCCGAAAGCGCGGAAACCACCGACTGGCCCCAGATCATGGCCCTGTACGGCGTGCTCCTGCGCATATCCCCCAACCCCATGGTCGCCCTCAACCACGCCGTCGCGGTGGCCATGGTCCACGGCCCGCAAGCCGGTCTGACCCTGCTGGCCGACCTCGACGACCAACTCGCCGACGACCACCGGCTCCACGCGGTCCGCGCACACCTGCTGGAGATGGCCGGAGACCGTACCGCCGCACGGGCGTGTTACCTCGCGGCCGCCCGGCGCACGATGAGCCTGCCCCAGCAGCGGTATCTGCACGCGCGCGCCGCCCGGCTAGCCCAGGGAAGCGGCCCGGGATGACGTCCATCCCGGGCCGCCGCCCGCTCAGCCGGCCGTCCGCTCCACGGGAATCCAGAGCTCCGCGTCCGCCTGCGTTCCGTCCTCCGACAGCCGCGTGCTCAGGAGCGTGGGCCCCGGCATGCTCTGGTACGGATTGGACGGGAACCACTGGGTGTACACATCCCGCCACATGTACTGAAGTGAATGCGGGAACGGCCCCGAGTTCTCGAAGACCGCCCATGTCCCGGCGGGCACGGTGAGGGACTCCAGGTCGTCGGGTGTCGGCGCGGTGGTCGCCGCCGCGTGGTAGTAGTCGAGTTCGGTGCCCTCCGCGCGGCTTTCGTCCGCGTCGTCGGTGATGCCGAGGATGCCGTGCGGCTCCTGGTCGGACAGGTCCGCTATTCGGTTGATGGTCTCCTTGCCGAGGCCGCGGATGAACGCGACGATCGCGGGGTTCATGCCCTCGTGCACCAGGGGGACGCGGGCCTTCTTCCCGACCACCTTGAATGTCTCCTTCTCCACAAGCCGGTATCGCATGCTGCTGCTCCCTTCGACGATGAGGCGGAAGGACATGCGTGGCTGGGCGTTCAGTGCCGCGCCGGTGCGCCGGGCCGCGCCGGGGCCGACGCCGTGCATGGCGCGGAACGCTCGGGCGAACGCTTCGCCCGAGCCGTAGCCGTAGCGCACGGCGATGTCGAGCAGCGTGCGGTCGCCCGCCAGCACCTCGGCCCCGGCGACGGTGAGCCGCCTGCGGCGGATGTACTCCGACAGCGGGAACCCGGCCAGCGCCGAGAACATCCGCCGGAAGTGATACTCCGAGGTGACCGCGATCCGCGCGAGATCCGCCATCTCGATCGGCTGATCGAGATGCCGCTCGATGTGGTCCATGGCCTGGTTCAACCGGTCCAGCACTAGAGCGCCCTTCCTTCCTTCCGATCACCACGCTAGGGAGCACCCAGCCTGCCGCACCCGACATCCTGTGCCCGTACGGGTCGGGTCCCCGGGGGCGAAAGTTCAGCCTCAACGCAGCCCGCGCAGCACGCGCGAGAGGTCCGCCAGAGTACGGACCTCCGCCAGCCGCCAACCCGATACGCCGTCGATGGGTGAAGGAAACCACGCGGAAGGATCGTGCGCGACCGGAGCCGCGCACGATCCCCGTACGCCGTTGAGCGTGAAACCGCTCGGCGGCGTGAACGGACTAGCCGACCCGCCGAAGCCGACGAACGTCTGCACGCCCGGCCCGATCACCGCGTTGTACGCCGCCGGGGTGATCGTCCCGGTTCCGCCACTACGGGTCATCACCCCGTTGAACGTGCTGCCCACGGTCGCCGTCGCGGGCAGGGCGAAGCCGATCGTCCACCCGTTCGTGGCCGCGGGCGTCGTGTTGACGATCGTGACCACGGCCTGGAATCCCGGGCTGAACGTGATGACCTGAATCCGGCTGGACAGGCGTGAGGTGCGGGTGGCTCAGCGGGTCGCGCGGCGTTTGGTCCAGACGTCGAAGGCGACGGCGGCGAGGAGGACGATGCCCTTGACGAGCATGACCCGCTCGCTCGGGGAGCCGATCAAGGACATGCCGTTGTTGATGACACCCATGATGAGTCCGCCGGTGATGGCGCCGACGACCTTCCCGACCCCGCCCTGGACAGCGGCGCCGCCGATGAAGGCGGCGGCGATGGCGTCGAGTTCGAAGGCGTTGCCGGCCGTCGGGCCCGCCTGGTTGAGGCGGCCGGCGAAGATGACACCGGCCAGGGCGGCGAGCACGCCCATGTTGACGAAGATCCAGAAGACGACCTGTCTGACGTTGATGCCGGAGAGCTGGGCGGCCTGCAGGTTGCCGCCGATGGCGTAGATCTGGCGGCCGAAGACGGCGCGGGTGGTGAGGAGGGAGTAGGCGAGGACGAGGAGCGCGAGCAGGACCAGGACCCAGGGGAGGTTCTTGAAGCGCGCCAGCTGCACCACCACCACGACGACGACCGCGGCGGCGGTGAGGAGCTTGAGGAGGAAGACGGCGAAGGGCTCCACGGACTGGTGGTAGCCGAGCCGGGCGGTGCGGGCGCGCCATTGCGCGGTGACCATGCCGGTGATGACCAGGGCGCCGATGATCAGGCTGAACAGGTCGGCGCCGCCGAGCGGGCCCAGGCCGATGTTGCCCAGATAGCCGTCGGTGAAGCCGTTGGACAGCGTCCGTACCGGATCGGGGAAGGGCCCGATGCCCTGGTTGCCGAGGACGGTGAGGGTGAGGGCGCGGAACAGGAGCATTCCGGCGAGGGTGACGATGAAGGCGGGGATGCCGTAATAGGCGATCCAGTAGCCCTGCCAGGCGCCGATGACGCCGCCCGCGATCAGCGTGAGGACCAGGGCGAGCGGCCAGGGGAGGCCGTATTCGACCATCAGGACGGCGGCGATCGCACCGGTGACGGCGACCACCGAGCCGACCGACAGGTCGATGTGCCCGGCGATGATGATCAGAATCATGCCGATGGACAGGATGAGGATGTAGGAGTTCTGGACGATGATGTTGGAGATGTTCTGCGGCTGGAGCAGGGCGCCGTCGGTCAGTATCGAGAAGAGCACGACGATCAGGGCGAACGCGATGTATATGCCGCTCTGGCGGATGTTCAGCGACCTGCCGAGCAATGAAGCGGTCATCGGGACTGTTCCTTGGTCATCAGTTGCATGAGGCGTTCCTGGGTGGCGTCGGCGCGCGAGAGCTCACCGGTGATGCGGCCCGCCGACAGGGCGTAGACGCGGTCGCAGAGGCCGAGGAGTTCCGGCAGCTCCGAGGAGATGACCAGCAGGGCCTTTCCGGCGTCGGCCAGCCGGTTGATGATCGAATAGATCTCGTACTTGGCGCCGACGTCGATGCCGCGGGTCGGCTCGTCCAGGATCAGCACGTCCGCGTCCGTGAAGATCCACTTGGACAGCACGACCTTCTGCTGGTTGCCGCCGCTGAGCTTGCCGGTGACGCTGAGCACGCTGGGCGCCTTGATGTTGAGGTCCCGGCGGTACTGTTCGGCGATCCGGTACTCCTCGTTGTCGTCGACCCAGCCGCGCCGGGCCAGCTTGCCCAGGTCGGCGGCGGAGACGTTGCGCTTGATGTCCTCGATCAGGTTGAGGCCGTAGCGTTTGCGGTCCTCGGTGGCGTACGCGATGCCGTGCCGGATGGCGTCCCGCACCGTGCGGATGTCGACCTCGCGGCCGTCGCGGTAGATACGGCCGGAGATGTTCGTCCCGTACGCGCGGCCGAAGACGCTCATCGCCAGTTCGGTGCGGCCCGCGCCCATCAGCCCGGCCAAGCCGACGATCTCGCCGCGGCGGATCGACAGGGTGGCGCCGGCGACGACGGCGCGGCCGCGCTGGACGGGGCTGTGCACGGTCCAGTCCTCGATGCGCAGGGCTTCGGGGCCGATGTCGGGAACGCGCGCCGGGAAACGGTGTTCCAGGTCGCGGCCGACCATGCCGGCGATGATGCGGTCCTCGGTGACCTCGTCGGTGGCGAGGGCGAGTGTCTCGATCAACCGGCCGTCGCGGAGGATGGTGATCGAGTCGGCGATCGAGGCGACCTCGTTCAGCTTGTGGGAGATGATCACGCAGGTGACGCCCTCGGCGCGCAGGCCGCGGAGCAGGTCGAGCAGGTGCGCGGAGTCCTCGTCGTTGAGCGCCGCGGTCGGCTCGTCCAGGATGAGCAGCCGGACCTCCTTGGCCAGCGCCTTGGCGATCTCGACCAACTGCTGCTTGCCGACGCCGATGTCGGCCACCGTGGTCACCGGGTTCTCCCGCAGGCCGACCCGGTCCAGGAGCCGGGCGGCCTCGTGGTTGGTGCGGTTCCAGTCGACGAGACCGCGCCTGGCCCGCTCGTTGCCGAGGAAGATGTTCTCCGCGATCGACAGCTGCGGGCAGAGCGCGAGCTCCTGGTGGATGATGACGATCCCGCGCCGCTCGCTGTCGCGGATGTCGGAGAACCGGCACGGGGCGCCGTCGAAGGTGATCTCGCCCTCGTACGAGCCGTGCGGATACACCCCCGACAGGACCTTCATCAGCGTCGACTTGCCGGCGCCGTTCTCCCCGCAGATCGCGTGGATCTCCCCCCGGCGCACCGACAGGTTCACATCCTGCAGCGCCCGTACGCCGGGGAAGGTCTTGGTGATCGCGCGCATGCGCAGGATGTCATCGCTCATCCGAGCTGGGCGGCCGTGTAGTAGCCGGTGTCGATCAGCGCCTGCTGGTAGTTGCTCTTGTCCACGATGATCGGTTCGAGCAGGAAGGACGGCACGACCTTGTTGCCGTTCTCGTAGTCCTTGGTGTTGTTCACCTCGGGCGTGCCGCCCTTGAGCAGGGCGTCGGTCATCTTCACCGTGACGTCGGCGAGCTGACGGGTGTCCTTGTGGATCGTCGAATACTGCTCGTCCGCGATGATCGACTTGACCGAGGCCAGCTCGGCGTCCTGCCCGGTCACGATCGGGTACGGCTGCCCGGACGTGCCGTAGCCATTGCTCTTCAGCGCCGACAGGATCCCGATCGACAGCCCGTCGTACGGGGAGAGCACGCCCGCCACCTGGTCGCCGCCGCTGTAGGTCTTGGTGAGGATGTCCTCCATGCGCTTCTGCGCGGTGGCCGGGTCCCAGCGCAGGATGGCGACGGTCTTGAAGTCGGTCTGCCCGCTCTTGACGACCAGGGTGCCCTTGTCGATGTGCGGCTGGAGTATCGACATCGCGCCGTTGAAGAAGAAGGTGGCGTTGTTGTCGTCGGGGGAACCGGCGAACAGTTCGATGTTGAACGGGCCTTTCGCGTCGCCCGCGGAGCCGTCGGCGTTGACCACTTTGAGGCCCGTGAGCAGGGAGGTGGCTTGCTGCACGCCCACCTTGAAGTTGTCGAAGGTGGCGTAGTAGTCCACATTCGGGCTGTTGCGAATCAGCCGGTCGTACGCGATGACCGGGATCTTCTTGTCCGCCGCCTCCTGCAGCTGGGTGGTGATGGCCGTCCCGTCGATCGACGCGATGATCAGGAGCTTGGCGCCCTTGGTGATCTGGTTCTCGATCTGGTTGACCTGGGTGGGGATGTCGTTCTCCGCGTACTGCAGGTCGACCTGGTAGCCCAGTTTCTCCAGCCCGGCCTTGACGTTGTCGCCGTCGTGGATCCAGCGCTCGGAGGACTTGGTGGGCATGGTGACGCCGACCAGCGCGCCCGCGTTACCGGCCGAGGCGGCGGCGGAGGCTTCCTGGTCCACGGTCTTCTCGCTGGAGCCGCAGGCGGCGAGGCCGAGGGCCAGGGCGAGGATGGCGGCTATTCGTGCCAGGGGGGAGGTGGCAATCATGAAAATGACTGTTATCGTTAACATTGGGGTTGTCAACAGGTCACGACAAACGTGCTTGTAACAGCCCGGAAACACCGGTCTGGCCTGGTGATTCGGTCAGACCGGCGGTTGTGCTGCTTGCGGTTGCGCTCTCATCAAGCTACGACTCGCGTACGACGGCAGCCTCCAGCCTGCGGGTCAGGCCGGTGTGACGGCGGCCCCCAAGCTGGCGGACGGCCAGCCGCAGGGCGTCCCGCTGGCCGACCAGGACGACCCAGGAGCGCGCCCGGGTGACCAGGGTGTAAAGCAGGCGGCGCCGCAGCATGACGCCGCCCGCCTCGTTCACCAGCGGAGCCACCACGAAGGGGTATTCGCTGCCCTGCGCGCGGTGCACGCTGATCGCGTAGCAGTGGGTCAGGTCGTCGAGCTCGTCGAAGCCGTAGTCGACCGACCGGCCGTCGTCGGTGGTGAGACGGATCAGGCGATCCTGCGGGAGGACGGCGGCCACCGTGGCGGTCTCCCCGTTGAAGACGTTCTTGTCGTAGTTGTTGCGGATCGGCATGACACGATCGCCCGGGCGGAAGACCGAGGCGCCCGACCAGTGCTCCGGAATCTCGTCGCGGGCCGGATTGAGACGATCCTGGATCGTACGGCCGATCTCCAGCGTCCCGGTGGTTCCCTTGCGCATCGGGCAGAGCACCTGCACCTGGCCGGGGCTGACGTTCTGCTTGCGGGGGATCGCCACCGTGGCCAGGTGGATCACCCGTTCGGCCACCTCCCCGGGATCGCCGACCTCCTCGAACCAGAAACCGCCCCGCCCGGGCAGGGCGGGGAGCTCGCCCGCGCGGATGCGGTGCGCGGCCTGGATGATCCCGCTGCCGGCGGCCTGGCGGAAGACGTGGGTCAGGCGGACGCGCGCGATCTCGTCCACGTTCAGCAGGTCGGCCAGCACGTTGCCGGGGCCGATGCTCGGCAGCTGGTCGCTGTCGCCGACCAGCAGCAGGTGACTGCCGGTCGGGACGGCCGCGAGCAGCCTGGTCGCCAGGTGCAGGTCCAGCATCGACGCCTCGTCGACCACGATGAGGTCGGCCTGGGCGGGGCTCAACTCGGAGAACAGATCGGGCGAGTCATCGGGTTCGGCGCGGGCGAGCATGCGGTGCACGGTCATCGCGGGCAGGCCGGTGAGCTCCGACAGGCGTTTGGCGGCCTTGCCGGTGGGCGCGGTGAGCGTGACCGTGCCGCCCATCGCCCGGACGGCCGCCGCGATCGCCCGCACCGTGTGGCTCTTGCCGCAGCCGGGACCGCCGGTGAGGATACTCACCGTGCAGGTCAGGGCCAGGGTCATCGCGGCCCGCTGATCGTCGTGCAGCCGGTCGTCCTCCTCGTACGCCCGCCCCAGCAGCGTGGACTTGGCCCGCAGCAGCCGGGTCAGCTGGGCGGCCAGGGCCACCTCCCGGCTGTGCTGCTCCTTGAGATACACGACGCTCTGCCCCGACAGGGCTTCGACGACCACCCGGCGCTCGGCGGTGAGCGCGTCCAGCGACCCGCGGATGAGCGCGCGGTCCTGGTCGATCAGCTCGGCGGTCTCCGCGAGCAACGCCGTCAACGGCAGGAAGCAGTGCCCCGCGCGCACGCCCGCCGATTCGAGCCGGTCCAGGATGGCCGCCTTGATCCGTTGCGGGCTGCGCTCGGGCACGCCTGAGCGCAGCGCGATCCGGTCCGCGATGCCGAACGCGATCCCTCTGACCTGGCCGATCAGCTGGTACGGATCGGTGGCGAGAACGTCGGCGGAACGCTCGCCGTACACCTGGTAGATCTTGGCGGCGAGCAGGGGGCTGAGACCGAAACCCTGCAGGACCAGCATCAGCGCGGCGATGGACTTCTGCTCCAGCCAGGCCTGGACGATCTGCGCCTGCCTGCCGGGGCCGATGTTGATGACCTCGCGGAGCCGCTCCGGGTCGGTGTCGATCACGTGCAGCGTGCTCTCGCCGAAATGGCCGACGATGGCGTGCGCCAGCCGGGGGCCGATGCCGCGGATCAGCCCGGAGCCCAGGTAGGCGCGGATGGCCGGGACCGTCGCCGGGGCGACCCGCTCGCAGGCGGTGACGGTGAAACGGCGGCCGTGGCGGGGATGTTCGCCCCACTCGCCGGTCAGCCGCAGGGTCTCCCCAGGCTGGACCCCGGCGAGGGCGCGCCCGGCCGCGATGAAACCGGGCCCGCCCTCGGCGGTCATCCGGGCGATGGTGAACTCGTCCTCCCGGACGAATACCAGTCGCTCGACCGAAGCCTCCACAGCGGCGATCCAATCACCCGGTGGCGAGCCCTGCCGCCCGCCACTCGGGGACCCACGTTACGGATCGCCGCCGACAATCGTGAATCAGGGGGTGACCAGGTCGAACTGTTCCCAGCCGCCGATCGCGGCCCGGTTGGCGATCAGCGGCTGGGCGCCCGCCCCCTCGGCGCAGACATACTGGCTGTTGGCCTGGGCGCGCAGGGTGACCGTGCCGTTGGGGTTGGTGATGAGCGCGAACGTCTCCCACGGGCCGATCGCCGCCCGGTTGGCGATCAGCGGCTGGGCGCCCGCGGCCTCGGCGCAGACGTACTGGTTGTTGGCCTGGGCGCGCAGGGCGATGTTGCCGTTGCCCAGGTTGACGCGCTCGAACTGCTGCGCCGTCCCGGCCGAGGCGCCGTTGGCGATCAGCGCCGCGCCGTTCGCGGCCGTGACGAAGAGGTTGTTGGCCCGGGAGCGCAGCGCGACGAACGCGGTCGCCGCCGGGGTGGTCACGTTGACCGTGTTCGACGGGGCGGAGATGTTCCCCGCCGCGTCCCGCGCGGTCACGTTGAAGCTGTAGGCGGTGGACGGCGAGAGACCGGTGACCGTGAACGGCGAGCCCGCCGGGGAGGCCACCACCGTGGTTCCGCGCCTGACCTGGTAGCCCGCCACGCCGACATTGTCCGACGCGGCCGACCACGACAGCGTCACGCTGGTGGACGTCGTGCCGGTGACCTGCAGGTTTCCGGGCGTCGTGGGCGGCTGGTTGTCACCGCCGCCGCCCGCCACCGGGGGTGTGGGCCGGATCGCGGTGAGCGAGATCTGGCCTTTCAGCATGCGCCCGCCGTCGCCGGTGAGGCGCAGGTAGTAGTCGGAGGAGCAGAACGTGCCGTCCTCGTCCAGGGCGAGCAGGCCCGAGTTGGCGGGCACGGTCGCCAGCGTCTCCGTGGTCTTGGCGATCTGGTTGCCCTCGTTGAACTCGTCGAACATCGAGATGTAGATGCCCTGGCAGCCCGCGCGGATGACGTTGTAGAACTGCCGCCACATGAAGTCCCCGTGCCGGCGGCGGCGGAGGGTCACCTCGCCCGGCATCACGCACGGCTGGTAGTCGATGCCGCGGGCGTTGCATTCGGCCTGGTCGGGGACGGTGACGTTGGTGTAGAAGTTGTCGGCGTCCTGGATGGTGCCGATCCGGCCGACCATCCACGGCGAGATCATGTTGAACGCGCGGTAGACGTCGATGAAGCCGGGGCGGGAGTCGTTGATGCCCTGCCGCCAGTACGTGGGGACGCCGCCCATCACGTAGCAGCCCTGGGCCTTGAACCAGTTGATCACTTCGAGGCAGGGGGCGGGGGTGAACGGGCGGCTGGGCTCGCCGAAGCCGAAGCCCCAGATGCCGACGACCGGCTTGCCGTTCTGCTTGGCGTACATGGGAGAGGCGACGTGGGCCGACATCTTGTTCAGCCAGTCGGTCTTGATCTCCGCCTGCATGTTGATCCAGTCGGTGACGTCGTACATGACGTACCACTTGCGGCCGTTGGCCTCGGCCGCCGAGCGGACCTTCACCGTCATGGCGTCCCGGGTGGGACCTTCGCCCCCATTGGGGTTGAACCGCTGCAACGCGGCCGTGTCGATGGTGTTCTCGCGCATCCACCGGAAGTGGGTGTCCACCACCTGCTGGTCCCAGCTGGAGAACAGCGTGGCGGGCTGCCCGTTGTTCAGGTTCGAGTACGCGGTGACGTAGCTCTTGGTGAACTCCCGCATGTCCGGCCACGCCACGATCGTGTTGTTCGTCGGCGACGGCGCCACCTGGTTGTTGCTGCCGCTCCAGTGCCACCAGGCGTTGATCGGCGCACCGTCCCCCTTGCAGGCGAACCACCCCTGATAGCCCACCGTGATCTTCCCGACCACGTCCCCCGGCGGGCTCGCCGCGTTCGCCGCGCTGGACAGCGCCGACAACATCGTCGTGGACGACGCGGCGGCGAGAGCGGATCCGGTCACTGCGGAGGCCAAGAAGCCCCGGCGCGAGACGGTCACGTGCAACTCCTTCATGTTGGAGGGATCGTTCACGCACGTCGCGCCCGCTGGCGGAGATCGAGTCGGCGAAAGGGAATCAGGGCTTCATGCCAACAGACACACCACCAGGAGACACGAAGCGGAGCCTGTTATCGCCGCGTAACATCGGACCGCTGGCGTCATCTTGGCAGGATCCGATACCTAAACGCAACACTCAAAAAATACGGAGGAAACTTCTGTACAACCAGCACGCAAGAACCTGCGCTACCTGGATCGCTCCAGCCAGCCCCTGCCGACGGCCCGGCATTCATCGGACCTCTCGGGTGGTTCGGTCACGGGGTTTCCGGGTCGCAGAGGCGTTCCAGGACGGGGACCGCGTTCAGGAGGGCGGTCAGCTCGTCGGGGGAGAGGCGGTCGAGGTGGCCGGAGAGCCAGACCTCGCGGCTGCGCAGGATGCGGGCGCGTTCCAGCATGCCGGCGTTGGTCAGCCGGATCAGGGTGGCCCTGCGGTCGACGGAGTCCTGCTCGCGGGAGATGAGGCCGAGTTCGAACAGGCGGTTGAGGGAGCGGGTCACCGACGGGGGGCTGACGCCCTCGCTGACGGCCAGGTCGCCGGCGGTGGTGGGCTGGTTGCGGGCCACGTTGAAGAGCAGGGATATCAACGCGTACGACAGGCCCTCGTCGTTCTGCTGTCTGAGCACCCGGCCGAGGCGGCCGAGCGCCATGCGCAACCGGGTCAGTTCCTCATGGCTGACGTGGATGTCACCAGGGGATGCCGCCGTCGTCATTCCGCTCCCGGAGGTGGAGGGATTGCGTTGTGAATAATGGTAACCCATTTCGTGCCATACGCATGATTCCGAAATAGCATCGCGAATTGCTTTGCGGTGGTCGCTTAAATGGGCGGAGGGTGCTGATGGACCTCCGGTCATTGCGGATTGCCGCAGCTGACCGAGCCCGCATGAGGAAAGGGCCCGCGGGGTCAAGCCCCGCGGGCCCAAGCTGCCGACCGGGTCAGCTTCTCCCGTCGTGTGCTTCGTGCCCGCGGACGCTCAGTCGGACCAGATCCCTTGGTCGAGCAGGGCTACCGCACTGTCGTACTGCCGGTCGGACGTGTCGGCCACGGCGATCTTCACGGTGGTCGTCTCGCCGACCGTCACCGGCACCTTGCACTCCAAGGGAATCGTCAGCCCGTCCATGCTGGTCGAGTAACCGGCGGCGCCTGACGCGTTGTCCACGAAGTACTGCGAATTGAGGTTCGTGTTGATGGTGTTGACGGAGACGGGCGTGGAACCGCCCGGTACGGTGGCGCAGTTCACGCCGTTCACGTACACGGCCATCACGTCGTTGTAGACGGAACCCACGTACTCCGGGTATTCCTCGCTCGCGAACGCGTATTTGACGTGCAGCGTGGATCCGGTCGGGACCAGCTTCACGGTGTAGGCGACCGCGTCGAACGTGGCATGGCCGGCCAGCTGGCTGAGGTCGTCGTCGCCGGGTTCGCCGAGTTGGGTGCTGGCGAACGTGGCTGGAGAGCCCACGACGTCGGCGATGTTGCCCGTGCTCAACACCCAGGTTTTCTTCCCGGGAACGAGACCCGGGACGTATCCCCATTGGTTCTGGCCGCCGGTGACGGAGTCGCCGATCTTGGTAACGCCGTCCCCGAGTACGGTATCGCCGGGGCTGACAGCGTCCTTGCAGCCCGAAGGGAAATACCAGGGAGAGCCAGGGTAGTGCGTCTCCCCCTTCAATGCGTCGAGGGTGACCGATTGGCTGATGTCCCAGTTCCCGAGCCACGCCTTCGCCGTGAGGCTGAGGCTCCGGGTGAACGCCGCGGATGCGAGAAGGCAGCTGTTGAAACGCGGGTCGCCGAACGGGAAAACCGGGCCGAAGCTCGCGTCGAGCGGGTAGTAGTCGCCGCCAAGACCTGCGATTACCCCGGCCTTGGGCGTTCCGGCCCCCGGTCCGACGATGAGTTGGCCGCCAAGCCTGAGGCCGATCGATCCGCTCGCGACAACCTTGGGAGACAGGGGTACGGCATTGAAGATCGGGCTTCCGGTAAAGGAAGCACCGTCGGTGAGGCCGAAATGACCGGCGACCTTCACGCCGGCGGTGGCGGCCACGCCGAGATTGCTCACCTCCACCTTGCCTCCGATGGTGAACGTGGCCGCCGGGCTGAGATAGATGGAGATCGGCACCGGTTGTACGGCGATCGGCTGGACGATCGGGTCAACGTCGAGGCCACAGGACAGTTCGGCGCTCGTGGTTATCGTCGCGGCACCGGAGAGCGTTGCGCCGATGGACATGTCCAGAGTCGCGCCGGTGGGGATGTTCTTCCCGAGGATCTTGTACTTGCTGATGGTCGCGTTGAAGTGGCCGCCCATGGTCAGCTTTGGCGCGAAACTGATCTCCTGGCCGGCGCTCCCGCCGCAGTCGATCAAGGATGCGGCCGCGGCGAGGGCCGCCGCGCTGCTCGCCTTCGACGAGTTCTTCGCCGCGGAACTGGGTAGGGGCTTGCGGTCCTTCGGCGAGACCGGTTCGTCCGACGTTTTGGCGGTCTTCGCGGTGGTGGGTTTCGTCGCCGCCGCGGTTGCCGACGGAGCGGATGCCGCACCCTTGATCTCGGGGATGGAGATCTCGTAATAGTCGAAGGCGTCGCTGATTCCGCCGGCGACCAGGTCCACGCTCCGCCCATCGGCCGCCACGCCGGTAGCCACGCCGAGATAGCCGCCGGGCAACGCGGCCGAAACCGGCAACACCACCGCAGCGCCGATCACCGGCGTCGGCCGCCCCGCCGCGAGGGCGATCTTCACGCCCGAGCCGGTGGGAGTGGCGGTGGCGATATCGGTGTTCTTGAGAATCTGCGTCTGCGGGTTCGCGACGTAGGTCGCCTTGGACGGATCGGTGGAGGCCGTGCCGACCCGTAACAGGATCGGACCCACCCAGTCGCCCCGGTACAGAGCGAAGAGCGAGTAGATGTACTCGGTTCCGGCCTTCAGCCCCTTGTCCACCGCCGAGCCCTTGGCGATCGGCACGTTGACGCCCTGACTGAGCGTTTTCGCCGGTACGGAACCGGTCCGCCGGACGACTATGCGGGTGTGTTTCTGTGCGGTCCACGTGAGGGTGACGCTCGTCTGATCGACCAGGCTGGCGTGGAAGTCCCGCACGGAATCGTTCAGCTTGTACGCGACCTTCAGGTGGGAGATCCGGCCCGGCTTCACCAGGACGCCCGGTTGGCTGCTGGTCGCGACGTAGTGGCGGCCGTCGATCGTCATCGAGTCCGCGACGACCTTGTAGAGGCCGGCGTTCGCTTGGATTGTCACCGTTGTGACCTTGCCGGCCGCGGGCTTGGTCGCGACATAGGTCGCCGTCTTGCCCGACAGTGCCACGTTCGCTGGGATACCGGCCGGTGCGGCGATGGTCACGCGAACGGTGCCCGGCGGTGGTTTGGCGGTGGACGCGTTGGTCGGCGTGGCGAGGCAGAGCACCGATAAGAGCGCACAGATAACCGGAGTCATGAATCGTGCCATTGACGTTCCCTTCGAGGGCGGATTGATGGGATGAAGGGGAAATGCCCGAACCGCCCCGAATCCGATTCGAACCCCGTTTTGTACAAGCGAACGCCGGTCAGCATAGGGGGTGTATGGAACGATCCATGGCGGATTTATGAAATCGAAAAATTAGCAATTTTCCGCCGGTTTCCGGATGTGTTCTACTGGGGGTTGTGGAATGAACAAATCGTTGATTTCGCCTCTTACTGGATGTGCGGCTCCGTAGTTACCAACCTCTATGTCAGGGGGTCGCCACGACCCACGTCAGCCGTTTCGCGGTGATGGTCACCTCGGTGTCCGGCGCTACCGACACGTTGGGCCGGAGCGTACGCGGAATTCGTGCTCGCCCTGCGCCCGCTTACCTCTGATTGATTTGCCGGACCCTGACGTAGATCATTTAGAGATTCAATGGTCAGGGGTTCGGACATTGCTCGCTTTTCGGATGCTCGCCCAGGGGAAAGCAATTGCAATTGGCCGACGCAACGCACGGCCGTCGCGCAATACCCCTGGCGACCCCTACACCGAACCTTTCGCGTTCGCCGAGGTCGGCGGTGGCGACTGCCGGGTGGCGGAGGGTTCTGTCAGTCGCAGTTGATAGAAGGTGTTGCCATGCGACGCCTGTTTGAACAAGTACTCCGCCCGTTCGTAGGACAGGCGGCGGCGGCCCGTCTCCGGGCATATGTCGCGGGCGGGCGGCATGCGGGCCGGGGCGAGTTTGCGGTCGGCGAGGAACACGGGTCCGCGGCGGCGGTTGGCGATGAGCTGGGGGAGCAGCGCGGCCGTCCTGGGTCCCCAGTGCACGCCGCGGCCGCGTCCGCCGTCGAGATCCAGGTCCTCGATGTCGAGGGACAGGGCCAGGGCCGCTCCGGCCGCGCTCTCGTAGAGCATCGCCCAGAGGGTGCGTTCGCGCAGGGGGAGGCCGGGGCGGGTGAGCAGGGTTTCGACGTGGGCCGGGTCCATGCCCCGGGTCCTGCCGCGCGGTTCGGGGCGCCGGTCGAGTCCGGCGGCCAGGTCGGCGGCGGTCCAGCCCTGGTCGCGCCGGGCCCACGCGGTGAAGGAGCGGACGGCGGCGCGATGCCGGTTCCAGGTCGCGCCCGCGGCTCCGCCCCACACGGCCGCGAAGGCCGCCGCGATCCGCGCGGCCGTGAGATCGGGCAGCGCCACTTCCCCGCCGACCTGCCGGACCAGGCGGTTCATCGTCTGGCCGTAGGCGCGCAGGGTCGTGGGATCCAGGTCGTCGCGGGCCAGGAAGGCGGCGACCGCGTGCGAGAGGGTGACCGCGTCGGCTCGCTCTTCGCAGGCGGCGGCGCGTTTCAGCAGGATCGCGCGTTCGGGAGCGTTCTGGGTGAGCGAGGCCGCGCGTTCGAACTCGGCGCGCGCTTCCGCGTTGCGGCCGAGCTTGGCCAGTAGGTCACCGCGTACGCCCGGCAGCAGGTGGTAGCCGCGCATCGCCGGTTCGGCGAGCAGTGGATCGGCCAACGCCAGGCCGGCCTCTGGCCCGTGCGCCATCGCGACCGCGACCGCCCGGTTGAGCCGCACGACCGGAGTGGGCAGCACCCGGGACAACGCCTCGTAGAGCGACGCGATCCGGGCCCAGTCGGTTTCCTCCGCGGTGGGGGCCTGGGCGTGGCAGACCGCGATGGCGGCCTGGAGCATGTACGGGCCCAGCGGGCCACCGGCGGCCCCGGCCTGGAGCAGCGCCGTCATGCCCCGGCGGATAAGCAGCCGATCCCAGCGTCCCCGGTTCTGCTCGTGCAGCGGGATCGGTTCGCCCTCGGGTCCGGTGCGGGCCTCGGCGCGCGACGCCTGCAGCTCCATCAACGCGACAAGGCCATGCACCTCGGCCTCGCCGGGCGTGAGCTGGGCCAGCAACCGGCCGAGCCGCAGCGCCTCCAGGCACAGCCCGGGCCGCATCAGGTCCTCGCCTGCCGTGGCCGCGTATCCCTCGTTGAACACGAGGTAGATGACCTCGAGCACCGAGGAGAGCCGGGCCTCTCGCTCCCGCTCCGCGGGCACCTCGAACGGGATCCGCTGGGCGGCCAGTGTGCGCTTGGCCCGCACGATCCGTTGCGCGACCACGGCCTCCGACACCAGGAACGCGCGTGCGATCTCCTCGGTCCGCAGTCCGCCGACGAGCCGCAACGTCAGTGCCACCCGCGCCCCGGTGGACAGGGCGGGGTGGCAGGAAATGAACATCAGCCGCAGGACGTCGTCGCCGACCCCGCCATCGAGGTCGTCGAGCGCCGCGTCCAGGTCGTCCGCGCCGGGATCCGGCCGGACCGCGAGTTCGTGGGCCAGCTTCTCGTTCCCGCGGTCCAGCCGTCCGGCGCGGCGCAGATGGTCGACGGCCCTGCGCTTGGCGATGGCCATCAGCCATGCGCCCGGATTGTCCGGGACACCTGACTCCGGCCACCGCTCCAGCGCGGCCAGGAGCGCGTCCTGCGCGAACTCCTCGGCCAGACTGACATCCCCCGCAATCCGGACGAGACCGGCGATGATCCTCGCGGACTCCAGCTTCCACACTCCGTCGACCGCGGCGTGCGCGTCCCACGACGTCATGATCGGATCATCGCCTCAGCTCCCGGATTCCGTCGATCGTGGTGTGCGCACCCCGCGACGTTGTGATCGGATCATTGGAATCATCGTCTCAGCTCCCGGATTCCGTCGATCGTGGTGTGCGCACCCCGCGACGTTGTGATCGGATCATTGGAATCATCGTCTCAGCTCCCGGATTCCGTCGATCGTGGTGCGCGCACCCCGCCACGTCGTGATCGGATCATCAACTTCCAGATTCCGTCGATCGCGGTGTGCGCGTTCCGCGATGTCCTGATCGGATCACCGGAATCATTGCCGCCGGTCCCGTTTGGGTTATTCGGGGCCGTACACCTGCTGCATGTCGCCCACACCGTCGCCGATGATCTTCCAGAAGCGGCGGGTGAGTTCGATGGCCTCCTCCTTGGAGCGCACCTCGATCAGCGCGAAGCTGACGATCGCCTCTCGTGCCTCGGCGAAAGGGCCGTCGGTGATGGTGATGTCGCCGCCGGAGGCGGTGATGCGGGTGCCCGCCGGGTCTAGGCCGCCGGTCGCCAGCAGCACGCCGGCCTTGGTCATTTCCTCCACGAACTTGCCCATCTCCGCGTAGAGCGCCTCGTCCGGAGCCGGTCCGCCGCCCTTCATGGTCATCAGGAATCGCATTGTCTTCTCCTTGTTCGATCGCTTCGTGCTGTCACTCATGCGTCGCACGACCGGCACCGAAATCGACCGACTCTCGCCTGACCTGGGATTCGTCGGGATGTGACAGGTAATGCATCCCTCAACATATGACAGGTAATGCAGAAATATCCAGATAATCCCTGGTCGGCGGGGAGCTCAGGACGGGAGGTCGATTCCGGGGGTCGCAGGACGACGCGTCAGTGAGGCCGGTTCGACCGGCAATGTCACCGAGGCCGGTTCGACCGGCCATGTCACCGAAGCCGGTTCGACCGGCCACGCCATTGAAAAGGGACTCGGCCATGACTGCCACCAACACCAGCACCCCGACCGGCACCAGCACTCCGACCAGCACGCGCACGCTTCTCATTGCGGCCGCGATGGTCGCCCCCGTCTATGGGATCGTCTCCTATGGCCAGGCCTTCACCCGGGAGAGCTTCGACCTGACCCGCCACCCGCTCAGCGTGCTGAGCAACGGTGACCTCGGCTGGCTTCAGATCACCACATTCGTGGTCATGGGTGTGCTGGCCGTCGCCGGATCGATCGGCCTCCGTCGCGCGCTGCGCGGCCGGCTGGGTGGCGTCTGGGCTCCCAGGCTGGTCCTGGTGTTCGGCGTCACCACCGTCCTGGCCGGGATCTTCACGATGGACCCGATGGACGGCTTCCCGACCGGCACTCCCCTCGGCATGCCGGCCTCGATGAGCTGGCACAGCATCGCGCACAACGCCTCCGCCTCGATCGGCTTCACCGCGCTCATCGTGGCCTGCTTCATCTTCGGCCGCCACTACGGCCAGGCCGGCCGAACCGGATACGCGGCGGGCTCGGTGGCCAGCGCGGTGATCTTCCTGGCCGGGGAGGTCTGGGCGATCTCGGGCGGGCACGCGGGTGCGCTCACCCTTGGCCTCGGGGCGCTGGTGGCCGTCTCCTGGCTCACCGTCGTCGCCCTGGACAAGCGCGCCGAGCTCCGCTGAACCGGTGCGAGCCCATCTCGCCGTTGTGCGAGGTGGGCCCACCCATGCCGAGTACGATCGATCAATGACCGAAATGACCGAAACCGCACCTGGTTGGCTGGCTCCGGAGGAGTTGGAGGCCATCCGGGGGCGCATGCCGATCCTGTACGTCGACGCCGTCCCCGTCCGGGTGGACGAGTCGGGCGTGGTGACCCACGTCGGCCTGCTGCTGCGCATCGGCACGGACGGAAAGGTCAGCCGCGCCCTGGTCTCCGGCCGGGTGCTCTACCGGGAACGGGTCCGCGACGCGCTCATGCGCCACCTGGAGAAGGACCTCGGCCCGGTGGCCCTGCCCCGCATCCCGGCCTCACCGCAGCCGTTCACGGTGGCCGAGTACTTCCCGGCCCAGGACGTCACGCCCTACCACGACCCCCGCCAGCACGCGGTGTCGCTGGCCTACATCGTGCCGGTCGCGGGCGACTGCCGCCCCCGGCAGGACGCGCTCGACCTGGAGTGGTTCACCCCGGCCGAGGCGGCCTCCCCGCTGGTGCAGCAGGAGATGACGGGCGGCCAGGGCGTGCTGCTGAAGCAGGCCCTGGCCCACGTCGGCCGCCTACCCTGATCATGGCGGGCATGCGGGAGTTCGCGAAGCCGGAGGACCTGCGCGCGATGCAGGGCCTGACCCAGCGTCTCTGGTCGGCCCGGAGCGCCCATCATGTGGGGGATCTGGCCTGGGGAAGGCTGATGTATCCGCCGGAGCTCACGCGGTGGCCGATCGGCCTGTGGGAGGACGGCGGCCGCGTGGTCGCCTGGGGGTGGGCCAACTTACCGTGGGATTTCCGCTTACAGGTGGATCCGGGATATCCGGAGCTGATCGGCGAGGTTCTCCGCTGGTTCACGGATCTCGCCGACGGGCAGCCGGTGATGGTGACGGCCCTCGACGTGGAGAAGAACCTCCAGTCAGAGCTGGACAGATACGGATATTTCCGGGACCCCGAGGCGAAGGCGTTCTTCGCCTACCACCGGCGTTCGCTGAAACAGCTGCCGGATCCCGTAGTGCCCGACGGGTTCATCGTGCGGGCCGTCTCCGGCGAAGCCGATCTCGTACGCCGGGTGGCCGTGCACCGCCGATCCTGGAATTCGACAAAGGTGACCGAAGAGTCCTATCGAGCCCTGATGGCGGCATGGCCGTACCGGGCGGATCTGGACTGGGTGGCGGAAGGGCCCGGCGGAGACTTCGCCGCGAGCTGCCTCATCTGGCTGGACGACCTGCACGGCGTCGGCCTGATCGAGCCCGTCGGGACGGTCCCGGAATTCCGGCGCATGGGCCTGTCCCGGGCGGTCTGCCTGGCCGCCCTCCACGCCCTCCGCGACACGGGCGCGACCACCGCGATCGTCTGCCCCCGCGGCGACTCCGGTTACCCGATCCCGCAGGTGCTCTACCGCGGCATGGGCTTCCGGCGTTACGCCCGGACCATCCCCTATCGAAGTCCCTGATCAAGCCGGACCCGCACCACCAGATCGTGCAACGCGTCCGCCGCCGTGGCCGCGCCCGGCAGCGGCGACTCGTCCCTGGCCAGCTCCAGGGCGGCGGTCAGCCCCTCGACATCCCCGGCCAGCACGTCGAGGGCCGGCGCCCCGCCGGGCAGCCCGCCGTGCTCGCCCGCCTTCTTGGCGGCCACCAGCTCCTTGAGGTACGGCGGCCCGCCCCCGTAAAGCCGGGTGAGATCGGCGACGAGCTCCCCGGTCCGCACCAGATGGATGCCGGTCAGCAGCACCCGGAAGGTGTACAGCAGCGGCTTCAGCTCGCGCGCCTTCTCGAACAGCTTCCACTGCGTCCGGGCGAACCCCAGGTAGTGGTAGGCGTGAAACCGCGTCACGCACCCGGGCGCGATCGCCACCAGCTCCTGGTGCACCGGCGAGCTCGCCACCACCAGCGGCGACAGCAGCTGCTCCAGCACGTATCCGTTCCGGTTCAGCAGCAGCCCGCAGAACTTGGCCAGATCGTGCGTGACCAGATCGACCTCGACCCCGTCCCGCCGCCACGACCGCGTGATCGTCTCCTCGGGCGGGCGCAACCCGACGATGTCCGGCAACGGCAGCAGATGCACCCCGCGCAGGTCCACATCCGAATCCACCGATGGGAACCCGTACAGATGGGCGCCGCTGACCGTGGCGAAGGCGAGCGGGTACGGCTGCTCGGCCGGGATGTCGGCCAGCCAGCGCGGCAGGGTCGTGGTCACAGCGTCGACTTTCGTGCGGCCACCAGGAACTCCTCCACAGCGGCACGGTCAGGGTGCTCGGGCAGGACTCCGGCGCTCGCGCCGAGGTCGGCGGTCAGCTCGTCTCGCCAGGCGCGGAGCTCGGACCAGGCGACTTCCCCACGCCGGACCGCCAGCAGCCGATCCCGGTGCTCGCCCATGTGAACGAGGGGTTCGCCGTGCCGGACCAGATGGCGTCCCGAGATCAGCAGCCGGATCATGTGCATCGCCTGCTTCCATTTGGGCGATTCGGGGTTGAGCCGCTTGAACTGGGCGCCGGCGTACTCCAGGAAGGTCTGCCTGGCCCGCTGGGACAGGAACGCGTGCCGCAGTGCCAGCAGTTCGGTCCCGATCGGGGTGATCCTCTCCACGATCGGGGACCACAGGCATTCGAGCACGGTCGGGTTGCAGCCCAGGGCCAGGGTGAGGAAGCGTTCGATCTCCCAGGAGAACTGCTCGGGCAGTGGCCCGTCCAGATGGGTGGGCGGTTTGTCCAGCCGCCAGAACAGCGCCGCCGGCGCCGCGTAGACGCCCCGGCGGTCGGTGTCGGATTCGGCGGTGTCCAGGCCGTACGCCCGGGATCCGACCACGACCGCGAGCACGGTGTGATCGGCGATCAGGTCCATAGCGGACAACCCTGCCATTACTGGGCGTGTTTCTGCATCCCGCTTCGCAGGAAGTCCAGGATCGGCCCGTTCTGGCCGGGCAGCAGATGCCCGGCCTCGGGCAGCAGCCGCACGGTGGCGTACGGGGCGGCGGCTTCCAGCCGGGTCCGGGTGGCGGCGGAGTCGAGCATGCGGTCGCGCCCGCCGACGACGGCCAGCACCGGCATGGTCAGGCGGCGCAGGTCCGCGTCGGAGAAGAGCGGGATCTTCTCCCGGCGGGGGCGGAAATGCCGGTTGATCAGCAGGACGTACTCCGCGAAGTCCCGCGAACCGACGTCGCCGGAGACGCCGAGGACCAGACGCATCGCGGCCCGCCGGCCCCGGCGGCCGAACAGCAGGAGCAGCAGCGCCACCACGAGCACCCCGGCCTTCTGGCGGCCGATCCCGGCCGGGCAGAGCAGGGCGAGCCGGTCCACCCTGCCCGGACGCCGGACGGCGTAGTCGAGCCCGAGCCAGCCGCCGAGGGACACGCCCACGATCGACGCGTGCGTCAGGCCGAGCCCGGCCAGCACGTCGTCCAGCCAGAGCGCGTACGCCTCCGAGCCCAGCTCGGGCCGGGACCGCGCGCTCAGCCCCGGCTCGCCGATCATGTCGATCGCGTGCAGCCGGAAGTCGCGCGACCAGCTTTCCACGTCATACCGCCACATCGCGGTGTTCGCCGCGGAGCCGTGCAGCAGCAGCACCGGCGGCGCGTCCACCGGCCCGGACACCACGACGAACGTGTCACCTTCCCGGGTCGGCACGGTGACCTGGTCGCTGGGCACCGGCCAGTCCGCCAGATACGCCCGGTAACGCCGCTCGATCGCCTGGGCTCCCCGCTCCGACGAGTAGATCACCGCAACTCCTTCACCAGCATGCCGACGATCCTGAGCAGCTCGGCCGAGTCCTCAAGCCCGCCCAGGATGATGATCTTCATGGCGGCCCGCTCCTCGTCGTAGACGGACTCGACGCGCAGCGGCCCGCCGTCCCCCGGCCTGCTCCCGGCCATGGCGGTCAGCATGGTGGTCAGCCGGTTCGCCGCCTCCGTGCTGATCGCGTCGATCCGCACGATGCTGGACACGTCGGCGTGCCGGTGCCGCCGGGCGCTCTCCCGCGCGGGCGGCTCGACCGCATGGCCGGTGAACGCCTCCAGGTCCTCGCGGGCGATCCGGTACTGCTTGCCGATCCGCACCGCCTTGAGCTTCCCGTCCCGCACGTAGCCGCGCACGGTCTTGACGTGCAGCCCGAGCAGGCCCGCGACCTGCTCCACCGAGTACGGCGCCTGCTCCATCATCCCTCTATTTCCTCTATAACGCCCTATCATGGGGAACGATACAGGAAAATAGGGAAGCGCGAATCGGGCATCTGGCTCGGAGTGGCGTTCTTCGCTAGCCTCCACCCGTGACGATGCAAGCAGACGCGGCTCTGCACGAGGATGACGGCGCACCCCCACCTCACTGGATCCCAGTGCGACCCAGGCTGGTGGTGGCCAGCGCGTTCATGTTGTTCCTGGAGCTCGCGCTGATCCGGTGGACCGGATCCAACATCGTCCACCTGAGTTACTTCACCAACTTCGTGCTGCTCGGGTCGTTCCTGGGCATCGGGCTCGGCTTCCTGCGGGTCGGGCGGAGCAAGCGGCAGCCGTACTACTCGCCGATCCTGCTGGCCGTGCTGGTGCTGGTCGTCAGTTTCTTCCCGGTCGTGGTCAACCGCGAGACCGACGGCATCCTCTACTTCACCAGCCTGTCCACCAGCGGCCCCCCGGCCTGGCTGATCCTGCCGGTGATCTTCGTGACGGCGGCGCTGGTCCTGATGGTCCCCGCCGAGCTGGTCGGCCGCTGCTTCCCCGAGCTGCCCCGCCTGGAGGCCTACCGCTACGACCTGATCGGCAGCCTGATCGGCATCGGCCTGTTCACGCTGCTGTCCTTCCTCAGCGCGCCGCCCCTGGTGTGGGGCCTGGTCGCCGCCGTCGCGTACGGCGTGCTGCTGCGCCCCAAGACGGCCGTCGCCCACTTCGGCCTGGTGATCGCGCCCTCCGTGCTCGTGGTGACGGCGCTCGCGCTTGAAACGTTCACGGCGGGAGCGCTGTGGTCGCCGTACTACAAGGTGACCGAGACCAAGTTCGAGCGCGACGGCGTGCCCATCATGCGGATCGACGTGAACGGAATCCCGCACCAGGAGGCCATCCCGGCCGCGCGGCGGCTGGAGTGGGAGCCGCAGTACGGCACGCCGTACGACCGGGCCGCCACCAAGACCCTCGACGAGGTGCTGATCGTCGGCGCGGGCAGCGGCACCGACGTGGCCATCGCGCTGGCCAAGGGCGCCAAACACGTCGACGCCGTCGAGATCGACCCCAAGCTGCGTGAGCTCGGCGGTACGTTCCACCCCGACCGGCCCTACCAGGACCCGCGCGTCACCACCCACATCAACGACGGCCGCGCGTTCCTGGAGCGCACCGACAAGAAATACGACCTGATCCTGTTCGCGCTGCCCGACTCGCTCACCCTCGTCTCCGGGGCGAGCTCGCTGCGGCTGGAGAGCTACCTGTTCACCGAGCAGGCCATGCGCTCGGCCCAGGAGCACCTCAAGCCCGGCGGCGCGTTCGCGATGTACAACTACTACCGCGAGATCTGGCTGATGGACCGGCTCGCCGCCACCGCCCAGGCCGCCTTCGGCCACAAGCCGTGCGTGGACGTGGTCGGCTGGGGCCAGCAGGCCGTCATCACCGCCGGGCTCACCGCCGCCGACCAGACCTGCGCCGGCGAGTGGGGCGGCGCGTCGGCCGACACCCCGCCGCCGACCAGCGACGACCGCCCGTTCCTCTACCTGCACGACACCTCCATCCCGATGCTGTACCTGGTGGCGCTCGGCCTGATCCTGCTGGTCAGCCTGCTCGCGGTGCGCGCGGTGGCGGGGCCGTTCCGGACCATGCGGCCGTACGCGGACCTGTTCCTGCTGGGGGTCGGCTTCCTGCTGCTGGAGACCAAGAACGTCACCGGGTTCGCGCTGCTGTTCGGCACCACCTGGCTGGTCAACGCGATCGTGTTCGGCGGCGTCCTGGTCGCGGTGCTCGCCGCGGTGGAGGTGACCCGCCGCTTCCGCACGCCGTCCCTGCCGGTCATGTACGGCGTGATCCTGGCCGGTCTGGCCATCGGCTGGCTGGTGCCCAACTCCTGGCTGCTGTCGTTGCCGGTGCCGCTGCGCCTGGTCACGGCCGTGGTGATCGCGTTCCTGCCCATCTTCGCGGCCAACGTGGTGTTCGCCAAACGTTTCGCGGAGACCGAGAACGGCACCCTGGCCTTCGGCGCAAACCTGCTCGGCGCGATGGTCGGCGGCTGCCTGGAATACCTGGCCCTGGTGGTCGGCTACAACGCGCTGCTGATCGTGGCGGGGATCCTCTACCTGGGCGCGTTCGCGCTGCTGCCCCGGGCGGCCAGGGGAACCGTGACGGTCTAGCTCACTCGGCGCGGAGCACGCTCGCGACGCGGATGCGCGCGGCGGTTCTGGCGGGCCACACCGCCAGCGCCGCCGCGGCCAGCAGCGCCGCCGGGGCGATCAGCAGCAGCGTGCCCACCGGCGTCGGCGGCACGTAGAGCATGGGGGCGCCCTCGGCGACGGTGCGCCACAGCACCCGGCCGAGAGCCAGGCCCAGCGGCACCCCGGCGATCAGGCCGACCGAGGCCAGCACCCCCGCCTGGGTCAGCACGATCCACCGGGACTGGGCGGGGGTCATCCCCAGCGCTCTCAGCACCGCCACCTCCTGCCGCCGCCGCCGGACGGCCGCCCGCAGCGTGTGCCCGGTCGCGGCCAGCGCCAGCAGCGCCAGCAAGCCGCCGAGCGCGACGGGCAGCGCGGGGATGCCTTTGATCTCGATGAGCTGCCGGGGTTCGAAGAAGGGCACCATACCGAGCTGCGCGCCGCCGGCGGCCGTGCTCGCCGCACGGGCGAGCCTGGTGGTGGCCGCCGCCACGTCGGAGCCGGGGCGAAGGGTGAGGTAGAGCGTGTCGATCTCGTAGGAGGCGAACAGGGCACGGTAGCCGTCGCCGGTGGTGAGCGCGCCCTCCGCGTAATTGTTGGACGGTCCTTCCGGGACGAAGCCGATGCCGGTGACGGTGAAGTCGTGGGTTCCCAGCGGCCCGGTGAGCGGGACGACGTCGCCGACGCCCACGTTGAGGGTGTCCGCTGTGCGCGCCGCGAGCAGAACCTCGCGGTCGGTCGAGGGCAGCCGTCCGTTCCTGAGCTCCCCGGCCGGGATGGGATGGTCGCCGGGCGTGTAGCCGAACAAGGCGAGGGTGAGGTGGCCGGAGACGGCCGTGGACATGGCGCGGTGCTCGGCGCCGGCCACGTCCGGGTCGCCGGCCAGCGCCGAGATCACCTGGTCGGCCGGCGCGCCCCGGCCGTTGAAGCCGAGATAGCTGATGAGCTGGTGGGTCTGGCCGTACCTGGCCGGGTTGGTGGCCGCGTCGTGCACGCCGGTGGCGAAGGTGAGCGCGGCCAGCACGCCCAGCACGCCCGCCACGGTCCCGGTCAGGGCCGAGCCGACCGGAAGGGTGTCGAGACCCTTTCCGCGTTCCAGGGCGAAGCGGAGACCCGTCTGGATCGGCACCGGCCAGCCCTGGCGACCGGCGAGCGCGGCGATCACGGAAGGGGTGCGGCGGCGGGGTGATCGCGCCGCGCCGAGCAGGATCCAGCCGTATCCGGTCGCGCCCAGCGCGATCACGGTCGGCACGCCGAGCAGGCCGGGCAGCAGGACGGCCCAGTCCAGGTCGAATCCCGGGCGCGGCTCGTACGCGGCGGCGGCGCCGATCGGCATCCACGGGGACGCCGCGGCGGCCCCCGCCGCGCCGAGCGCCGCGCCGAGCACTCCGCCCAGCGCCGGGCCGAGAGCCGCGGCGGTCACCGCCTGCCTGGGGGTGAGACCGGAGGCGCGCAGGCGCTGTAACTCGGGGATCGCGGCACTGGTCAACCGGGCCGTGAACTGGGCGACGATGAGCGCCGCGGCGGCCAGCGCGGCCAGGCCGAGGGCGATCAGCACGGTGGCCTCGTAGTCGAGCAGCCGGTTGACCTCGCGGCGGATGCCGGCGAGGTTCTCAATCTTGATGTCCGGACGGTTCGTCAGCGCCGTGAAGGCCTCACGGAAGACCGGCAGCCCCGCCTCGCCGTCGGTCAGCCGGACGAGCGCGATCGTGAAGCCGCCACGCCGATCCACGCCCATGAAATTTTCTTCGTAGGTCAGGAAAAGCCCGGGCGACGGAAGGAGCGTTCCCTTGCCTCCGCTGGGGTCGACGAAGTACGGCGATCGGATCACTCCCACGATCCGTGCCACGATCTTCGGCCCATGCCCGCCGGGGGACCCGGCGGAATCCCAGAGCAGGTTGACCTCCTCCGGGGTGCTCAGCTGGATCACCACCGTGTCGCCGACGCCCTTGCCGTACGTCTCCACGAAGCGGGGGAGCACCACCACCTCATCGGCTCGGGCCGGGTCGGGCAGCCGTCCGGCCAGCACCACCGGGCGTTCGACGGATCGCCACATCTCGGCGTCGGCCGGCGGTGCGGAGTCCCACCACAGCTGGACGTCCTGGACGTTCAGCGCGGACACCGCCAGCGGTGCGACCGCGGCCACCCCGGGCATGGCCCGGACCCGGTCCCAGTCGAAGTCCGGTATCTGGTTCTGCACCAGGACGTCGGCGGGCAGCGCGCCGACCCGGAGCCGGTCCTGCGCGGACCCGCCGCGCCGTGCGCCCGCGACCGCGGCCAGGACCGTGGCCAGGGCGAACGCGACGAGCACCACCAGGGAGGCGTGCGCGCGCCACCGCGGGGCGACGACAACCGCCAGCCAGACACGGGAGAACCTCATCGCGACCTCTCGATCCACGACACGCGGACTTCCCGAATATGCGCCCCCTCGTGACGTGGCGCCACCGGGGTAGCCCCATGTTGACCGTCCAGGCGGCCATGGTTAGCATCCGGGTGCGCTCCCTCGAAATTTTCGCTGGTGAATGAAAACTTTCGGTCCCGAGAAGCTGAGGAGGGGGCGACGGGTGTACGCCGACTTCGGTGGTGGCCGGTCCGGGCAGGCTCCGCTGACCTGGGGGCAGCGGGGGATCTGGGACGCGATGGCGCGCAATCCGCCGGGTCATTTCAACATCGGGCGGGTGCTGATGGTGCCCAGGCGCGGCGGCGCGGCGGCCGCGGAGGTGGCCAGGGCGGTCGGCTCGCTGGCCGAGCGGCACGAGGCGCTGCGCACCCAGGTGATCGTCAGCGCGGGTGAGCCGCGGCAGGTGGTCCACGCGTCGGGGCGCATCCCGCTGCGGGTCGTGGAGGCCGAGCCGGGTGCCGCCGCGGGCATCGCCGCCTCGCTCATGGCGGAGTTCTCGGCGGCGGACTTCGATCACGCCAGGGACTGGCCGCTGCGGGTGGGCCTGGTCACCTCGGGCGGCCTGGTGCGCTGGGTGGTGCTCGTGCTGTCCCATCTGGCGGCCGACGGGCACGCCGTCGAGATCGTGCTCAGGGATCTGCGCGTGCTGCTGCGCCAGGGCTCGATCGGCGGGCCGCCGCCCGCGCAGCCCATGGACCTGGCCCGCGACCAGTGTGAGGGTGGCGACCGCCGCACCCGCGCCGCCGTCGCCTTCTGGACCGGCCAGTACGAGCGCGTCCCCCCGGTCATGTTCACGCCCGCGAACCCCGGCTCGAGGCCCCGGCACCGCCGGGTCAGGCTGACCTCCGAGGCGCTCGCGGCGGCCGCCAGGAAGGTCGCGGACCGGCACGAGGTGAGCTCCTCCACCGTGCTGCTGGCCGCCACCGCCGTCCTCGTCGGCGCGCGCACCGGGCACGAGTCGGTCGCGCTCTCCACGATCGTGGGCAACCGTTTCTCCGGCGACCTGCGCGGCATGGTCACCACGCTCGACCAGCTCGGCCTGTTCGTGCTCGACGTCGGCGCGGACTTCGACGAACTGGTGCCCCGGGCGTGGCGGGCCGCGCTGGCCGCCTACCGGCACGCCTACTACGACCAGCCCGCCCTGGACGCGGCGTTGGCCCGGCTGGGGGCGGAGCGCGGGGCCGAGCTGAACCCGTACTGCTGCTTCAACGACGTGCGGCAGGCCGCCGACCGGGCCCCGGCCAGTCCGGACGCCAAGTCGCGGCTGGACTGGCTGCCCGACCCGGACGGCATCCGCTGCCGGTTCTGCCTGCTGGTCCTGGACGCGCGGGACGGCGGCCTGGTTCTCCAGCTGACGGCCGACACGCGTTGCCTCACGAATGAACAGATCGCGCGTTTCCTGCCGGAACTGGAGAACCTCGTCCTGGACGCCGCCTGATCAGGCTTCGCCGGCCAGCAGGCGTTCGGCCTCCTCATCCGACATGTCCGACAGTTCGGCGGTCAGTCCCTCCTCCAGCGCGATGGCCAGGTCGGCCACCGTCCGCCGGGTGAACATGGTGAGGATCGGCAGCTCCATGCCGGTGATGGCGAGGATGCGCGCCGCCACCCGGACCGCCAGCAGGGACTGGCCGCCGAGGCGGAAGAAGTCGTCGTGCGCGCCCACGCGCGGCACCCCGAGCACCTCGGTCCAGATGTCGGCGACCAGCGACTCGGCGTCGGTCCTTGGCGGGGTGAACTCGGCGCGCTGCGCCGTCGGGCTGGGCAGCGCGGCCCGGTCGACCTTGCCGTTCGGGGTCATCGGCAGGGCGGCGATCCGGATGAAACGGGCGGGCACCAGGTACGCCGGGAGGGTGCCGGCCAGCGCCCGGGAGAGCGCGCCCAGGCTGACCTCGCCGACGATGTAGGCGATCAGGTTCTCCTCGTGCACGGCGGCGACCGCCTGGAGCACGCCGGGGAACGCCTCGCAGGCCGCCTCCACCTCGCCCAGCTCGATCCGGTGGCCGCGCACCTTGACCTGGTTGTCGGTCCGGCCCAGGAACTCCAGCTCACCTTCGCGCCGCCAGCGGACCATGTCGCCGGTGCGGTAGAGGCGGGCGCCGGGCTTCCCGTACGGGTCGGGGACGAAACGCTCGGCGGTCAGGGCCGGGCGGCCGAGGTAGCCGTGGGCGACCCCGGCGCCGCCGATGAGCAGCTCGCCGGGGACGCCGGTGCGGACCGGGCCGAGGTGCTCGCCGAGCACGTAGACCTGGGTGCCGCCGATGGGGGCGCCGATCCTGACCGCCGCGGGTTCGGCGGGGACCTCCCAGAAGGTGGACCAGATGGTCGTCTCGGTGGGGCCGTAGACGTTGACCAGCCGTCCTACCGAGGCCCGCAGGCGGCGGGCCAGCTCCGGGCTGAGCGCCTCGCCGCCGGCCAGAGCGGTCAGCGCCGAGTCGCGGAAGCCGGAGTCCAGCAGCATGCGCCAGCCCGACGGGGTCGCCTGCGCGTGCGTGACAGCCGCCTCCTTGATCAGCCGCGCCTGGGCGAAGCCGTCCGCCGCGGTGGCCGTGTCGGCGATCTCGACCCGGCCGCCGGTGATGAGCGGCAGGTAGAGCTCGAGCGCGGAGATGTCGAAGGAGAGCGAGGTGAGGCCGAGCCAGACGTGGTCCGGCGCGGCCTCCAGCAGGGCCGCCATCGAGGCCAGCAGGTTGGCGAGGGCGGCGTGCGGGACGGGCACGCCCTTGGGCTTGCCGGTCGAGCCGGAGGTGTAGAGGACGTAGGCGGTATCCACGCCCCGGGTCGTGGCGCGGGTGAAGCCGTCGCGCGCGGGCGGCGGGTTGTCGATGAGCACGGTCGGGACCGGGTGACCTGGCAGGGCCTTGAGGGTTTCCTGGCTCGCCAGGACCAGGGAGGCGGCGCAGTCGTCCAGGACGAAGGCCAGGCGGGCGGGCGGGAAGGCGGGGTCGATCGGCACGTACGCCGCGCCGGTCCGCTGGACGGCGAGCAGCGCCACCAGGGATTCGGGGGTTCTGGGCAGGCAGACGGCCACCAGCTCGCCGGGGCGTACGGGGAGGCGGGCGGCCAGGTCGTCGGCGCGGCGGTCGAGTTCGGCGTAGCTCAGGCGGGTGTCGCCGGCGCTGACGGCGATCGCGTCCGGGCGGAGGCGGACCTGGCGGTCGAACAGCTCGGGGAACAGATCGGTGGCGGGGGGCGCGGTCTGGTTCCATTCGCGGATGAGGCGGTCGTGTTCCGCGCCGGCGGGGGCGGTCAGCTCGGACAGGCGCAGGCCGGGGTCGGCGGCGACGCGGGCCATCAGGGTTTCGAAGTCATGGGCGTACCCGAGGATGGTTTCCTCGTCGAACAGGCCGGTGTTGTAGACGAGCAGCAGCTGCCAGACGCCGCTCAGGCCGAAGATGTCGGCCTTCAGGTCGTAGGGCATGTGGCCGAACCCGGCGTCGGCGCGCTCCGACGTCACGCCCTCCAGCTGGAGGCCGGGGCCGCCGGTCTGGTGGTGCATGCCGAACATGGTCTGGAAGAGCGGGGCGCGGCTCAGGTCGCGTTCGATGTTCAGCGCGGGCAGCAGCCGCTCGAACGGCACCTTCTGGTGGCGGTACCCGGCCAGCAGGCGGGTACGGGTGCGCCGCAGCACCTCACGAAACGACGGATCGCCGGATAAATCGGCACGAGCGACGACGGTGTTGGAGAAATACCCCACCAGGCGTTCCAGCTCCTCCCGGTCCCGGCCCGCCGTCGGGAAGCCCACGCAGAAGTCGCTCTGGCCGCTGCGCCCCGACAGCAGCACCTGGTACACCGCCATCAGCGCCATGAAGAGCGTGCACCGCTCCTTGGTCGCGAGCGCCGCAAACGGGCCGGTCACCTCCGGCGGCAGCGGGTGCAGCAGGTGCGCGCTCGCCGTCTCCGCCACCGCCGGACGCGGCCGATCGGTCACCGGCTCCAGCGCCGCCGCCCCCGCCAGCGCCTCGGTCCAGTACGCCAGCGACTCCGCGCTCTCCTCCGCCACCTCCACGACCTCGGAATACCGCACGGGGAGGGGGTCGAGCGGGGCCCCGGCGTAGCGCGCGGTCAGCTCGTCGGCGATGATGCCGATCGACCGCCCGTCGCAGACGATGTGGTGCGCCACCACGCACAGGATGTGCTCGTCAGGGCCGCACTCGATCAGCCAGGCCCGCAGCAGCCGCCCGGCGGCCAGGTCGAACGGCCGCCCGATCAGCGCGTTCACCATGGCCTCGGCCGGGCCCGCCAGCGGCAACCGCGTCAGCTCGAACTCCCACGGCGGGTCGATGACCTGCACAGGACCGCCGTCCCTGGCCGGGAACCTGGCCCGCAGCGCCTCGTGCCTGGCGACGATCTCCCCGAACGCGCGGACCAGCCGCGCCGGGTCGACCGGGCCGGTCAGCCGGGTGGTCTGGGAGAGATGGTGGGAGGCGTCCTGCGGATCCACCTGCTGGAGGAACCAGACACGTTCCTGGGCGGCCGTGAGCGGCAGCTCGATCATGGGGGGTGCTCCCTGGGAGTACGGCGAACTACGGTCGTACGGTACTCAGTGGGAGCGTTCCCACCGACACTATGATCACTCGGATCCCCCGTCAATTGAGTAGGAGGCTACTCACGCTCCGCGACACCCCTATGACCGACCGTGAGACGACATGACACACTCACGGAGGGGAAGGCACATGGCCTTACGAAGGTTGTGGATCGCGGCGTTCGCGGCGATCCTGCTCGTGGCGGGGCTGTTGCCGCCGATGGCGGCGCGGGCCGTCGCCACCAAGCCGCTCACCATCACGATCACGAAGGTGCGCTGCGTCGACGACTGCCGCAACGAAGGTCTGGAGGCCGCGGGTGAGTCCGCCGCCGACTTCTACGCCAAGGTCTTCATCAACGGCGTCGAACACCGCACCCCGCGCGGCGCGGAGGACCAGGTGCTGATCGAGCCGTACTGGCCGGTCACCCAGCAGGTCGACGAGAACGCCCAGAGCGTGCCCGTGGCCATCCAGCTGTGGGACCACGACAGCACGAGCGGTGACGACCTCGGCGACACCAGCCCGCGCAACGACGACAACACCCTCGACTTCACCGTCAACTACGCCGACGGCCGCTGGTCCGGTGACGTGAACTGGCCGCAGTCGTGCGCGACCGGCGACGGCGACGATGACGACGAGCCGCGCGTCGAGGTCTGCTTCGACGTCAGCCCCACTCCTGGCTCCGACGCCGACGGGGACGGCCTGCTGGACGGCTGGGAGCGCAACGGCTACAACGACAACGGCGACGCGACCATCGACGTCGACCTGCCCGCGATGGGGGCCGACCCCAACCACAAGGACCTGTTCCTCGAACTCGACTACGAGCAGGGCCGCAACCTCGGCAAGTCCGACGTGACCGCGATGAAAGCCGCGTTCGCGGCCGCCCCCAAGAACGCGGGCACCCTGGCGGGCACCCGGGGCGGAGTGAGCGCGCAGCCCAACCCGGACGGCACCCGCGGCATCAACCTGCACGTCGACATGGGCAACCTGGCCGACGCGAACCTGCGTGAGGGCACTCCGGCCGGCACCTGCCACGACGGCCTGGACAACAACGGAGACGGCCTGACCGACGGCAGGGACACCGACTGCCTGAACCTCGACGGCGACGTCGAGGATCCGCTCCCCGCCAACTGCGGGAACAACGCCGACGACGACGGCGACGGCAAGGCCGGCGCCGACGACCCCGACTGCCTGATCGGCGACGACCTGGGCGCCAACGGCCGCGGCAACATGATCACCGGGCTGACCGCCTGCGACCTGGACGACGCGTTCTACGACGCGAAGAACCTGATGTTCGACAAGACCCGCCGCCTGATCTTCCGCTACGCCATCAGCGCCAACCCCGACGGCTGCGCCGATCCCCCCGGCGGCAGCGGCGAGTACGGCGGCAACGACTTCATCGACTTCAACAACGACGGCGTCAGCGTCATGCACGAGCTGGGCCACACGCTCCTCCTCGACCACGGCGGTTTCGAGGAGCAGAACTGCAAGCCCAACTACGTCAGCATCATGAACTACTTCCTCAGCAGCGCCGGGATCGCCCGCCAGGGCGGCGGGCGCATTCTCGACTTCTCCCCGCCGAGAATCGCCTTCGACGGCGAGACCCGGGGGAACGCGCCCCTCGCCAACCTGATCGAGAACCAGCTCAACGAGAACGTGATCGTGGACGACGCCGACCCGGTCAACCGGTTCGTCTTCGTCAACGGCGCGGGCCGCCGCGCCCCCCGCGACCTGGACGTCCGGCCGGACTGGAACGGCGACCGCGCCGACCCGCCGTTCGAGAACCCGGTGATCGCCAACATCGACACGGTGGGCCTCAACGGCGAGCCGGTGGAGTGCATGAACGCCAGCACCGACAGCACGCTGCGCGGATCCGACGACTGGACCTTCATCTCGCTGCCGTTCCGCCAGTTCGGCGACTCCGCCAGCGCCCCGGTGCACCGGGCCGACCACCACGAGCCCACCACCGCCCGGCTGGAGGCCCTCTGGCGGGACCTGAACACCACCGACCTGGCCGTGACCGTGGCCGACGCGCCCGACCCGGTGGCGGCGGGCACCGAGCTCACGTACACGGTCACCGTCACGAACGAGGGCGACGCCCCCGCCACCTCGGTGCGCGTCGTCGACACCCTCCCCGCCGACGTCACCTACACCGGCGCTTCCCTCCCCTGTACGGCCTCCGGCGCGACCGTCACTTGCAACCTGGGCGAGCTGGGCGCGGGCGGCACCAGCCAGTTCACCCTCCGGGCGAGCGTGCCCGCCGGTCTGGTCCACGCCAACGGCGGCCCCAAGACGCTCACCAACCGGGCGGCCGTCAGCAACCTGGCGGGCCCCGACTCCGAATCGGCCGACAACGAGGCGAGCACCACCACCCGGGTGGTCGCCGTCGCCGACCTGTCGGTCACCGCGCTCCAGGCCGCCGCGCCCAGCCAGATCCTGATCGGGCAGACCCTGCCCGTCACGGTCACCGGCACGGTCGCCAACGGCGGCCCGTCCACCCCGATGAACGCCACCCTGACCACGGCCGCGACGGCCGCGGCGGGCGCGTCCATCACCCCGGCCGCGACCACCACCCCGGTGGCCGCGCTCGCCGCCGGAACCCCGCAGACCGTCCAGAAGACGCTCACCATCGGCTGCGCCCAGCCGGGACCGCACACCTACACGGTGACCGGCACGGTCACCCCCGCCAGCGCGGACGCCTCCGACCCCACTCCCGCCAACAACCAGCGCCAGACCACCTTCACGGTCGACTGCATCGTCCCGGTCGCCATCAACATCGTGCCCGGCCTCAACCCCAACCTGGTCAACCTCGCCCACGGCATCGTCCCGGTCGCGGCCCTGACCACCCGCGCGGGCGAATACAACCTCCCCCTCGCCTTCGACGCCACCAAGATCAAGCCCGAGACCGTGCGCTTCGGCACCAGAAACGGCGCCGCCGCCCACGGCGCTCCCCCCATCCACAACATCGGCGTCAAGACCCTCAGCATCGAACGCGGCCCCCTCGAGATCGTCATCGACCTCGACCTCGACATGCTGATGACCTTCACCGCCCACGACACCGACCTGCCCGCCAACGCCACCGAAGCCTGCCTCGCGGGCTCCTACGCACCACGCCAGGGAGAGACCTACCGCTTCTTCGGCTGCGACGCCGTCCGCATGTTCCCCTGACCCCACACGCGGCTAACTCCACAACGCGGCGCGCGGCCTGCTCCGGCGGGCCGCGCGTCTTCGGGCGGCCAATAATAAACATACCTATAATAGGCAGACTTATTATTGGCTTCCGGTCAGCCGGTCAGGGCTGTGGTGTCTAGGAGCCAGTACTTCTCGGGGACGGCGAAGAGGGCGTCGACGCCCTGGTGGGTCATCGCGAAGGTGGCCGCGGAGCGGACCAGGTTGCGTTTGGATTCGCTTTTGGGGGTGGCGGTGGCCTTGTCGGAAGTGGCCCAGTAGACGAGGGGGTCGGCGACGCCGGGGTTGACGCCGCCGGCGCCGAGGACGGGCTCGGTGCCGTACAAGGTCATCAGGGTGGCGGTGATGCCGGTGTCCAGGTCGTAGACGATCGAGCTGGGGGCCTTGTCGCCGGCGGGGGAGCCGCGCGGGGGGACGGTCTGCAGGAGCAGGTAGCGCTGGCCGAGCAGGCCGAACGGGAAGACCACCCAGGGCGGGAGCATGGCGCGGCGGGAGCCGTCGGGGCGCTGCACGAAGACGCGCACCGTGGTGGTGGAGACGATCTGGGTGCCGACGCACCAGCGGGGGCCGCAGGTGATGTCGGCGTCGGCGGGGGCGCGGACGGTGATGCGCTCGCCGGTGGCGAGGTTGAGCAGGCGGCGGTTGTCGCCGATCCACGGCCAGTCCTTCACCCGCATGCCCTCGGTGTTCTGGATCCGCTGGACCTCGCCGCCCTTGAGCGGGATGCGGTCGAGGCCGCCCGCCGGGAAGGTCCAGAACAGGTCCTCGCCGTTGATGGCCAGCTTGGGGTCGCGGCCGACCGTGACGCCGGGGATGGTGGCGAGCAGCAGCGCCTTGCCGCCGTCGGCGGGCATCGTCCAGAGCTCGCCGACCGTGGCCGACTTCTGCTCGACCGTGCGGTACCAGGCGACCGCGCCGTCCGCGGCGACGGCCGAGGTGATCTCGTGCTCCTCGCGGCCCCGCCGGTTCGGGATCGTGCCCATCGGCACGCCCAGGCCCATCTGGAGGTTGAAGGCGATGAGCGTGGAATCCTCGCCCGGGTCGCCGACCTCCTCCATGAGCACCCGGCTCGCGTCCATCCGGGCCAGCGGGCGCAGCGCCCAGTCCCGGTACGACCAGGCCGGGATCTTGGCCACGGCCTCCGGCCAGACCTCCCGTACGGACGGGAAGGCGGCCAGCTGAGCCGGGAACGACGGCGCGGCCAGCGGGCGCGGCGGTGATGTGACCGAGGGCGGACGGACCAGCAGCGCGGTCACGCCCGCCAGAACTAAGACGAGAAATCCGACGAAGGTGATATCGCCCCAGGATCTCCGCGCCACGGGACCTCCCCCTTGTCGTCCGGCGATTTCATCGTGAATTGCGGGACCCTATCTGTCGAGAGGCGCTCTCGACAGTGGAAGAGTAGGTGGCTAACGTCCGTAGATGAGGTGATCTGACCCCGTGTTAACGAGAAACCTGTCCCATGATCAGCCGCCGAGCCGCCGCGAGGCGACTCACCGCTGCGGCTGTCCAAGATCACAACTTTCTCATTAAATCCTGGGAGGCCGCGATGGCGGACCCGGACGGATCCTGGCACGGAAATGTCGAGCAGGTGGACGGAGAGGGCGCGGACGTGGGCGATGGGGTCGACTTACGCCTGCTGATCAGGGAAGAGGGCGGGACAGGATTCGCGGCCGCGCTGCTGGTGCTGAAAGGCACGCTGGTCGCGCAGGCGGCCGCCCATCGGGACGGGGCCGTATATCCGGACCTGGCGCCCGAGAACGTGATCGTCACCCCGGCTGGGGGGATCCGGCTCACCGCCGACCCGGCCGAGACGCCCGCGTACAAAGCCCCGGAACTGTGGCGGGGCGCTCCCGCCAGCCCCGCGAGCGACATCTACGCGGCGACCGCCGTGTTCTTCGAATGCCTCACCGGCGGGCCGCCGTTCGACGCGGCCGCGGCGGCGCGGCTGGGCTGGCTGCACCGGACCGTGCCGCCGCCGGTCGAGCAGGTGCCGGAAGGGCTGCGGCGGCTGGTCGAACGCGGCCTGTCCAAGGCCCCGCAGCACCGGCCGTCCTCGGCCGCGGTCTTCGCCGCCGAGGTGGAGGCGGTGGCGGTGGCCGCGCTCGGCCCCGACTGGGAGCGGCCGGGCCGGGTCGCCCTGGCCGCCCTCGCCTCCTCCCACGCCTCCGCCGTCCCCGAGGAGCCGGTGAGTCCTCCGGCGGCACCCCGGCCCAGCCGCGTCAAGGTCGCCACCCTGGTGGCCCTCGCCGCCGCCGCGGTCGTCGTGGTGGCCGTCTCCGCCGGGGACCGGCCGTCCCGGCAGTCGCACCAGGCCGCCGAGCCCCCGGCCCGTCCGGCGGTGACGCTGCTCCCGACGCCCAGCCTGGTGGTCGTCCAGCCGGTCGAGAACAGCGAGCCGCTCCCGGTGCGCCACAAACCGGTGGTGATCGCCGAGGAGACCGGCTCCCCGCGCATCGCCACGCCGCGGAAGAGCCCGACGCCCACGCCGAAGGCGAAGGAGCCCAGGATCTCGGAATCGCAGGCTCCGGCCGCGAGCGCCGAGCCCGAGGACGACCCCGCGACCGTTCCGGACGGCGAGTCGCAGCAGCCGCCGCCCCCCGCCTCCGAGCCGGCCGGCGCGCCTATCCTGGAGGTCGAGGCCTCCGTCGAGCTGCCGATTCTCGGGGGTAACGGCCTGGACGTGTCGGTGGGCGTGCGGACCGGGCTGCTGGGACTGTCCCTGTAGAGCCTGGAGGGTTCGTTGATCGAGAAGATCCTGCCGCCGTGGGTGGAGAGCGCCGAGGCGTTCGCCGATCCGGTGGAGGCCACGCTGTTCCCCGAGGAGGAGCGGTACATCGCGAAGGCGGTGGACAAGCGGCGGCGGGAGTTCACCACGGCACGGCACTGCGCGCGGCAGGCCATGGCCAGGCTGGGGATCCCGCCCGCGCCGATCGTGCCGGGCGAGCGCGGCGCGCCGGGCTGGCCGCCGGGCGTGGTGGGCACGATGACGCACTGCGACGGCTACCGCGCCGCCGCGCTCTCTCTCGAAGCGGTCACGATCGGCATCGACGCCGAGCCGGACGCGCCGCTGCCGGAGGGCGTGCTGGACACGATCGCGCTGCCCGGCGAGCGGCAGGCGCTCGGCGACCTGGACGACTCGGTCCACTGGGACCGGCTGCTGTTCAGCGCCAAGGAGTCGGTCTACAAGGCGTGGTTCCCGCTGGCCCGCCGCTGGCTGGGCTTCGAGGAGGCGGAGATCACCCTCGACCCGGCGGGCACCTTCGCCGCCCGCCTGCTGGTCCCCGGGCCGCGCGGGCTCACCGGCTTCGACGGGCGCTGGCTGCGCGAGTCGGGCTTGGTGGTGACCGCGATCACGCTGGGCTAGGCAGGATCTGCCGCAGGACCCCGGGCGGGGCGGCGCGCGGTCCCCACTCGCGCGGGTAGCCGAGCGAGACCTCCTCGAAGCGCACGCCGTCGTACCAGGTGGTGCGGGGGATGTGCAGGTGGCCGTAGACCACCGTGCGGGCGTTGAAGCGCAGGTGCCAGTCGGCGGTGCGCTCGGTGCCGCACCAGATCGCGAACTCCGGGTAGCGCAGCACGAACGTCGGATCCCTGACCAGCGGATAGTGGTTGACCAGAATGGTCGCGGTGCCGGGCGGGAGCTCGCCGAGGCGGCGCTCGGTCTCGTCCAGGCGGGCCTGGCACCAGGCGTCGATGCTCGGGTAGGGGTCGGGGTGGAGCAGCATCTCGTCGGTGCAGACGACCCCGGCCGCGTGGGCGCGCCGCAGCGCCTCCGCCTTCGTGGTGACGCCCGGCATCCGGTAGGTGTAGTCGTAGAGCAGCAGCAGCGGCGCCACCGTGACCGGGCCCTCCGGCCCGATCCAGATCGGGTACGGATCCTCCGGCGTCACCACCCCGAGCTCCCGGCACGACTTCACCAGCCGCTCGTACCGCTCCACGCCGCGGATCTGGTCCGGGTCGGAGGGATGGGTCCACAGGTCGTGGTTGCCCGGCGCCCACACCACCTTCTCGAACCGGGACGCCAGCAGGCCCAGCGCCCATTCGATGTCGGCGGCCTTCTCCGAGATGTCTCCCGGCACCAGCAGCCAGTCCGACGTCGTCCGGGGCCGGATCCGCTCGACGATCTCGCGGTTCTCCGGATACCCGATGTGCAGGTCGCTGAGGGCCAGCAGAAAACTCATGGTCGAAAGTCTCTCAAGCGCGCCGGGCGCGGCGGCAGGGGGGCTGCCGCGCCCGGCCGGCTCACGGTTCGACGCCTGCTACCCGCACGCCGTCCACATACACGGTGACCTTGGGATTGGCCACGTAACCTGAGGTCGGAGCCGCCCAGCTGTGGTCGCCGGTCTCGATGAACGTGCCATGGTTCCTGGTCAGGCACAGTTCGATACCCCCGGTGGATCTGCCGGGATTGAGCGATCCGGCGTTCGCGGTGAAGCCGACCCCCAGGTACGCGTCCGCGCCCGGGCGCGGCCGGGGCGAAGCGGCCGGTGACGTCGACGGCGCTGGTCAGCTCGGCGCCGGTGGGTGCTGTGCCAGATGTCCGGCTCGTTGTCCAGGTTGTAGAACTTCACCCCGCCCTAGGCGGCGGTGCCGTACTTGCCGGTCAGGTGGCCGAGCCAGTCGGCGATGTAGGCCGCGCCCACCTCCACGCTCGTGTCGTGCGGGTCGTTGCCGGTGATCAGGGTGCCGTCGGGGCGGACGCCGTTGTCGAGTGAGGATCCCTGTCATCGCCCGGATGCCGTTATCGTGTGCTGCATGCCTTCTCGAGTGCGGGCCTGATGCCCAGGACCACCGCGCTGGAGATCGTGTTCCCGGCGCGGGCTCTCGTTCTGCTCACCGGCCTGCCCGGCGCGGGCAAGAGCACCCTGCTCGACCAGCTGTACGGCTTGCGCGGCGACGAGACCCGCCCCGTCCTGCGCGACGGCACCCTGGTGATCGACTCCCGCCAGGCCCGGGCCCGCTGGGCCCGCCTGCTCGCGCGCCTGCCCCGCCGGGGCCGCAGCCTGGTCGTGCATCTCGCTCACACGTGGCGGATCATCCGCAGCCTCCCGAACGGGCGGCCCGTGGTCGCCCACTCCCGCGCCGCCTGGCCGCACCTGCTGTACGGCTTCGCCCTGCTGGCCCGCCTCACCGGCCGCCAGCTCCACGTGATCATGCTGGATGTGCCGGACGAGACGGCCATGGCCGGGCAGATCGCGCGTGGCCGGGTCGTGCCGGAGGTGACCTTCACCCGGCACCGCCGCCGCTGGCGGGTGCTGCTGGCCCGGGCCAGGTCCGGCGCGCTGCCGCCCGCGCACGGGGTTCGCGTCCTCGACCGCCCCTCGGCGGACCGGTTACGCCGAATCGTGTTCGAACGTTCCCGGTGAAACGTACATGGGATGGCCCTGCGTACTTGTCATCCGTGGTTGACCAGGTCAGTCGTCCGGTCTAACATCCCGGGTTGCGTCGATGGTGAAAGTTTCGTAGGGATAAGGAAACTTTCGGAGAACTCGCACCCGGAGGTCGCGTCATGGCAAGGCTCTCCGCAGGTTCGGTCGTGTCCAGAATCCTGTTAGCCGCTGGGGTGGTGATCGCGGCCGGCGTCACGGCCGTGCCCGCCGAGGCGGGCGCCCAGAACGGTTCCTACATCGTCAGCAGTCCGGGGAACGGGCGATTTCCCCTGGTCGCCGGGGGCCGGGCCGCTCCGCTGGTGGTCAGCGCCGACGACTATCCCGGCGTGGTCCGGGCGGTCGGCGACCTGCAGTCCGACATCCAGAAGGTGACAGGCGTCCGCCCCGCCGTGTCCGGCCAGGCCCAGGGTGAGGTGGTGATCGTCGGCACGCTCGGGCACAGCCCGCTCGTGGACGGCCTGGTCGCGGCCGGGAAACTGGACGTCTCCAGCATCGCGGGCAAGTGGGAGACCACCATCGAGCAGGTCGTGCGCGACCCGCTGCCGGGCGTGCGGAGCGCGTTCGTGATCGCGGGCAGCGACCAGCGCGGCACGATCTTCGGCGTGTACGACGTGTCCAAGGAGATCGGCGTCTCGCCCTGGTACTGGTGGGACGACGTGCCCATCCGGCACCGGAGCTCGCTGTACGTCGAGCCGGGGCGGCACACGCAGGGCACTCCCGCCGTGAAGTACCGGGGCTTCTTCATCAACGACGAGAACCCGGCGCTCGGCACCTGGGGGCCGGAGTTCTTCGGTCCGGGTCTCGCGCCCGGCTTCGAGGGCGGGTTCAACCGGCACCTGTTCGCGAAGGTCTTCGAGACCATGTTGCGGCTGAAGGCCAACTATCTGTGGCCCGCCGTGTGGGGGCGCGCGTTCGCCGAGGACGATCCGCAGAACCACGCGACCGCCAAGGCGTACGGGGTGGTGATGGGCACCTCGCACGAGGCGCCGATGATGCGCGGCATCGAGGAGTGGAACCGGCACGCGGTGGCCGCCGTACGCGACTCGGCCGGGAACATCGTGACGCCGGGCCGCGACCCCTACGGGGGGACCGGCGAGTGGAGCTTCCGGCGTAACCCCGACGCGATCAAGGCGTACTGGCGGGACGGCATCCGCCGGATGAAGGGGGAGGACTTCGAGGGCGTCGTCACGCTCGGCATGCGCGGCAACGGCGACGTGAGCCTGCCCGACGGCGACGGCATCGAGCTGATGCGGAGCATCATCGAGAGCGAGCGCGAGATCCTCGCGCAGGAGTCCGGCCAGGACGTCACGACGATCCCGCAGGTGTGGACCCTCTACAAGGAGGTCCAGCGGTACTGGGACCGCGGCTTGCGCGTGCCCGACGACGTGACCGTCGTCTTCACCGACGACAACTGGGGCAACATGCGCAAGCTGCCCGACCAGAGCATGCCGCCGCGCGCCGGCGGCTACGGCCTCTACTACCACTACGACTACGTCGGCGGCGGCCGCAACTACAAGTGGGTGGACACCAACCAGCTGCCCAACATCTGGGAGCAGCTCAATCTCTCCTACGAGTACGGCGTGGACCGGCTCTGGGTGGTCAACGTCGGCGACATGAAGAACGAGGAACTCCCGCTCCAGTTCTTCCTCGACTACGCCTGGAACCCGGACAAGTGGCCGCTGGAGAAACTGCCCGAATGGGAGAAGCAGTACGCGGCCCAGAACTTCGGCGCCAGCAAGGCCGAGGCCATCGCCGGCGTCCTGCACGCCTACGCCGCCCTGCAGTCCCGCCGCAAGCCGGAACTGCTCAACCGGCTGATCAGCCTGGACCCGGCCAAGGACCTGTCCACCGACTCCAGCGCGGTGCTCTACGACGACCAGGCCAGCCCCTACAGCCTGACCAACTACCGCGAGCTGGAACGCGTGGCCGCCGAGTGGGCCGCCCTGTCCGCCCAGGCCGAGAAGATCGGCCGCCAGCTCGGCGGCGCCGCCCAGGACGCCTACTTCCAGCTCGTGCTCTACCAGGTCAAGGCCACCGCCAACCTGTACGCGCTGCGCCTGGCCGAATTCAACAACCTCCGCTACGCGGCGCAGGGCCGGGCCGCCACCAACGACCTCGCCGCGCTCGCCGAGGCCAGGTTCGCCGACGACCAGGCGCTCAACCAGCACTACAACACCGGGCTGGCAGGCGGGAAGTGGAAGAACTGGCAGCTCCAGCCCAAGATCGGGTACGGCGACATCGCCCGCTACGGCCCGAACGCCCCCTGGCAGCAGCCCGAGCTCAACAACGTCGCGCTGCCCGACGAGATCTTCCCCGCGGTCAAGCGCATCCAGCTGCCCGCCGCCGCCGAGATGGGCGTGGCCGTGGACGGCTCGAACGCCTGGTGGCCGAACGCGACGACTCCGGCGGTGCTACCCGCGTTCAGTCCGTACCAGAGCCAGCCGGAGCAGTACCTCGAGGTGTTCAACCGGGGCACCACGGCGTTCGACTACCAGATCAAGCCGTCGGTCTCCTGGCTGAAGGCCGAGCCCAGCCGGGGCAGGCTGGACAAGCAGGTCCGCAGCACGCTGCGGGTGGACTGGTCGAAGGCGCCCAAGGGCACCACCAACGTCCCGATCACGGTGATCGGGCCCGGCGGGTCCAGGGTGGTCGTTCAGGCGGTCGTGCAGAAGCCGAACGTGTCGCAGGTCAAGGGGTTCGTCGAGGCGAACGGGTACGTGTCGATCGAGGCGGACCAGTACGCCAAGGCGGTCTCCTCCGGCGGGGTGTCGTGGCGGCGCATTCCGGGCATCGGCCGTACCGGATCCGGCCTGACGCCGGTTCCGGTAACGGCGGCGCGGCAGACGCCGGGCGGGAACAGCCCGCGGCTGGAATACAAGATGCACCTGTTCAGCAGCGGTCCGGTCAAGGTCACGGCCTACCTGTCGCCGCGTAACAACGTGCTGCCCACCGAGGGCCTCAAGTACGCCGTCTCGATCGACGACGGCGTCCCGCAGGTGGTGGACGTCATCGCCGCCACGGGCTCGAACGACACCCTGATGAACCGCCAGTGGGAGCGGAACACCTCCGACAACGTCAACCGGACGGTCACCACGCACACCATCGCGCAACCGGGCGCGCACACGCTCAAATTCTGGATGGTGGACCCGACGGTGGTCGTGCAGAAGCTCGTGGTGGACACCGGCGGGGTGCTCACCAGCTACCTCGGCCCGCCGCAGAGCACGCGGAGCTAACCCCCTCAGGGGCGCGCGGACCCGTTAGGTCGGGACGGGTCCGCGCGCCCATTCCCGTGTTTTCCTTGACAGATTGCGACACTGACGGACAAAACACTTTGTAATGCCGAGAAACCCCGAAATTATTTAGGTTTCTTGGCAGATAAAGCCACTTGTGCCTGGTCGGTATGACAGGTAGTCACGTCTATGTCAGCGCATCTGTCATGCGCGGCGAACCACCCACGAGCTATCCGAGCACCCAAGGGGGATCCATGGCCCGCAACCGATTAGTCGGGTTAGCAGCCACGGCGCTTGTCCTGCCCTTCCTGTCCCTCCTCCCGGCACAGGCCGGCGCCGCCCAGACCGCCGCGCCGCCACCGGCGCCGAGCGACATGCGCGAACTCGACGCCAAGATCACCAAGCTGGACGGCAAGGTGGTCGACACCCCGTCCCGCTACCAGGCCTCCTCGGCCAAGGCGCGCACCGCCGTGGCGGGCGTGACTCCGCCGGTCGGCACGGTCCGCAGCCTGATCGCCCTCAACGACGTCGCGGGCAGCGCCTACCGCAAGGACTACACGCTGCGCGGCGTCGGCGACAAGATCGAGGTCTGGGTCGCCAACGACCTGGCGTTCCCGGCCGGGGACTGCCGCGCGCAGATCCCGAACACCACGACGATCACCGACGCGCAGGTGGCGTCCTTCGTCCACGAGTTCGACACCAACATGTACTCGAAGGAGACGGCGGCCTTCAGCACGCCGCCCGACCGGGACGGCTCGAACGCGCTGATCTCCGGCGACTTCTCCGGTGAGGGCGACAACACGGTCGCGCTCATCGACAACGTCAAGGACGACAACTTCTTCGACTTCCCCGCCGCTCCGACGTACATCGCGGGCTTCTTCTCCTCGGTGTTCAACGAGTGGATGGACCGCAACGTGATGACCGTGGACGCCTTCGACTGGGCGCACCGCACCGGCGCGAACCCGCCGGACGAGCCGACCGCGGACCTGTGCACCAGCCGCCCGGCCCGCCCGCAGGCGTACGAGGGCACGTTCGCGCACGAGTGGCAGCACCTGCTGCAGTACTACACCGACCCGATCGAGGGCACCTGGATCAACGAGGGCCTGTCGGACTTCGCCCAGACCCTGACCGGCTACGTGGACGCGACCCGCACCGTGTTCGACCGCGGAGCCGACAGCCACATCTACTGCTACCAGGGCTTCGGCTCGGTGCAGACCGAGTTCAACCCCAACCCGCGCGACTGCGGCGGCCCGGAGAACTCGCTCAACCTGTGGGGCGAGGGCAATCCGAGCGAGGTCCTCGCCGACTACGGCCACGCCTACTCTTTGATGCTCTTCCTGTACGACAGGTACGGCACGGACTTCCTGACCAGGCTGCACAACGACGGCGAACTTCAGGGCCTGGCGAGCCTGGACGCGGCGCTTGAGGCCGAGGGCGTCGCCGACATGTACAAGGTGCTCCACGACCACCAGACCATGACCCTGGTGGACAAGATCGTCGGAGAGTCCCGCAACGGCGTCATGCTGGGCGTGCCGAAGAGCAGGGTGACCACCAAGAGCCTGCGCTCGACCGTCAACTTCGCCAACCCCAACGTCAACGACAACCCCGGCGCTGGCCCCAACGGCGCGGACTTCGTGGCGCTGCAGAAGGCCAACGGCACCGTGCTCAAGGGCAGCGAGCTGAGGTCGCTCAGCTTCAAGGGCGCCAAGACGCTGCCGACGGCCCCGCTGACCTGGACGATCGTGAACAACGATCCCGACAGGCCGGGCAACCCGGTGCTCTGGTCCGGCAACGAGAACAACCTCAACGCCACCGCGGTCGCCCGCGTCACCGTGCCGGCAGCCGACCCGACGCTGCGCTTCCTGGGCAAGTACGGCGCCGAGTTCGGCTTCGACTACGCCTACGTGGTGGTCTCCACCGACGGCGGGGCCACCTACACGGCGCTGTCCAGCGACCGCACCATCGACGGACCGCTCGGCCCGGCGCTGAACGGCACCACGACCGGCTTCGAGCCGCACACCTTCGACCTGTCGGCGTACGCGGGCCAGCAGATCCTGCTCGGCTTCCAGTACGTCAGCGACGGCGGCGTCAACGAGGGCGGGTTCCTGGTCGACGACATCGCCGTCGGCGCGACGGCGGTCAGCGACGGGTCCAGCCTGGACCCGTTCGACTCGCCGACCGAGATCAAGCCGGTGACGGTGAAGAACTGGAACGTGCGCCTAGTCGGGCTCGACGAGGCGAACAAGATCGCGTTGCAGGTCGAGTTCAACAACAAGACCAGCTTCTCGCTGAACCGGCTGGAGCTGCTGCTGGCGGTTCCGTTCAAGAAGGTCGTGGCCATCGTGGCCTATGACGAGCCGACCGAGCAGGTCCAGCAGTACGCGCCGTACCAGCTGACGGTGAACGGGGTGGTTCAGCCGGGAGGGGCCACGCTTCCCTGATCCATCTGATCCGAACAGGCGCCCGGCCGGGGCTTCCCGGCCGGGCGTTTCTGTCGGTGGCGCGGGGCACGATGGGGGTATGACTGAAGCCCAGCCCGGCGGGGTCGCCGAGCTTCTGCCGCACGCCACGCCGCTCGCTGACCAGGCCGCTTACACGGAGGCCGTGCGCACTGCCGTGGCCGCCGCCGCGGCCTACTACGCCGACGGTGACTCGGGTCTCGACGATGACACCTATGACCGGTTGGTCCGGGGGATCGAGGCGTACGAGGCCGCTCATCCCGAGCAGGTGCTGGCCGAATCGCCCACTGGCAAGGTGGCCGGGGGAGCGGTCGTCGGGGATGTGCCGCACACGGTGCCGATGCTGAGCCTGGACAACGTGTTCTCGGCCGGGGATCTGGCCACGTGGGCGGCGGGCCTGGAGCGGCGGCTGGGGCGGCCGGTCGAGCGGTGGAGCGTGGAGCCCAAGCTGGACGGGCTCGCCGTGTCGGCGCGGTATCGGGGCGGGCGGCTGGTCCAGCTGGTCACCCGGGGCGACGGAGTGGCCGGGGAGGACGTCTCGCATGCCATCGGCACCGTGCTCGGCCTGCCCGCGACGCTGACCGAGCCGGTGACCGTGGAGATCAGGGGCGAGGTCCTGATGACCACCGCCCAGTTCGAGACGGCGAACGAGGCCCGCGTCGCGCACGACGGCGTGCCGTTCGCCAACGCGCGCAGCGCCGCCGCCGGAACCCTGCGCGCCAGAGAACGCACCTACAAATGCGAAATGACATTCTTTGGGTACGGTGCGCTGTCCCTGGACGGCGAATCCACCGGCATGCGCGAGCTGGCCCACAGCGAGCTGATGGCGCGGGTGGCGGAGCTGGGTGTGCGGACCACGGAGGAGACTCCGGTGGCCGGGATCGTGGCCGCCACGCTGGAGGAGATCCAGGCCAGGATCGAGCGCATCGCGGCGCTGCGGGCGGAGCTGGAGTTCGGGATCGACGGGATCGTGATCAAGAGCGATCTGGCCGCCGACCAGGAGCAGGCCGGGTTCAGCTCGCGCGCGCCCCGATGGGCGATCGCCTACAAGCTGCCCGCCACCGAGAAGATCACCAAGCTGGTCGGGGTGGAGTGGAACGTAGGCCGGACCGGGATCATCGCGCCGCGCGCGGTGCTCGAACCGGTCCGCCTGGACGGCAGCCTGGTCACCTACGCCACGCTGCACAATCCCGCGGACATCACCCGCCGTGGCCTGATGCTGGGCGATTCGGTCACCGTCTACAAGGCCGGTGACGTGATTCCCCGGATCGAGGCGCCGGTCGTGCACCTGCGCACCGGGGCAGAGCAGCCGATCGAGTTCCCGGCCGGCTGCCCGCGCTGCGGCGGCGAGATCGACGCCTCCCAGGAACGCTGGCGCTGCGCGCGCGGCCGGGCCTGCCACGCGGTCGCCTCGATCAGCTACGCGGTGGGCCGGGATCAGCTCGACATCGAAGGTCTTGGCGAGACCAGGATCGTGCAGATGGTCGACGCCGGCCTCATCGCCGACTTCGCCGACCTGTTCACCCTCACCCGCGAGCAGATCCTCGGCCTGGACCGCATGGCCGAGACAAGCACCGACAACCTCCTCGCCGCCATCGAACGCGCCAAGACCAAACCCCTCAACAAGGTCTTCTGCGCCCTCGGCGTCCGCGGCACCGGCCGCTCCATGTCCCGCCGAATCGCCCGGCACTTCGCCACCATGGACGCGATCAGATCCGCCGACGTAGCCGGAGTCCAGGCAGTAGACGGCATCGGCCCCGAGAAGGCCACCCTCCTGGTAGAGGAACTAGCCGAACTCGCCCCCCTGATCGACAAACTGATCGCCGCCGGCGTCTCCATGACCGAACCCGGCGCAACACCCCCCACCGAAACCCCCGCTGAACCCACTCCCGGAACGCCCACCGAGACCACTCCCGGAACCCCCGAACTCCCACTCACCGGAATGTCCGTAGTGGTCACCGGCGCCATGGCCGGCCCTCTCGAAGCCCTCTCCCGCAACGAAATGAACGAACTGATCGAACGCGCCGGCGGCAAGTCCTCCAGCAGCGTCTCCGCCAAGACCTCCCTGCTGGTAGCCGGCGAAAAGGCAGGCTCCAAGAAAGCCAAAGCCGAACAACTCGGCATCCAAATCATGACCCCAGAACAGTTCGCCACCCTTGTCACCACCTTCATCTGACCTGCCAACATCTGACCTGCCAACTACGAGCGCGCGGACCGCCGCAGTGCCGTGCCTGCCCAGACGGCGACGCCGATGACCTTGTCGCCATCGGCAAGCCGTCTGGATGGCACGGCCAACTTGCCTTCCTCGGCGCTTCATTCGAGTGACCACGGGGATGACGGGGTCGGGCGGAGCCCGAGGGAAACGAAGGGATGGGTGGGTGGGAGTGTCACCGCTACCGATCGACACCAGCCCGAAGGGTTGCCGAAGATGACGCCGTGACCGACCGGTTCGGCTGACTGACGGTGCCAGACAGTCGCACGGGCTTCTCCGGGGTGAGGGGCGCCTTTCGGGCAATACCATGTGGCGCGTCTCTTCTTTTGGACCTTTGGGGTGGTTATGGGTGGACCGGGGTTTCGGCAGGTCATGGTGGGGCGGAGCCGGGAGGGGCATCGGGCGGCTACGCCGCTGGAGTTGTTGTTCGATCTTTGTTTCGTGGTGGGGGTGGCGCAGGCGGCGGCCAGTTTGCATCATGCGCTGGCGGAGGGGCATGCGGGGGCGGGGCTCATCGGGTATCTGATGGTGTTCTTCGCCATCTGGTGGGCCTGGATGAACTTCACCTGGTTCGCGTCTGCGTACGACACCGATGACGTGCCCTATCGGGTGCTGGTGATGGTGCAGATCGTGGGGGTGCTGATTCTCGCGGCGGGGGTGCCGCGGGCGTTCGAGGACAAGGACTTCGGGCTGATCACCCTGGGGTACGCGGTGATGCGGCTGTCCATGGTGGCGCTGTGGTCGCGGGCCGCGAAAGAGGACGCGGCGAGGCGGGCGTGCGCGCTCCGGTATGCGATCGGGATCGGGGTCGTGCAGGTGGGGTGGCTGGCGCGGCTGGGGGTCGCCCAGGTGGTCGACCTGGACGGGGTGCTGGGGCTGGTCGTGTTCGTGGCGCTGGCGGGGGCGGAGATGGTGGTGCCGTTGTGGGCGGAGCGGCACCAGCAGACGACCTGGCATCCGCGGCACATCGCCGAGCGATACGGGCTGTTCACGCTGATCGTGCTGGGCGAGTCGGTGCTGGCGGCCACGCTGGCCATTCAGACAGGGCTCGATCGGGGATTGGCCACGGCGGCGCTGCTGTCGGTGGCGCTGAGTGGGGTAGTAATCGTGTTTGGAATGTGGTGGTTGTATTTCGCCTGGGAGGCGCATCCACTGCTCACCTCCAACCGGACCTCGTTCCCGTGGGGCTACGGCCACTACCTGATCTTCTCGTCGGCCGCCGGCGTAGGGGCCGGACTGGCCGTCTCGATCGACTACGAAACACACATCGCACACATCAACGCCTTCGCCGCCGGCGCCTCCACCGCCGTGCCAGTCGCGATCTTCCTGCTCAGCGTATGGTTCGTCCACATCCGCCCCCACCAGGTCTCCCGCCGAACCAACCTCACCTTCCCCATCACAGCCGCCCTCGTCCTTGCCACCCCGCTGACACCCGTACCAATTCCCTTGATCGCACTCCTGCTGATCGCGCTCACCGCAACCGTCGAAATAGCGAAATAGCACGCCAAGGACCGTGATGTAGGACGAGGTGCGGTTCTTCCACGACGCGGCCAAGACCGGTGCGATCTTCGATGATGAGCACGTGATCGCGTACAGCGGTGGGTGTGATTTCCGGGGTCAGCCGAGGGACTGGAGTCGGGTCATCTCGTCCTCGGACAGCCGCAGCGTTCCGGCAGCCACGTTCTCGGCGAGGTGGTGCGGATTCCCGGTGCCCGGAATGGCCAGCACGTGCGGTCCTCGCCGCAGCGTCCAGGCCAGCCGGATCTGCGCGGGCGTCGCGCCGTGCGCGCGGGCGATGGCGAGCACGTCCTTGTGCTCCGTGTCCGTCGCCCCTGCCTCGCGCCCGGCGCCTGCGATCGCGAAGAACGGCACGAAGGCGATACCCTGCTCGCCGCAGCTGCGGAGGAGCTCCTGCTCGCCGGCCGACGCGCCGATGCCGAAGGAGTTCTGCACGCACACCACCGGCGCGATGGTCTGGGCCTCGGCCAGCTGCTCTGGCGTGACGTTGGACACTCCCAGGTGGCGAATGTGCCCCGCGTCGCGAAGCTCGGCCAGGGCGCCGAAATGATCGGCGATCGAGCCGGTCTTCCGGCTTGGGGGGATGCGCAGGTTCACCACGTCGAGGTGGTCACGCCCGAGCTGGCGCAAATTCTCCTCGACCTGGCCGCGCAACTGCGCTGGCGTGGCCCACCACCATGCACCCGACGGGTCACGTGCCGGCCACACCTTCGTGGCGATGACGAGGTCGTCCGGATAGGGGGCCAACGCCCGGTTGATCAGCTCATTGGCCGACAGATGCGGCGAGAAGTAGAACGCGGCGGTGTCGATGTGGTTGACCCCGAGCTCGATCGCGTGCCGCAGCACGCCGATCGAACGATCGCGGTCGCCCGGGATGCCGGGGCCGAAGGCGACGCTGCCCGTCAGGCGCATCGCTCCGAACCCGATCCGGTTGACGGTCAGGTTACCGAGGTCCCAGGTGCCCGCCGCCGCGGCGGGGTTCGTCTGTGTGGTCATGATCAGGTTCATGTCCTTGCTTGGAGTCTGCCGGAGAGGTGTGCGAGCGCCGCGATCATCGGGTCTCGCCGGATCCGGGCATGAAAAAAGCCTCCCCATGCGGAGTGACTCCGGCCGAGAAGGCTCAAACAGTGACGATCAGCCTATCAGGGCCATGGGCCCGGTGAGGTTAGGTTCCTCGGCGAGTTGTCGGTTCGCGGGAATGTGGCTCCGTCATCGGGCACACCATCACCTCGATCACCAACTGCTCGGCGTCCGCATCGGCATGATCTACAACCACATCTCCGATCTTCAGGAACTGCCGCCAGCGGCAACGATCTTTCCCAGATCGGAAACAGGCTCCCGCGAGCGCGGCACGCGCATCTCCATGGACATCTCGACGCAGCCAGTCAGCCGAACCGGTCGGTTGCGGGCGTCATCCTTGGGAACCCTTCGGGCTGGTGTCGATTGGTGGCGGTGACACTCCCACCCACCCTCCCTTTGATTTCTCTCGGGCTCCGCCCGACCCCGTCAGCGCTGCGGTTGCCGGATGAAACGGCAGCCACGGCACGGTGGTTCTCCCGCCCATATGAGATAAGCCATCGGGGGGGAGGGTGAGGTGTGAGCTTCCCCCGCTGGGCGCGGGAGTCGAGAGGCGGTAGCTCAAATAGAACGGGGTGGAACGCCTTTCAGGTATACCAACCTGGAAGGAGCTCCAGATGACACCAACAGATCAACGCGCCAACCCCGATAGTCGCGTGCCTGAATGGGGCCAGCCGCTGATCCTCGGCATCGTAAGCCTGCTCTGCACCGCGGCGATATCGTCGATCATTACCCAGCAGCACGGGTCTGTCCCCGGCATCTTGGCGGGGATCACGTACGGAGCGATATTCCTCCCCAGCATCCTGTGGAGCGCATGGGCCGCCGCCTGGTACCAACGGCATCCCTGGCTCAACGTCATACAGTTCGCAGTCATCTACTTCATCCTGTTCGTCGCGATCTTCCCCGACTATTCGTTGATCCGCTCCGGCCTAAGTGCGTTGGTAGTGGCCGTGATCTTCGGTGGTTTGATGGCGCTCGTACGGCGTCACCAGCGGCGTTCGACGCCCTGACGAGCGGCGGAGCGGGCCGCAAGGTCGGCGTGCCGCAAACGAAGGTCCTGGTTGGGGGCGGTCTACGGCGGGGTTATTTCGTTGCGGGCGGGGATGGTGGCGGCTCAGACTGTGCCGGTGTTGATTCGACGTGAAGGGCCGCAGGATGTGGCGGTGATCCGGGCTGTGGTGGGTGCCGCGTTTGCCAAACCGGGAGAGCCTGAGCCGGTCGAGGCTCCGCTGGTGGATGAGTTGAGGGCCGATGCGGGGTGGTTGCCCGCGCTGTCGATGGTGGCGGTGACGGGGGCGGGTGAGGTTGTCGGGCATGTGGTGTGCACGCGGGGATATGTCGGGGATACGGCTGCGCTTGGGCTTGGGCCGCTTAGTGTGCTGCCCGGGCATCAGCGGCAGGGTGTTGGGCTCGCGTTGATGCACGCGATGCTGGGTGCTGCGGACGCGCTTGGGGAACCGCTGGTGGCGTTGCTCGGGAACCCCGCCTACTACGGTCGTTACGGGTTTCGGGCGGCCACGGGATTCGGGATTGAGTCGCCCGACCCGGCGTGGGGCGATTACTTCCAGATCCGGCCGTTGACGGAGTACCGGCCGTCGATCAAGGGTGTTTTCCGTTACTCCGCGCCGTTCGACAATCTCTGAGTGTCGTCCGGCTAGGCCGGGCGGATGGCTGCGAGCTGCTGGGCGAAGGGAACGACCTCGAAGCTCTTCGCGGCCTCGAAACTCTTCGCGGCCTCGATGTCCTTTGTGTCTTCGGCGCTGTTCGCGGGCTCGTCGGGTCCGGTGGGGACGGCGGTGAGGGCCGGGTGGTGGAGGAGTAGGGCGGCGAGTTCGTGGGCGGCGCGGGTGATGCGGGTGGAAAGGGCGGACGCACCGGTTGAGGCCCAGTCCTCGGAGGCCGCGTAGACGGCGGTGGGGATGACTGTCGCGTGGAGGTAGCTGAAGAGTGGCCGGAGGGCGTGTTCCAGGGCCAGGGAGTGGCGGGCGCTGCCGCCGGTGGCGGCGATCAGGACGGGTTTGCCGGTTAGGGCGGTGTTGTCGAGCACGTCGAAGAAGGACTTGAAGAGGCCGCTGTAGGAGGCGGTGAAGATCGGGGTGACCGCGATCAGGGCGTCCGCCTTGGTGACCGCGTCCAAGGCGTCGGCGAGGGCAGGGGAGGGGAAGCCGCTGACCAGGTTCTTAGCGATGTCGACGGCCAGCTCGCGAAGTTCGATCACGCGGACCTCGGCCGGGCGCTCGGCGGCCAGGGTGAGCCGGGTCGCATCCGCCAGGCGGTCACCCAGCATCCGGGTCGAGGAGGGCTGGCTCAGTCCGGCGGTCACGACGGCGAGCTGGTAGGCGTGCATTGATGTCCTTCCTGGTCGACTGACGACGTCGGATGGCGGCGCCGGAACGTGAGGTCGAGTCGCGGTCGGTGGTGAGGATGGGGTCAGGTGGTGACGTCGAATCGCAGTCGGGTGGTGACGTCGCATCGCGATCGATCGGGGTCGGGTGGTGAGGCCGCATCGCGGTCGGGTGGGCCGCCGAGGTGTTCGTCCGCCGCTTCGAGGCCGCTGTTCGGGGCGGCTCAGACGGGGACGAAGACGAGGTCCTCCTCGCGATTGGCTCAGACGGGGACGGAATTGGCTTGGGTGATGAGGGACTCGTGGGTTGGGCCGTCGGGGACGTCAGCGGGGCGGTTGATGGCGAATTCGCGGCGGAGGACGGGGATGACCTCCTCGCCGAGGATGTCCAGTTGTTCGAGGACCGTCTTGAGGGGCAGGCCCGCGTGGTCCATCAGGAACAGTTGCCGCTGGTAGTCGCCGAAGTGCTCGCGGAAGGTCAGGGTCTTGTCGATGACCTCCTGGGGGCTGCCCACGGTGAGCGGTGTCTGCTCGGTGAACTCCTCCAGCGAGGGGCCGTTGCCGTACACGGGGGCCTTGTCGAAGTACGGGCGGAACTCGCGGACCGCGTCCTGGGAGTTCTTCCGCATGAAGACCTGGCCGCCCAGTCCCACATATGCCTGCTCGGGCGTGCCGTGGCCGTAGTGGGCGTACCTCTCGCGATAAAGGCTGATAAGGCGGACGAAGTGTTCCTTCGGCCAGAAGATGTTGTTGGCGAAGAAACCGTCGCCGTAGTACGCGGCCTGCTCGGCGATCTCGGGGCTGCGGATCGAGCCGTGCCAGACGAACGGGGGCACGCCGTCGAGCGGGCGCGGGGTCGAGGTGAAACCTTGCAGGGGCGTACGGAAGCGGCCTTCCCAGTCGACGACGTCGTTGCGCCACAGCTCGCGCAGGAGGGCGTAGTTCTCGACCGCGAGGGGGATGCCGTTGCGGATGTCCTGGCCGAACCACGGGTAGACGGGGCCGGTGTTGCCCCGGCCGAGCATCAGGTCGACCCGGCCGTCGGCCAGATGCTGCAACATCGCGTAATCCTCGGCGATCTTGACCGGGTCGTTGGTCGTGATCAGGGTGGTCGCCGTGGACAGGATCAGCCGCTCGGTCCTGGCCGCCACGAAACCGAGCAGGGTCGTCGGCGAGGACGGCACGAACGGCGGGTTGTGGTGCTCGCCGGTCGCGAACACGTCCAGCCCGACCTCTTCGGCCTTCAGCGCGAGCGTCACCATCGCCTTGATTCGCTCGTGCTCACTCGGGGCGCGCCCCGTAGTCGGGTCCGGCGTGACATCGCCCACGGTAAAAATTCCGAACTGCACTAAAACCCACCATCCTCATTGACCTGCACATCCGATAACGGGCGGCACCAGCCCGGACAGCGCCGGGACACACCAACTTATTCCGCGCCGCAACAATCACCACTCGGTAGGATCGGGCCTCATGACCGACGCGATGATCCGGACCATCTCCTCCCGAGTGGTGTACGCGAACCCGTGGATGACCGTGCGGGAAGACGAGATCGAACGGCCGGACGGCTCGCCCGGCCTGTACGGCTACGTGGACAAGCCGGATTTCGTGCTCGTCATCCCAATGGAACGTGACGGGTTCCACCTCGTCCAGGAATTCCGGTACCCGATCGGCCGCCGCTCGTGGAGTTTCCCGCAGGGGGCCGCCGTCGCGCGGGACCGGGAGGAGGAGGCGCGGATCGAGCTGGCCGAGGAGACCGGGCTGACGGCGGTGAGCCTGGAGCCGATCGGCCGGTTGGACAACGCGCACGGAACCACCAACCAGGGCTTCCACGTTTACCTTGCCACCGGGCTGACCCCCGGCCCGGCCCGGCGGGAGGCGTCCGAGCAGGACATGATCCAGACGTGGGTGCCCCGGGCGGAGCTGGAACGCATGATCGACGACGGCCGGGTCGGGGATTCCTGCACGGTCGCGGCATACGCGTTGCTGCTTCTCCGTGAGCGAACCGGCAAGTAGTGCTTAATTAGAGGTATCCAGAGATATATGGGGGCGGATGTGCGGCGGGACGGACAGGTGCTCATCTTCGATGCGGATGACACCCTGTGGGAGAACAACATCCTGTTCGAGCGGGTCATCGATGACTTCTTCGACTGGCTGGCTCATCCCACCCTGGCCAAGCCCGAGATCAGGGCGATCCTCGACGACATCGAGCGGGCCAACGCGGTCGTGCACGGCTACGGCAGCAAGGTCTTCCTGCGCAGCCTGGCCGAGTGCCTGGAGCAGCTGAACGAGCGCCCGGCCACGATCGAGGAGCAGCGGCGGATCGAGCAGCTCGCCGTGCGCCTCATCCGGGGCGAGATCGAGCTGATCCCCGGCGTCGCGGACACGCTCGCCGAGCTCGGCCGGCGCCACCGCCTGTTCCTGCTCACCAAGGGCGACCCCGCGGAACAGCAACGCAAACTAGACGCCTCACAACTTGCCCGACATTTCGGAAATATCCATATTGTTCCGGAAAAGGGGGTTGAGGTGTATCAGTGGCTCGCCCGGGAACACTCCCTGGCGCTCCCGTCCACCTGGATGATCGGCAACTCCCCGAAATCCGACATCGGCCCGGCCAGGCAGGCCGGGATGAACGCGGTCTTCATTCCCCACGAGCACACTTGGGTCCTGGAACACGCCGAACTCGACCCGCACGACCAAGGCGTCCTCCGGCTGACCCGATTCCCCGAGCTACTCGACCACTTCTAACAAATCCGTCCCATGGACGGCTGCCGACCAGTTCACCGCTGCGGCTGTCCAGATCACGATTTCTCATTAATAGTTCGGCCTCGGCGAGGGGGTCCCGAATGTCAGGAAATCCCAGGTACGTGGATGTGGCGCTGGCCGGGGAACGTGCCAGGGAGTTCGAAGGCGAGCGCCGCCGCAGGATCGAGGAGCGCCGCCAGCAGGAGGAGGACCGCCGCCGGGCCAGGGCCGCCGCGCACGCGTCCCGGCTGGCGGTGGAGCGGGAACGGTTATCCGGGCGGCTGGTCGCGCTGGCCCGCCGTACCGAGGCGCTGGCGGGCATCCGGGTGAGCGGCACGGCCGAGGACGAGCGGCAGGGGGTGCTGCGCACGCTGGCCGTGCTCGGCACCCGGCTGGCCCGGGTCTCCAACCAGGCCGACGCCGACGCCGTGCATCTGGACCTGGTGGCCGCCGCCCGCCGCCTGGAGGCCGTCCGGGCCGGGCTGGCGGCCGCGCTGGCCGAGGACGAGCGCCTTGCTGCCCTCGCCCTTGTGGAGACCCGCCTGGACGAATGGGACGATCGGGAGGCGCTGGACGCCGACGGCGCGCAGGCGGTGGCCGACCAGCTCGCCGCCGTACGCGCCGGGGTGGCCGACACCCGCACGTTCCGCTTCGGCTACGCCCGCCTGAACGAGCTGGTCGGCGAGCACCTCACGCTGGTGGCCCGCAGGACCGCCCTGCTCGCCGAGGCCAGGGACAGCGCCCAGGAGGCGGCCGAGTCGCTGGAGGCCATCCTCACCGAGGCCGACGCCCTGGACGTGGAGCTGCCCGGCCGGGCCGACGCCCAGGAGATCCGCGACTTGCTCGCCGTCCATCTGGCGGCGGGCCGCTTCCAGGAGGCCGCCCACGGCGCGGTACGGCTGGCCGGCGCGGCCCCCTCGCTGGAGAAGGCCCTGGAGGAGCACCTGGACCGCCGCGAGCTCGCCCGCCACGTCACCGAGGCCGCCGTCCTGGCCGGGCTGGTGATCGTCGAGGTGAGCCCGGCGGTCCGCGCCGCCCGCCTGGCCTACGACGGCGACCTCACGGCGGAGGTGGTGGCCCGCCTCCGCGACGAGGGCGTGGACCCCGTCTCAGCGCAGTAACACGGCGGCGCGGTACGGCCGCATGATCACGTCCAGCCAGGCGAGCCCCTCGCGGGTGTCCAGCTCGACGTGGAGCGGCGTGGCCGCGATCGGGGGCTCCGGGCAGCGGTCCTCGAACAGGATGACGCTGCGTTTGGGCAGGTCCCGGCGGGAGATCCAGTCGAGCCCGGCCGCGGTGGTGTCGTGCTCGCGTATCCAGTGCGCCCACCGCCGGGTCCGCGGGTATTCCGGCGGCTCGGCCTGGATCAGCCACTCGTCCTGGGCCACCGCGGCCAGCGCGGGCGTGCTGGACAGCGAGATCAGCGGCAGCTCGCGGGTGGTCTCGACCAGGGACAACCGCCGCCCTTCCAGCTGGGACAACGACAGCTCGCGGGGCCCGTCGTCGTTGAACTTCATCGACCGGAGCAGGCATTCGGCCAGCGCGGTGCTCTGCTCGTAGGCGAGGTAGCAGTGGTCGTACGGGTCGGTGGACTCGCCGTCGAAACGGCCGCCGTTCTTTCCCGGGTGCGGCCGGTGCGGGACGAAGGACTCAACCGGGAACTCGCGGTAGTGCACCCGCCAGAGCTGGGTGCCGCGGGGCAGCAGCAGGCGGTGGGCGGCGATGGTGTGATTGTCCGGGGGGTCCTGCGCGGGCACCTCAGTACTCCTCTCGAAGGGCCTGCGCGGCCTCGATGACGTCGCCGGGGCGGCCGGCGACGAGGGACGCGGGGATGTCGCCGAGCAGGGCGTTGCCCCGGAGCCACCAGTGCGCGGCGCCCCAGGGGTCGCGCCCGGCGGCGAGGATCTCGTTGACGGCGCGCACGGCCGGGAGTTCCGTACCGTCGGGGCCGAACTGGAAGGCGGGGATCGTGACGCCGCCGGGGCCCGGCAGCCGGAGCAGGTCGGGCGCGGCGGGGTCGCCGCCCCGGGCGCGCAACTCGTCCGGGGTGAGGGAAGGAGTGGCGCGGAGCCGATCGCGGGCCTGGCGGATCTCATCGTCGGGCTCGATCCCCTCTGGCGGGCTGATGCGCGCGAGGTCGGGGAGCATCGCGCGGAGCACGTCGAGGGTGGCGGCGATCTCGGTGTCGGCGGCCGGGCCGCGGTATCCGCCGGACAGCTCCTCGGTGATGGTCCGCCGGATCTCGTGGCCGCGCGGCAGCCCCAGCTGGATGAGTTCGAGCAGGTCGTACCAGGCGGCCTCGGCGTTCTCCTCGGACTCGACGGCGATCTGGTCGAACAGCGGGAGCAGCTGTGCCCAGATCGCGGGGTCGAGGGCGTCGCGGATCTCGTCGAGGCGTTCCATCACGTAGCGGGCGAGGTCGGGAGGGCGCATCAGATCCCCTGGTGGGTGAAGGCGGCCCAGACGGCCGGGTCGGCGAGGTCGAGGCCCAGGTCCTCGATCTCGTGGGCGATGGTGTCCGGCAGCAGGGGAGCACGGCCGGGGTCGGCCATCCAGCGCTGGGCGGCCCGCAGCGCGCGCGCCGGTCCGGTGCTCCCGAGCTGGTGGTGGAGCACGAACATCAGCGCGGCGGTGCGCGGGTCCTCGGCCACCAGCCAGCGCGAGCCGATCACCCCCGAGGCCCCGGCCTGCAGGAACGCGGCGGCCAGGGTGAGGGTCTCGTCGTGGTCGCGGACGCTCAGGTCGCTGACGCAGGCGGACAGGACGACCAGACCGCCCGGCCCGCCGGTGCGTTCCAGGGCGAGGATCTCGGTGACGCTCAGGTCCCGGTCCGCCAGCTTCAGGTGGGAGGCGGGCGGCGGGTCGGCGGAGACGGCGTGGCAGGCCAGGTGCGCCATCGACGCGGACATCCGGCCGAGCACCCTTTCGGCGGTGGCCGTTCCGTCGGAGCCGGGGAAACGCCCGTACGCGGGCGCGCCGGGGTAGTGCGCCCGCCGCAGTTCGGCCACCTCCCGCCGGGACCAGAACAGCTCGTCGCGGGTGGGATTGCCGACCAGGACCGGGCTCTCCCGCAGCGGCGCCCGGCCGCGCCCGGCCGCCTGGATCAGCTGCCGGGCCGACGCCGCGTACGAGACGACCGCCTCGGTGGCCGCGTGCCAGGGCACCAGGCCGAGCACCCCGGTGGGCACCAGCACGAGCTGCCCGTCCGGTAACCGCTCCATGATCTCCCGGGCGGGCACCTGTTCGAGCGCCTCCCGCCAGGCCTTCCTGTCGAGCGTCTGGCGGAAGGCCTCGTGCGCCGCGACGTACCCGCTGAAGTCGGCCTCCGGCAGCGGGATGGGGTGCGCGTCGCCCGAGGCGGGCACCACCAGCGCGACCGACGGCAGCAGGTAGACCAGCGCCGACGCCTCGCCGAGCGCGCCCGCGATCTCCGGAACCGACGGCGCCGAGCGCAGCGCGCGATGCGCGGGCGTGCCGCGGAGCACGGCGAGCACCCGCTGCCGCAGCTCGTCGGGCGGCTTGCGGTCCAGCACCTCGTTCATCAGCGCCGCGGTGCTCCCGGCGGCGCCCTCGACCGACCAGACGTCGGGCGGCCTGGCGCTCTCCCAGGCGGCGGCGAGATCCGCGTGCCCGTGCGCGGTCAGCAGCGCGGACAGCTCCCCGGCGGCGGTGGCCGCGTGCAGGACCAGGCCGCGCCCGAGCTCCAGCGCCTCGACCGCCGCCTCAGGCCGGCCCAGGGCCAGCGCCCACCCGGCCACCTGGACCGCACGCTCGGCGGCCCCCCGCGCCATCATGAGCCCATGCCCGGGCCCCGCCTGCGTCAGCACGTCGTCGGCGTGCCCGCGCAGCGCGTCGAGCCCGGCCGCGACCGCGTCCGCGCCCCGCCCGGCCTCCCGGTAGGCCACCGCCAGCTCGCCGGTCCCCGGCGACGCCTCCAAATGCCGGATCGCGCTCTCCAGATCGCCGGGAGCGTTCCCCGCCTTGAACCGCGCCAGGTACGCGTTCCCCAGCGCCTGCTCAAGCCGCGGCCCCAGCCAGTACGGCGGCTCCGGCAGCTCCTTGGCCCGCTCCAGCAGCTCGATGCCCCGGCTCAGCAGTCCCTGATCGCCCTTCGAGATCCCACGCAACAGCAGAGCCAATCCGGCTCTGGTCACCATGGCGGCCCGATCGGACTGGTCGGTGCGCGCCGCCGTGGCCGACGAGATCATGAGATCGATGCCCTCCTCGGTCTCCTCGCCGTCGTCGCGCGCGTGCCCCCGGAAGATCCGGGCCATCGCCAGCACCCCTTCGACCCGGCCACGCCCCGGGTCCAGCGGCGTCATGGCCGCATGCGCCCCGGCGAGCTGCTCGATGCCCGCGTCGAGGCCGTCCAGGTCGCGCAGGCGCATGGCCAGGATCACCCGGGTCAGCCCGGTCGTGATCCGCAGCGCGCGCACGTCCCGGTCGGCGGCCTCCTGCAGATCCATGATCTGGCGGGAACGTTCGAGGAAGAACCCGGCGGCCTCGGCGTCCTCGATCCGGCCGAGGAACTGGTGCCGGTCGCTGAGGGCCGCGCCCAGCACGCCGACGATCATCGGCGCGAACTCGTCGCCGGGCGGGATCAGCTCGGCCGCCCGCCGCAGGTTGCTCATCGTCTCCTGCCCCGCCGCCCGGTCGCCGAGATGGGTGGCCTGGACCAGCTGGGCCATGCCCAGCAGGAACAGGTCCTTGGCCCGGGTCGTGTCGTCCACCGTGTCGCCGTGCTCGGCGATTCCCCGCGCGGCCAGCGCCAGCAGCCGCGCGATGCCGCCGGGCGTGGGGTCGAACGCGGTCCGGGTGAGCAGCGCGCCGCCGACCATCCGCATCGTGTCCTCGTACAGCGGGTGACCCGGCCGTAACGCGTCCAGGGCCTGCTCCAGCAGTTCCGGCGCGGCGGCCAGGTCGGCGTCGGTCGCCGGGGTGCCCGCCTGGCCGCGCAGGGCCCGCGCCAGGCCGAGCTCGCGCAGCAGGATCACCCGCAGCAGCTCGTCGGACCCGGCCAGGCCGACCGCCTCGGCCAGCTCCTCGATGGTGTCGTCGATGATCTCCGCGTCCGGGTCGAGGCGCAGGTGGGCGGCCTTGAGCAGGGCCTGGAGCGCGGTGCCGTGGGGGCCGGAGGGCGGCAGCGCGGTGGTCAGCGTGACGGCTTTGGTGAGCAGCGGCAGCATTTCCTCGTACGACAGCTCGCCGCGGTGCAGCCGGGCCATGTGGCGCAGCAGCGTGGCCATGGTGAGCAGGCCGGTGGCGTGCGCCACGACCTCCGGCGGGGCCTGCCCGTCTCGCGTCACCGGGGTGATGAGCTCGATCACGGCCGCCACGTCGGCCTGCGCGCCCGCGCTCAGCTGCCGCCCGGTCAGCAGCGGCATGACGACGGCGGAGAAGTCGGCCGGGCGGCCGCCGCTCATGCCGATCGGGACCACCCGGGCCAGCCGCAGCACGCCCGCCCCGAACCTGGCCATGTGCTCGCGTTCGGTGTCCAGGCGGCCCAGCAGGCCTTCGAAGAGGCCGATCGCGGTGTCCCGGTCGGAGTCCTGGCCGTCGAAGCCGAGGTGGCGGGAGCAGAGCAGCCCGGCCAGCTGGAAGTCGGTGAGGGTGTCGCGCGGCGCCGCGAGCAGCGCGGCGATCCGCTCGTCCAGGTTCACGGGCGCTCCTTGCCGCGCCGGGCCAGCACGATGGTGATGTTGTCCCGTCCTGAGGCGTTCATGGCCAGCGCCCAGAGGCGTTTCACCGCCTGGCTGTCGTCGCCGTCCGAGTTCAGCGCCTCCTCCATGTCGGCCACGGGCACCAGGTCGGTGAGGCCGTCGGTGCAGATCAGCCAGCAGCCTGTCCGGGTGTCCACGCCGGTGTGCACGTCGATGTCGGCGCCGAAGCCGCCGATCACCTGGGTGACCAGGTGGGTGGGGGGCGGGGGAGCGCCGGGTTCGCCGAGTCCGGGGGAGTCGTCCACCGAGAGCTGGCCGAGGAACCGGTCGTCCAGGCGGTAGACGCGGGAGTCGCCCACGTTGAACCAGGTCGTGGTGGCGGGGGTGAACAGCAGCCCGGCCAGGGTGGTGGCCATCCCGGTGAGGACCGGGTGCTCAGCGGACATGGTGGTGATCTGGGCGTCGATGTCCTTGATCAGGCCGGCCAGGTCGCCGGGGGTCTCGGCGGTGGAGCCGTGGCGGGCCAGCACGCCGACCGTGTGCGCGGCGGCCACCTCGCCGCCCGCGTGCCCGCCCAGGCCGTCCGCGACCGCCACCAGGACGGTGCGGGACAGCGTCAGCGAGCAGGTGATCGGTTCGGCCATCGAGATCTCCGAGATGACCAGCCCGGCGGCGGTCACCGCGTCCTCGTTGTGGTCGCGCACCGCGCCGACGTGCGTCATGGCGGTCACCACCAGCCGGTCATCCATGGGTGTCCTCTCCTAGCCGTACCCGGGCCTCGACGTCGGCGGCCAGGCGGAGCAGGTCGCCGTCGTGGAGGGAGATCGCCTCGCCCGTCACGGCGGGGACGCCGTTCACGAACGTGCCGTTGGTGGAGCCCTCGTCCCTGACCCAGGCGGAGCCGCCGTGGTCGACGCGGAGGGTGGCGTGCAGCCGGGAGACGTTCTCGAAGCGCTGGAACACCCGGGCGTAGTCGCTGATCGCGGGGTCCCGGCCGAGCACGGCCGACCCGCCGGGCGGCACGGTCACGCGCCCGCCGGGGAATTCCAGCAGGAGCGTGCGGGGCGCGTCCCGCCGGGTGCCCGCTGCCCGGTCCTGCGGGCGGGTGAGCGGTTTCAGGCATTCGACGCAGACCAGGTTGCCCGGATCAGGGATCTCGGCCCCGCATTCGGGGCAGCTATCCCGGGCCGCGGGGAGCGGTCCCACCTGGGTCCCCGCGGCCAGCAGCGGGCCGCCGCAGGCCGGGCAGAGCGGCGCGCCCTCCGGTCCCAGGTTTCCGCAGAACGGGCAGATCAGGTCCGCCATGACGCCTCCTCGATCTCCACTCCGGCGCGGCGCAGGGCCTCCGCCGCCCGGTCGAGGTCGTCCCGGCGCGGCACGCCGATCAGGTAGACACGATCTCCTTCCACACCTACCTGAAGGCGCGGGCCCGCGGGCTCCTCCCCGCCGTACCTGGCCTGGCCGAGCGGGGTGATGGGGGTGATCACCTGGTTGGCCGAGCCGCGCAGCCAGCCGCCGCCGGGCCGGTTTCGCGCGTACGGCCCGGTCACCACCGCGTCGCAGGCGTCCACCAGCCGGGCGAGCCCGGCCCGGGAACGCAGCCGGGACAGCGTGTACCCCGAGTACGCCAGCACGTCCACCGGCCGGTCGGCCGCCCAGGCCCGGATTCCGGCGACCAGCTCGGCCACCGCCTCCGGCTGCTGGAACGGCTCGCCGCCGGAGATCGTGACCCCGTCCACCGGGCCGCTCAGCGAGGCCAGCCAGCCGAGCACGGTGCCCACGCTCACCTCGGTGGCCGGATCGGCCGGCCAGGTGTCGGTGGCGACGCAGCCGGAGCACCCGATCGTGCAGCCCTGCACCCAGATCCCGGCCCGCACCCCGGGCCCGAGCGCGGTCACCGGGTAATGGCACCGGTTCAGCCGCAGCCCCGTCACGCCAGCTCCAGCGTCACGGTCGGCCCGTCGCGGCGCACGGACACCACCTCCACCCGCCCCCGATGCCCGGGCGGCAGCTCGAACAGCGCCCGGGCCAGCGGGTTCACCAGCAGCGATTCCAGCGCCGCGCCGATGCCCCGCCCGCCCTTCTCCAGATCGGCCGTGCACCACTCCCGCAGCGTCTCCCGGACCGGACCGGCCGGCAGCACGTCGATGCCGTGCTGCTCGCTGACCGCCCGCAGGATGTTGTCCAGCTGCGAGTCGAAGATCCGCCCGGCCGCCTCGGCGCCGATGAAGTCGAACACCACGATGTTGTCGCCGAGCCGGTTCAGCAGCTCCGGCCGCCCGAGCACCCGGGTGAAGTGATCGGCGATCGCCGTCCGGATGGTCCGCTCGATCCGCTCGTACGGCATGCCAGGCCGCACCTCGCTCCCCGCCATGCCCAGATTGGAGGTGAAGATCAGCACGCACTCGGAGAAGTGGGTGGTCGTGCCCCGCCCGTCGGTCAGCCGCCCGTCCTCCAGCACCTGCAGGAACTTGTCCAGGATGCGCGGATGCGCCTTCTCGATCTCGTCGAACAGGATCACCCGGAACGGCTGCTGCCGGACCGCGTTGGTCAGCTCGCCCCCCGCCTCATGCCCGACATATCCGGGCGGAGCCCCGATCAGCCGGTCACCCGCGTGCTCGGCGGAGAACTCGCTCATGTCGAACCGCAGGTACGCCGACTCGTCCCCGAACACCAGCGCCGCCACCGTCTTGGCCAGCTCGGTCTTGCCCACGCCCGTCGGCCCCGCGAAGAACAGCACCCCGCGCGGCCGCGACGACGACCGCGCCGCCTGCGCCCCGGAGAGCCCGAGCGCGGCCCGCTTGAGGATGTCCAGCGTCTTGACCACCGCCGCGTCCTGGCCGACGATCCTGGCCGGGACGCTGGTCTCGCCCTCCTTGATCCGCCGCCGCAGGAAACCGCGCCGCCACGGGTTGTCCAGCACCCCCAGCTTGTAGGTGCGGACCGCGTCCGGCAGCTGCTCGAACCCCAGCCCGCGATCGCGGGCCAGCCGGGTCACGTCCACCATCTGCTGCAGCGCCAGCCCCTCGGCCTGCTCGGCGAACGCGTCGCACACCGCGGGGTCCGGATCGGCCACCCGGAACGACCTGGCCAGCAGCCGGGCCGTCTCCTGCCGGTCGCCGAAGTCCGGGCTCGGCACCCCGATCGCGCGGATGCGCTCGTTGCCCGCCGTCAGCCACGCCGGCAGGTCCAGCTCCCGCTCCACCAGCCAGATGACCGGGTTGTAGAGCGGGCCGGGGCGGGCGTTTCCCGGCAGGAACAGCGGCAGCGCCGTACGCGAGGATTTCAGGCAGAACAGGAAGAAGTCCCGCTCCGCCGGGTCGAGATGGTCCGGGCTGACCACCAGCCGGGAGGCGTAGTCGACCAGGAACGCCCCCCGCACCGGCGGCTCCCCGGGCTCCTGCGGCCGGCAGAACGCGGTCAGATCCGCGCGCAGCCGGGTCAGCGACGGCGGCTGCTCGCCCGGTTTGCCGCCGAGCAGCCGGGTGGTCGCGTCCAGCGCTCCCGGCTCCGGCGGGTGCACGCTCAGCCCGTCCACCGGATCGAAGCACAGCAGCGCCGAGTACCCGTTGGATTCCAGCACCCGCCACACCAGGTCGCGCAACGGCCGCAGGACCGGTTCCCCCTCCGGGGAGCGGACGAGGAAGAAGTCGCGGAGGTTTCCGTACAGCACGTACTGCGACTGGACCGCCAGGGTCGCGTCGATCTCCCTGGCGAAGGCCGGCCAGCCCATCGGCGCTCCGGTCATGCGGACGCTCCTGCCCTGATGCCATCGAATCCAACCGTGCCGTTCGGACCTCAGTCCGGTCGTTCGCGATGCCTGGCCTGGGGCAGCCGCCGCGGTCGGGCGCCACGCGGGCGGGCCAGCGGGGCGGGCCGCGTGCCGGGCGGGAGCAGGTGCTCGACCTCGGTGTCCACGCCGTCCGCGCGCAGGCGCGCTCTGGCCTGGTCGAAGGCGTCGCACCACTCCCGCTCCCTGGCCGCGTCGGCGTCGCCTCCCTCGGCGGTGCGGACGACGGCCGAGCGGACCTGGCCCTCGCCGGTCACGACCAGCTGCACGGCGTGCTGGTCCCAGCCCTCCTTGGCCAGGCGCAGCGTCTCGAAGCCCTCCTCGACCTGGTAGCCGAGGTCGCCGAGCGCGCCCAGCAGGCTCTCCCTGACGTGGGCCCGGTCGGCGGCGGCCACCACGGCGGCGCACGCGGCGCGCGCCTCGGCGCGCAGGGAGGGCGGGAAGGAGGCACGTCCGGCCACCACCTCGGCGAGCCCGGCCTCGAGCGCGACGTGCTCGCCGGGGGCGTCGAGCTGGAGGGCGTGCAGCAGCCGCGCGGCCTCGACCGCGTCCGTGCGGCGGCCGGCCGCCGCCAGGCCGGCCAGCTGCACCCGGTGGCGCACGTCCACCACCCGGGTGCGCGCCTCCGCCGGACCGGCCGCCTCGCCGATCCGGCGGGCGGCGTCGCGGATCGCGCGCAGATCGTCCGCCGAGACGTGGGCCGGGATCCTCGTCAGCACGCGCTCCAGCGTCTCGGCGATCTCCAGGTCGGCGGGCGCCTCCGGCAGGTCCGCCAGCAGGGCGGCCAGCTCGGCGGCGGAACCGGCCTGGCCGGTGCCGCCGAGCGCCTGGATCAGGTCGTCGAACACGGTTCTGGTCATCGCCGCCGCGTTGAGCCCGGCCAGGCCGGCGTCGACCCGCTCCATCCGGTCGTCGGCCTCCGCGCACCAGCGCAGCAGCTCCTCGGCCGTGCGCCCGGAGGGCGCCAGCGGCTCCGGCAGCTCCGCCGCCAGCCGCTCGCCCCCCGGGGCCCGCGCGCACGCCTGCGCCAGCACGGCCAGCCGCGCGTTCCGGTCCAGCACGCCGCTGGCCACCGCCCCCCACGCGCACGCCTGCTTGTGCGCCTCCTCGGCCCGGGCGACCACGCCGTTCATGTGCTCGCCCAGCGCGCTCACCCCCTCCAGCGCCAGCGTCGTCCCGGCGATCGCGGTCCGGCTGGCGAACCCCACGGCCACCGCCGCGCCCGCGCCCGCCAGCGCCGCGATCACGAATACCTCGCCACTCATGCGTTCCCCCCGAGGGTGGTCGTCCTGGCCTGGCCGAGCTCCCGTTCCCAGTTCTGCCAGCGGCGGTGCGTCCACAGCCCGTACGCCACCGCCACCCCGGCCGGCAGGATCAGATAGTGCACCAGCAGCCCCGCCACGATGTTGACGACGATCAGCAGGAAGATGAAGATCACCGCCGCGGCGATGAGGCCGCCCCGCCCGCTACCCGCCAGCTCCGACAGCGAACGCATGATCCCGGCCGAACCCCGTGCCCCCGCCGCGATCCGCCCCAGCGGCCCCAGCAGCGAGTAACGCGGATAGTACGACCCCGCGATCTGCGCCGCCACCGCGACCTCGGCGAACCCCACGCACACCCACACCAGGACCATCACCAGGAACGGGATCGACGGCTCCGCGGCCACGACGGCCCCCGTGACCGGATCCCTGGTCTCGCCGGGCAGCGCGTCGGCCAGCCACAGGATGATCAGCCAGAGCACGCTGAAGATCCCGAGCGCCAGCGCCGCCCAGCTCACCGCCCTCATCCGGCCCGCCACACGCTGGGATTCCAGCTCCTGCCAGCGCTGCTCCCTGGCCAGCTCGGCGGCCCGCTGCTGGGCCTGGCGGCGGGCCTCGTCCTCGGCCCAGGCCCGCGCGGTGCCGGTGCTCAGGTGGGCGGCCAGCAGCCGGGCCGGGTCGCCGGAGTCGATCAGCTCCGCGAACCAGGGGACCGGCACGGGCAGCGCGGCCCGCACGTCGTCGACGGAGCGGCGCAGCACCGCCGTGGTGCCGTCCTCGTCCAGAGCCAGGGCGAGCAGGCCGCTGCGAACCTGCGCGCCGTCGAACTCCTGGTGGGCGGGGAAGGTGGATTCCAGGTGCCGCCAGCGTGCGTCCACGCCGCGCAGCTCCTCGGCGCCGGTCAAGTCGGCCAGGACGGGCAGCAGGTGGTGGCTCCACAGGTCGGTCATGGCCGCCCGCGCCTCCCGGGGGTGGGCCAGCGCGGACGCGGCGAGCTCCAGCAGGGTGGCCCTGGTCATGGCCATGCCGCGATAGAGCGGCGGCAACCCCGGGTCGAGCCAGTAGAGCAGGTAGAGCAGCTTGACGTCGGGGGAGAGGGCGGCGGAGGTGAGGCGCAGGTCGATCAGCTCCTGGCGGCCCTCCACGTCGTCGGTCGCCGGGTCGTCGAACTGGCGGAGCCAGGCGCGGAGCGTGCCCCAGCCCTCGCTCGGGTGTTCCGGCGTGCCCATGGTGACCAGGAAGCGCCGGGCCGCGTCGTCCCAGCGGGCGGCCATGGCCCGCGCCAGCGGGACCCGGGCGGTGTAGTGCTCGCCCAGGAACAGCAGCGGAATCCGGGTGCCGTCGCCGCGCGGCCCTTGATCCTCGGCCACCGCCGGGGCGCCTCCGGCCAGCCACGCGCCGACCTGCTCGGCGCCCCACCGGACGGCGGGATCGCGGCGCAGCAGTCCCCGGCAGAGCAGGCGCAGCCGGGGGTCGGCCACCGCCGACACGTCCATGCCCTTGGTCAGCAGGTGGTGCATGACGGCCTGCTCGGTCATGCCCTCGAACGGCGACCGGCCGGTGGCCAGCTCCAGGACGACGACGCCCAGGGACCACCAGTCCCACTGCCGCGAGACGGCGCCGCTGAAGGATTCCGGCGGCGCGTAGGCCAGCGTCCGCGAGGCCGTCCCGAACACGATCGAGGCGTCGATGCCCCGGCTGAGCCCGAAGTCGGCCAGCGCCAGATCGAGCGGTTCGGCCGTACGGACCAGGATGTTGGCGGGTTTCAGGTCGCGGTGCACCGCGCCGAGCGCGTGCAGCTCGCGCAGCGCCTCGGCCAGCTGCGCGACCACCGCCGCGGCGTCGACCGGGCCCTGGCGCAGCAGCTCGGCCAGGGTTCCGCCGGACACGTACTCCTGGACCTCGAAGTCCCGCCCGCCGGCCTCGCCGGTCTCGAAGATCCGTACGGCCCGGCGCGAGCGCAGCCCCCGCACGGCGGCCCACACCCGCGGATCGGCCCGGTACCCGGCGCGGTACACCTTGATCACGAACTCGGTCCCGGCGCGATCCCGCACCACCGCCAGATCGGCCTCCGCCCCCTGACCGGCGATCGGCCGCACGATCTCGTAGGTCTCCGCGAGCGACGGCGGGAACCCCCCGACCCCGGCCCGCGCCCCGTCCCTGCGCGTCTCCGGGACGGCGTCCCTCCTGGTCGCAGGCACCTCTCCTGGGGGGAAACCCATGGGACACGACTCCTCGGTGACGAAACGCCCGGGCCCCCAACCCACCACGTACGACCCTAATATAGGCAAGACCGAAGATTCATAGAACGAGATATATAGTTAGCACTACATCACAGATCTTCCCAGAGCCGGTCCTCGGGCAGGGCCGACGGCGGGTCGCCGACCCGGGTGGCCAGCGCGCGGGCCTCCGCCAGCAGCGGGTGGCCGTCGCCGAGCGCGGGCTTGCGGTGCGGCAGCACCTTGCGGTCCAGCAGCGGCGCCAGCAGCTCGCGGACCTCGCTCGCGTGGCCGGTGCGCGCCCGTTGCAGGGCGGTGTCGAGGCGGCCCGCGAGCACCAGCGGGTGGGTCGGGTCCATCGCCTCCTTGCCCAGCGCCGCCAGCGCCGAACTCGCCGTGCTCGCCGCGTCGTCGTCGGCCAGCACGGTGGCCGCCCGCGCCATCAGCAGCAGCGTCTCCGCCTGGCCCGGATGGTCGTCGTCCAGCTCGCGCTCCGCCTCGGCGATCGTGGCGAGCAGCCGGGAGGCCGCCTCGGTCTCGCCCATCGCCAGCATCGCGGCCGCCCGCACCCGCCGCGCCGCCCGGTCCGGCGGCAGCCGCTCCAGATCGTCCAGGGCGCGCGCCACGTCACCGGAGGCGACCAGCGCGCGGGCCCGGATCAGGACCGCGTCGCGCCGCAGCCGGGGCGAGACCCGCTCGGCGAACCAGGGGCTCATCACGATCGCCTCCTCCAGCAGCCGCACCGCCTGCGCGGGGAACCCCGCCGACAGCTCGATCTCGGCCAGCCGGACCAGGTCGTACTGCGGCCAGTAGCCCTCCTTCGGCAGGTGCAGCTCGCGCAGCCGCAGCGCCTCGGTGAGATGGTGGCGGGCCTGCGCCGGATGCCCGGCGGCCAGCAGCGCCTCGGCCAGCGTGACCCGCGCCGAGGCGGTGTTGACGTTGTCGGGCCCGAGCCGCTCCTCCCGGTCGGCCACCACCTGCTCGGCCAGCGTCACCCCGGCCACCACCCGGCCGGACCGGGTCTCGACCCCGGCCAGCGCCTGCCGGCTCAGGGTGAGCCGCCGCCACGCCGGGCCGACCCCGATCTCCGGCACCCCGCGGGCCCGCTTCTCGGCCACCCGCAGCAGCGCCAGCCGCCCCGCCGCCGGGCGGCCCTCCTCGACCAGCACCTCGGCCAGGTTGTGCTCGGCCCTGATCGCGTACGACTCGCGGTCGTAGGTGTCGGGGAAATCCGCCGCGATCCGCGCCGACTCCTCGAAACCGGCCCGCGCGCCGGCCGTGTCGCCGAGCCGGAGCAGGGCCAGGCCGCGACGGCTGGCCACGTCGCACCGCCACGGCTGGTCGCCGGGATTGTCCCCGATCAGGCCGGTCAGCTCCGCGCCCACCTCGGCGGCCCGCACCAGCAGCGGGCTGTCGTCCAGCAGGACCTGGAAGACCACGTCGAGGGCGCGCACCCGGGCCCGGCCGTTGGGGCCGACCCGCTCGGTCAGCTCGCAGGTGCGTTCGGCGGTGTGCAGCCGGTCGGCCCACTCGCCGGCCAGCGGCACCAGATCCCGGGACAGCCAGTAGGCGGCCAGCGCGTTGGCCTGGTGATCGACCGGGCCCTCCGGATCGTCCACCATGGCCCGGAACGCCAGCTCGGACAGGCGCTCCGCGCTGTGCCGGTCCCAGCCCTCCGGCGGCACGGTCACGGTCAGCGCGGCCTCGCGCAGCCGTGGCGCCAGATACTCCGCGTACGCGGTGACCCGGCCCTCCCAGCCCGCGGCGGCGGCGGCGCCGAACGTGCCGGGCAGCCAGCCGGGCGGGGTCTGCGCGGCGGACGGGCGCTTCTCGGAGGTGGAGATGTCGCCGATGCCCAGCCGCACCTGCGCGAGCATGAACCGTTCGAGCTGGTGGAAGCGGGCGATCCGGCGCAGCGCCGTGGTCACCAGGGCCTGCGCGCCGAGCACGGACCTGGTCGGCTCGGGCGCCGGTTCGCCGCTGGTGAACTCGTCGAAGGCGTGCTTGACCGCGAGTGCCACCAGGACCCGGCGGCTGCGGACCTCGTTGTACAGCCAGACCGCGCTGCGCCCGCTGTCCTTCTCGGCGCCGCGGGGCAGCCTGACCCGCTCGGCGACGTCCTCGGCTCGGACCTGGTGGTAGTCGCTGCGACGGAAGGCCGCGGCCGACGCCGCGGCGATCGCGGCGAGCCTGCGCTCTTGAGCCAACACTCCTCGACTCCCCCTTGCGTCGTTTTCCGACAAGTATCTACAAGTGAATGTATCTCACTATGGTTGAGCGAACCTTAGGCTTATGACCTGACTCTCGCAAGGCCCGCCCGCAACTCGCCCCGAAGCCGACCGGAACGCGACCGGGTGCCGCACCCCCGGCGGCTGTTGGCTGGAGACCACGGGAAACACCGGTTTCCGCGAGACGGGGTTGATCATGAACGGATACCAGCGCGCCACCGCCGAGCTGGCCGAACAGGGCTGGACGGTGCTCCACCGGCAGCGGTTCGGCGCCGACCACACGTCGGTGCTCGCCATCGCAGGACACTTCGGCCGGCCCTCGACCAGGGACGGCGGCCAGGCCGTCTGGGAGGTCAGACCGCGCCCCGGCCGGGCGCAGGGCACCTTCTCCGAGCGCACCGGGCCGGCCGCCTTCCACACCGACGCCCAGTACCACGCGCGCCCCGAGGACTACGTCTGCCTCTTCGTGGTACGGCCCGCGGCCGACGGCGGCGACACTCGCCTGCTCGGCGCGGCGGCCGCCCTGTCGACCGTGCGCCCCGCCACTTTGGCCGCCCTCCGCCGCCCCGCCTGGTCCTGGACCGTTCCCGAAGTCTTCCGCGCCACCGCGCCCGCCTCGCGCCCGGCCACGGTGGCCACCGCCGACGGGACGATCCGCTGGCGCGCCGACAACCTCGCCCAGCCACTCCCGCATGACCAGCGCCGCGCCGCGGCCGACTTCGCCGCCGCGCTGGAGCGGGCCGAGGCCTGCGAGGTACGGCACCGCCCCGGCGACGTGATCATCCTCGACAACCGGCGCACCCTGCACGCCAGGACCGCCTTCCAGGACACCGACCGGCTCGTGCTCAGGGTCAGGCTGTGGAGAAGCTGAGCCGCGACGCCGTGCACGCCTGGGCGGCGGCGCGGGCGAGCGCGGCCATGGCGGTGCCCGCGTCCGGCGCGGAGGCGGCGGCCTGGACCGTGCGCGGCTGGGCCGAGGTGGCGCTCGGGTGCGCGCTGCTCGGGCGAGCGTTCGACGGCTTGGACCAGGTGATCAGGGCGGCCGGGATCCGGCACGGCGGCCCCGCCGCCACGCGGCTGCGGGCGCTGCGCGCGCTGGGCGGCCGGGTGCCGTCGTCTTACCCGGACGCGGGCGATCCCGGCCCTGTCACTCCCATCGGTCCGGAAGTGTGGCGGCTGGGTCAGCTCGTCGCCGAGTTCTGCGCCGCCGTCCCGATGGGGCCCCCGGCGGGGTTGTCGCGGGGGCGCGACTCCGCCAAGGGGCAGCTCCGGTGGGGCGAGCGGTACCGGCCCGAGCCCGTCCGCGGCTACCGGATCGTGCGCGGCGACGCGTACGCGGGCATGGTCTGGCGCACCTGGCTGCGCCTGCCCACGCGCGAGGGGAGCGAGAACGTGCTGGTGGCCGTGGGGCGGCCGGAGCCCGAGCCGCGCCGCCGGGTCTGGCTGGGCATCCACGAGGGCGCCCACCTGGACCGGCTGGCCGCCGTCGACGGCGAGCTGGAGTTCGGCGCGGGGCTGCTGGCGGCGGAGTCGTACGCGATGGCCGTCGAGTTCGTCGCCCTGCTGGAGGCCGCCGCGGACGGGCAGGTGGAGCTGGCCCGCTGGCTGCGCCTGGGCCTGCTGGAGCGGGTCGGCCGCCTGCCCGGCTTCGACGGCCGGATCCCGCAGGCCAGGGGATTTCACGCGCCCGAGCTCGTCCCGCTGCCCACGCTGGCCGCGAACTATGTCACCGGGCCGCTGAGCCTGCTCTGCGCGCCCGGCGACACCCCGTTACACGCCCGCTGGCGGGCCGCGCTCCGGGAGGCGCCGCGCGCGGCCGAGGTGGTGGCGCGGATCAGCGCGACAGCGCCCGCACCACCGTCTCCGCGACCTCCGGCGCTGGCACGGTGAGATGCACCTCCCAGGCCGGGTGGCGTTCCAGGTTCTCCACGATCGCGGTCCACAGCCAGTGCAGGCCGGTCCGCAGCGGCAGCGACCCCCGGCCGGTCCCGATCAGCGGGAAGCACATCGAGCGGAGCGGCGGCTCGAACATGTCGCGCTCGCTCTCGGCCAGCTGGAACACCTGGTGCACGGCGAGGGCGATCGCCGGGGGCGGCACGTCGTAGACGTTGCTGCCCGTGCGCGGCGCGGCCACCGCCGCGTGGTAGACGCGGCGGACGCCGTTCATGGACAGGCTGCCGGGACCGGTCGGCGCGACCGTCCCGACGGCCACCGGCAGGCCGGTCCGGCCGTGCGCGGCCAGCCACTCGCGCAGCTCGCGCTGGATGACGTCGTCCACCACCTCGCCGGTCGGGCCGCGCCTGGCCCCGGTCCTGCGCACCGCCGCCGACACCGACGGCATGAACGGCTTGGACATCTCCAGGTACACGTTCTCCGGCGACACCAGGATGTCCACGCCGGTGACCAGCTCGATCGGCTGCACCTGCACGATCACCCAGGCCGCTCCGGCGGCGAGCGGGATCCTGGCCCGGTCGATCGTGCGCGGCTCTGTCGCTACCGCGCCACCGTCGCCGCACAGCGCCAGGATCTGCTCGGCCACCTGGGCGAGCACCAGCCGCTCCTGGTGCTTGCGGAAACGTTCCACGCTCACCCCGAACTCCCGCGCGGCCCGCCGCCTGCGGTCCGAGGCCGCCCAGTCCCTGGTGCCCTGGACCGACCAGGCCGAACGTGTACGCCGCCGCCGACCCCAGGTTGCCCTCGCCGAGCCGCCGCACCGCCTCGCCCAGCAGCCGTTCCACGGCCGCGACGGCGTCCAGGCCGGGATGGCGCTGCCCCGCGGCCAGCAGCGCGGCGGGCATGGGGGTATCGCGCAGCCGCATCAGGCCGCGCTCGCGCAGGACCCGGAGGTCGGCGACGAGCCCCTCGTGATCAGGCAGCTCAGGGGGCACGCCTGAATAATGCCCATTTCTTTAGTCAGCTATTACTCCGCCGGGGCGGCAACCGCCACGAAAGCCGCCCAAGTCCGCGGATGGCTCGCCGTGTCCAGCCAGCTCCAGTAATCCGCGCCCTTGGCCGCGAGCGCGGCGCGCGCGTCGGCCAGCCGTCCGTCCGCGTCCCCCGACGCCGCCAGCAACCGCATGACCGCGCGCTGATGCTGGGCTGGGCTGCGCCGCCGGAACACCTCCTGGGTGCGCCGGAGCGCCTCCGGCACGGAGCCCGCCGTGCGCAGCCGCCGGTGGAAGTCGGTCATGAACAACGCCGTCGCCAGGTCGTGCACCGGCCACAACGTGATCACGGCCGCCCCCGCCCCCGTCGCCAGCACCCCGCTGATCAGCCCTCGCACGTCGTCCCCCGGCGAAACCCCGCCCTGCCCTGTACGGCAGGCGCTCAGCACCACCAGATCCGCCCCGAGCGCGGCCCCGGCCAACTCGGCCAAGTGCAGGGCCTGCCCGTCCGCGAAAAGCACCGCCGACGACAGCGGGCTCGACTCGTCCAGCCACGCGTGGGTGGCCAGGTGCAGCACCGACGCCCCGGCCGCCGCCAGCACCGCGTCCTTGGTGGCCGCGTCGCCGAGCAGCGCCTCCCCCTCGCCGGGGAACTGGCGCGCGATCACCCCGGCCTCCAGGCCGCTGGCAGGCAGCCTGCGGGCGTGCCGGCCGGGCTCTCCCGCCGCCCCGGGGGCACGCATGAAGGCGGGGTCGCCCACGGCGAGTAGACGCCCCTCGGCCAGGGCCTTCGGCAGTACAGGGCGCAAGAGCGGGAGCGCTCCCGCGCCGGGCAGCACGGAGAGCGTGCGCTGGGCGGCGAGCGGCGCGCCGCGCCAGGGCAGCACGCCGAACGGCAGTGAGTGCAGCGCCCCCGACGGCACCACGAGCACGTCACGGTGGGTCAGCAGGGCCTCGTGCACCGGCGCGAGCAGGACGGCGGCCAGCTCGCGGGCCGGTCCATCCGGGTCGCCTCCGTTGGCGCACGCGTTCCTGACCGCGCGGACCAGGCCCGCCACGCCGTCCACGTCCAGCACCCGGGACACCAGCGGGCCGGCGGCGCCGATCGCCCAGACCAGCAGCCGGTCCTCCCGGAGCAGGTAGCTGACCAGGAGCGTGCCCTCCGGCAGCAGCCGGGCCACGGCCTCGGCGCCGAGCGGCTCGGCCTGGGTGTCCAGGGCGCGCCAGAGCGCGGGATTGTCCCGGGCCAGCTCCTGTTCCAGAGCGGCCAGCCGCTGTTCGGCCCGCGCCGACCGCTCGGCCAGCCGCGGGTCCGGCGGCTCGCCCCCGGCCAGCCGGCTCGCCGCCAGGTGTTGCGGCAGCGCCACCTCGGCGGTGGCGGCCCGCCAGCCCGCCAGAGCCGCGATCTCCACCTCGCCGGTGGCCCGCCGCGCCTCCAGCAGGTCCAGGAAAGCGCGGTCCCGGGAGCGCTCGCCCACCCCGAACGCCTCTGCGGCCAGCGCGTCCGCCCTATCCGCGTCCTCGGATCTGGCCGCATCGGCGGCCTGCAGCAGGCATCGCGCCGCGCCGAAAAGGATCCGGGACACCACGCGCGGGTCGGCCGTCGCCCGGCGGGCCGCCTCGCCCCGCACCACCTCGATGGAGCGCAGCGCCTCCCGGTAGAAGCCCACCGCCCGGCCGTAGCCCACCCCAGGCCCCCGGCCCGCCGCGCGGGTCTCGGCGGCCAGGCCGCGCGCGGTCTCGCCCTCGATCTCCAGCGCGGTCCACGGTTCCAGCGAGCGCCGCCACCAGTCCTCGCCCAGCAGGCCGCGCAGCGCCCGCAACTCGATCTCGGCGTCGGCGTAGGCGCGGTAGCTCACGAAGGTGGCCGCGGCCAGCTCGTGCTCCCCGGCCCGGACGAGCGTGTCCGCGCCCGGCTCGATCAGGTCCGGCATGCCGAAAGCGGCCGCCCGGCCGGCCTGGTGGGCGCGGTAGGCGCGGTGCGCCCGGTAGGCCGCCGCCGCCCGCGCCCATTCCCGCCGCCGCCCCAGCACGTGGGCCCGGTGCAGGTCGCGGCGCTCGGGGTCGGCGCGCTCCGCGGCGCGCATCGCCTCGGTGAAGAGCAGGCTCGCCTCCCGCGCCTGCCCGCGCGCCAGCGCGGCCGCCGCCCGCGACGCGGGGACGTGCACCTCGGCGGCCTCCAGCGCGTCCCCCGCGTTCTTGACCAGCAGCCACGCTTCAAGCAGTTCGTCCAGGTTGGGGGCGAGGGTGTCGTCGTCCTCGTCCTCCAGATCGGCGGGTTCCGGGTCGTCGTTCAGCAGAGGCAGCCTGGCCATGGCCGACCTGATCCGGTCCGCCGTGCGCCGCAGCGCGTCCGGGTCGCCGCCGGTCGCGTTCAGCAGGCGCAGGTGCTCCAGGAGGATGCCGACCAGCCGGACGCTCTCCCGCAGCGCCAGCGCCGGGCGGCGGCGGATGTCGGCCTCGAACAGGGCCGCCGCCTCCGCCAGCGACACCTGCGCCCCGGCCCGGTCCCCGACCGACAGCCGGAGCGTGCCCAGGTCGGTGACCGACTGCGCCTCGTTGCCCGCGAACCCGAGCGCGCCGTGGATCCGCCTGGCCAGCCGGTGGCAGCACGCCGCGCGCTGGTAGTGCCCGGCGCGGGCGGCGTGGTGGCCCTCCTGGGAGCAGAGCGCGCCCAGCCCCTCCGCCAGGCTCAGGCTGCCCGGGCCGCGCGCCCAGACGGCCAGCTCACCGATGCCCTCGGCCGGGTCGAACGGCTCGCCCGCGGCGATCGCGGCCAGCGCCAGGTGCGTCCACGCGGTCCAGCGCAGCCGCTGGTCCCCGGACTCGCGGGCCATCTTCTCCGCCTCGGTGGCCAGCTCCACCGTCGCCGCGCCGTCCCCCGCGAGCCTGGCCAGGTAGGCGCGGCGCAGCTTCAGCGCGGCCAGCAGGCGCTGCGCGACCACCTCGTCCTCGGCCGCGTCGCCCAGGACGCGTTCCGCCGCCGCGTACGCCCGCTCGGCCAGGTCGGGCCTGATCTGGCGGCCGGGCAGCACCCGGGCCTCGGCGTGGCCGGTGCGCGCGCCGAGGCTGAGCACCGGCCAGTGGTCCAGCAGCAGCGGCGAGGTGCGGATCGCCGCCGCCCAGTCGCCGCGCGTCAGCTGGGCCAGCGCGTAGCCGTGCCGATCGCCCGCGCACCGCTGTTCGGCCTCGGCGAGCAGCTCCGCCGCGCGCTCGTCCATCCCGGCCTCGTGGCACAGGGTGGCCATCGCCCGGCAGACCAGCGCGGCCACCGGATTCAGGCCGGGATCGGCCAGCGTGCCGCGCAGCCCGGACAGCCGGCCGGTGACGACCTCCAGCAGCGCGTTCAGGTCCTCCGGGGTGCTGCCCGCGGTCACCGCGGAGCGCAGCGTGGACTGGGCGGCCGGCAGGTCGGCCAGGACCCTCAGGATCACCCCGGCGTTGAGGTCCAGGCTGAGGTCCGCGGCGTTCCCCCGGGTCGCCGCCTGGTAGGCGCGGCTCAGCCGTTCCTCGTCTAGCCGGGAGGTCTCCGGCCAGGGTTCGCGGGCCTCCATCTCCGGCGTCACCGCGCCGCAGCCGTCCGGCCACTGCGCGTAGCGGCCGATCCGCGCCAGGCGGGTCCAGGCCAGGCAGCGCACCAGCAGCGCCGAGCCGTGCGGCGCCAGCCAGGTGGCGCGCTGGAGCAGGTCGAGGGCTGCGCCCATGTCACCGGCCCGGGTGGCGGCGGTGGCCTGGGCCAGCAGCCGTTCGGGCGAGTCCCCGGGTGACTTCCCGGACGGTCCACCGTACTCGGGAGCGAAGAAATCCACTGAAATCCACTTATTCCGATCTAGGGCCGGATTCGGCTGGGCGTGGTCCCCGCCCGCTCAGCCGAGCGTCCAGGCGCTGACATCCAGGAGTGGTGTGCGTTCTCGGTGATCTTGGTTAGGGCGATGAGGTCGGGGTGGTCACGGAGGTGGACCGCCATGGGGCCTGCTGCGGGATCAGCAGCAGGGCCACGACGACCGCGAGGCCGACCACGAACGTGGTCAGGATGCCCAGCAGGATGTAGAGGCTCTTCGGAACGTCCCGGCGCGGCGCCGGGGCGTAGGTGACGGGCAGGCGCGTGGCGGGAATGAACACCGTGCCGTGGTGGACGTCCCGCTCGTGTCCCTGTGGGTGTTGCTCTGACATTGCCTCGCCGATCTGAAGGGGAGCCTGGTAGGGCGGCACTCGAAGAGTTCAGTCAGATTGACGGTTCCCTATCGTAATTGGTTTACCCCACTATTCCTAAGCGTGACACAACTGGATGAGCCGGACCAGTCGCCAACGATGATCGTGTGTTTGGCAGACTTGGCGGGTGTCCGGTCTGACCAGAAATCGTGGGAGTGTGAGCAGCCATGGTGCATGAGCGAGCGGGACAGCCCGCCCAGCCGTCCGACCTCGCCGACATCGCCCGGCTCGTCACCGCGTACTACGCGCTCCACCCCGACCCGGGCCAGCCGGGGCAGCGGGTCGCGTTCGGCACCTCGGGGCACCGGGGTTCGGCGCTGAACACCGCGTTCAACGAGGACCACATCCTCGCCACCAGCCAGGCCATCTGTGAGTACCGCGCGGCGCGGGGCGTGGACGGGCCGCTCTATCTGGGCGCGGACACGCACGCGCTGTCCGAGCCCGCCCGGGTGTCGGCGCTGGAGGTGTTCGCCGCCAACGGCGTCCGGGTGCTGATCGACAGCAGGGACGGCTACACGCCGACGCCCGCCGTGTCGCACGCCATCCTCACCTACAACCGGGGCAGGACCACCGGGCTGGCCGACGGCGTCGTGGTGACTCCCTCGCACAACCCGCCCGTGGACGGCGGCTTCAAGTACAACCCGCCGGACGGCGGACCGGCCGGGTCCGAGGCCACCTCCTGGATCCAGGATCGGGCCAATGTGCTCATCGCGGGCGGGTTGAAGGAGGTGGACCGCATTCCGTACGAGCGGGCGCTGCGCGCCGACACGACCGGGCGGCACGACTTCCTCGCCGCGTATGTGGCGGATCTCGGCTCGGTCGTGGATCTGAACGCGATCAGGAACGCCGGGGTGCGGATCGGGGCCGACCCGCTGGGCGGCGCGAGCGTGGCCTACTGGGGGGAGATCGCCGACCGGCACCGGCTCGACCTCACCGTGGTCAACCCGCTGGTCGACCCGGCCTGGCGGTTCATGACGCTGGACTGGGACGGCAAGATCCGGATGGACTGCTCCTCGCCTTACGCGATGGCGTCCCTGATCGCGAATCGGAACGCGTACGACCTGTCCACCGGCAACGACGCCGACAGCGACCGGCACGGCATCGTCACCCCCGACGGCGGCCTGATGAACCCCAACCACTACCTCGCCGTCGCCATCTCCTACCTGTACGGCAACCGCCCCGGCTGGAGCGCCGGCACCGGCGTCGGCAAGACCATGGTCAGCAGCAGCATGATCGACCGTGTCGTGGCGGGCCTCGGCCGCCGCCTGGTCGAGGTGCCCGTCGGCTTCAAATGGTTCGTCCCCGGCCTGCTGGACGGCTCGATCGGCTTCGGCGGCGAGGAGAGCGCGGGCGCGTCGTTCCTGCGCAAGGACGGCTCGGTGTGGACGACCGACAAGGACGGCCTGATCCTGGCCCTGCTCGCGGCCGAGATCACCGCCGTCACCGGCGCCACCCCGAGCGTGATCTACCAGGGCCTGGCCTCCCGCTACGGCGACCCCGCCTACGCCCGGGTGGACGCCCCCGCCACCCGCGAGGAGAAGGCCGTGCTGGCGGGACTGTCGGCCGGGCAGGTGACCGCCGACACGCTGGCGGGCGAGCCGATCGTGGAGGTGCTCACCGCGGCCCCCGGCAACGGCGCCCCGCTCGGCGGCCTCAAGGTCGTCACCGAGTCCGCCTGGTTCGCCGCCCGGCCGTCCGGCACCGAGGACGTCTACAAGATCTACGCTGAATCTTTCCTCGGCCCCGGCCATCTGGCCCAGGTCCAGGAGGAGGCCCGCACGGTGGTGTCGGCGGCGCTGGGCAGCTGACCATTGACCTTTCCCGGGGGGCGGCTGAGAGGATGCCGTCATGCCGCTCTTTGATCTTCCCGTCGCCGACCTGCGCCGTTACACCCCCGCCGTCGCGGAGCCGGCGGACTTCGACGACTTCTGGTCCGCCACCTTGGCCGAGACGCGGGGGCACGCCCTCGCGCCGGTCTTCGAACCCGTGGACATCGGTCTTGAGCTCGTCGAGGTGTTCGACGTGACGTTCGCGGGCTGGGCGGGGGAGCCGGTGCGCGGCTGGTTCCTGGTGCCGGCCGGGCGTCCGGGGCCGCTGCCGTGCGTGGTGCAGTTCCAGGGGTACGGGGGCGGGCGCGGCCTGCCGCACCAGTGGCTCTACTGGGCGAACGCCGGATACGCGCATCTGTTCATGGACACCCGGGGGCAGGGGAGCGGCTGGTCGGTCGGGCATACACCGGATCCGGCCGGATCGGCGCCGGCGCATCCCGGGTTCATGACGCGGGGGATCGAGGATCCGGAGACGTATTACTACCGGCGGGTGTTCGCGGACGCGGTCCGGGCGGTGGAGGCGGCGCGCGCGCATCCGCGGGTGGATCCGGAGCGGGTGGCCGTGACCGGGGTCAGCCAGGGCGGCGGCATCACGATCGCGGTGTCCGGGCTGGTGCCGGATGTGGCCGCGGCCATGCCGGACGTGCCGTTCCTGTGCGACTTCCGGCGCGCCATCGAGATCACCCCCAAAGACCCTTATCCCGAAATAGTGCGATATTTGACTGTTCAGCGGGACAAGGTGGAGGCGGTGATGCGGACGTTGTCGTACTTCGACGGGGTGTCCTTCGCGCGGCGGGCCGCCGCGCCCGCGCTGTTCTCGGTCGGGCTGATGGACATGGTCTGCCCGCCGTCCACCGTCTACGCGGCCTTCAACTCCTACGCGGGGACCGACAAGAGCATCATCGAATACCCCTTCAACGACCACGAGGGCGGCGGTGCTTTCCAGGAGCGCGAACAGCTGAACTGGCTGCGGGCCAGGAAACCCGCGGAAGGGACGTCGGCTCCGTGAACACCGCGACCGGCGAGGTGCCGCTGTGATCGCGCTCATCACCGGCGGCGCCAACGGCATCGGCGCGGCCGTGGCGCGGCGGCTGGCCGCCGACGGCGCGAAGATCGTCCTCGCCGACGTGGACGACGCGGCCGGCCAGGAGCTCGCCGCCGGCATCGGCGCCTTGTACGTGCGCTGCGACGTCTCCGCGCTCGCCGACAACGAGGCGGCCGTCGCCGCGGCCCTGTCTGCCTACGGGGGCCTCGACCTGGCCTTTCTCAACGCGGGCGTGACCTCGGGCTGCGGTCTGGGGGAGGACTTCGACCTGGCGAGGTACCGCCGCGCGATGGGCGTCAACCTGGACGGGGTCGTGTTCGGCGTGCACGCGGCGCTGCCCGCGCTGACCGCGTCCGGCGGGACGATCGTGGCCACGGCCAGCATGGCGGGGATCGTCGGGGTGGAAGCCGATCCGATCTACGCCGCCAACAAGCACGCCGTGGTCGGCCTGGTGCGGTCGCTGGCCGGGCAGCTGGCTCCGGCCGGGGTCCGGGTGCAGGCGTTGTGCCCGTCGTTCGCCGACACCGCGATCCTCGGCGAGTTCCGGGACCTGCTGGCGGAGCTGGACTTTCCGATCCTCCCCGTGTCCGACGTCGTCGAGACGTTCCTGCGGGCGCTCGAAAGCGACGGAACCGGGGAGTGCTGGTTCGTGGTGCCGGGGCGCGAGAGCGCTCCTTTCCAGTTTCGGGGCGTGCCGGGGCCACGCTAGGGTGAGGGCATGACGTGGCGACATTGATCCTCACCTGAGGCACGGTTCACGCGCAGGCTCTACGCCTACGCGTTTTTTGAGGACTTCGTCCTGCTCTACCCGGTGTATGCGGTCCTGTTCACCGACGCCGGGTTGTCGCCCGCGCAGATCTCCTCGCTCTTCGCCATCTGGTCGGTGACGGCGTTCGCGCTGGAGATCCCCTCCGGCGTGTGGGCCGACGTGTTCTCCCGCCGGACCATGCTGATCGCCGCACCCGTGCTGACCGGTGCCGGTTTCGCGCTGTGGACCTTCTTCCCGGGGTACGCCGCCTTCGCGATCGGCTTCGTGCTCTGGGGCGCGGGGACCGCCGCCTCCTCCGGCACCCTTCAGGCCCTGGTCTACGAGGAACTCGTCAAGCTGGACGCCGAGGACTCCTACGCGAAGGTCATCGGCCGCCAGGACGCCATCGGCAACGGCGGGGGAGCGATCGCCACCGCGCTGGCCGCCCCGGTCCTGGCCGGCGGCGGCTACCTCGCCGTCGGCGTCGCCAGCGTGGCCGCCTGCCTGATCGCCGCCGCGCTGGCCAGGACGCTGCCGGAATCCCGTACCCAGCCGGAGGATCGCGAGAGCTACGCCGCCGTCCTGCGGTCGGGCCTGGGCGAGGTGCGCGCCTCGCCCCGGCTCCGGCACAGCCTGATCCTGGTCGCGGTCATCATGGGCGTCACCGCCCTCGACGAGTACCTCCCGCTGCTGGCCGCGGCCACCGGCGTCGGCGCCGCCGGAGTGCCCTGGCTGATGCTGATGCTGTTCGTCACGGCCACCGCGGGCGGCTGGCTCGCGGGCCGGGGCACCCGCTGGACCGCCCTCGGCGTAGCCGCCGCCGCCCTGCTGCTCGCCACCGGTGCCGCCTGGCGCACGCCGCTGGGGTTCGCGCTGGTCGCCGCCGCGTACGGCATCGTGGAATGGGCCACCGCCGCGCTGGAGGCCGACCTGCAGGACGACCTCACCGACCGCTCCCGGGCCACGGTCACTTCCATGTCCGGCCTGGGCGCGGAGGTGTTCGCCGTGCTGGCCTTCGCCGGGTACGCCCTGGGCTCGGTGTGGGCGCAACCATGGCTGCTGTTCACGCTGGCGGCGGTGCCGTACCTGCTGATCGCGGCGGCCGTCAGGCGGGGACCGCGCGGACCCAGCCGCGATCGGGAGTGAGGAAACCCGCCATGGTCAGCCCCGCCGCGTTCAGCGACTCCTCCAGGAAGTCGTCCTCCAGGCGCTTGCTGAGGTAGAAATGGGTCCAGGTGCGGTCGCCCAGCGTGTACTTCATGGTCAGGCCGAGCAGGCCGGGCCCCGGGCGCTGGATGTCGGTCACCGCGACCGTGTGGCCCTCGCCGGCGACGCGTTCCGTCAGGGTGATCGTGTCGTACCATTCCGGCGGCTGCCGCTGCAGGATCACGCTCCCGCCGTCGGCCACGTGCCGCCGGCAGGTGCGCAGGAACGCGGCGCGCAGGTCGTCGTCGGCCGTCTCGATCACGTACGACATCAGCAGCACGACGTCGAAGACCTCGGCGAGGGCGAGATCCTGGATCGAGGACACGACCGTCGTGGCCCCGGTGATATGTCCCAGCATCTCCGGCGATTCGTCCACCGCGACCACCTCGTGGCCGAGCGCCAGCAGCCCGTGCGTCACCCGCCCGGTGCCCGCGCCCAGCTCCAGGATCCGGGCCCCGGCGGGGACCGCGCCGTGGATCAGCTCGGGTTCGCCGCGCGGCTTGAGGGTCGCGTAGTAGTCGACGGCGCAGCCGTCGGGCGTGATGGTTCCCGGCCCGGTGCCGTGATACAGAGGTCCTGTTGTCATACGGCCATCCTGCCCCGGCTAAGGGCGGACCGCGGAGAACAGGATCTGATCGTGCCAGCGGCCGCCCCGCCACTGGGCGCGGCGCAGCGTGCCCTCCCGGGTGAAGCCCGCCTTCTCCAGCGCGCGCTGCTCGGCGAAGTTGCCCGCGTCGGTGAAGGACTGCACGCGCTCGGCCCTGGTGTGCGCGAACAGGTAGGCGACGAGCTGCCGCTGCGCCTCCGACCCCGCGCCCTTGCCGCGGAAGTCGGCGAAGACGCAGATGCCGATGGTCCAGCACCAGGAGGTCGCGTCCGGGCCCCAGGAGTTCATCCACCAGGCCACCCACCCGGCCTGCTGCCCGTCGGCCTCGATGGTGAGGCGCCCCGAGTCATGCCCGAGCAGGCCGTTCTCGGCGAACTCCCGGCGCAGGCCATGCGAGCTCCGGTGCCCGAACCACTGGAACTCCCCGGTGCCCTCCGGAGTGGTGCGTTCCCGGTCGAAGATGTCCAGATCGCTCACCCTGACCGGCCGAAGCGTGACCTCCATCGATCGCCCTCTCTGTGTTGGCGTTCAGCCTCTGTCTTCCCTCGTCTCTCCGGTCGCCGCACTCTCCGCGTCCCTCAGCCCGGACGCGGGCGCGCCTTCACGGGTCGGCGGTACAGAATAAGGCGTCAAGGGTCGGCGCGCGTCAGGTAGGTGCCGAAACCGGTCTCCAGGAGATCGAAGCCCACGTTCGCGGTGGCGACGGCGTCGGGGTAGACGGCGTCGGCCGCCTCCCCGGCGACGAGCCTGCGGGTGTTCATCACCTGGAGACGACGCCAGAGCGCGGTCAGCTGACTGGCCACGATGGGCGCGCGCGGGTCACCCGGAGCCTCGGCCTCCAGCAGCTGGGCCAGCCGCTCCTCGGCGAAAACCTGGATCATGTACAGCCGGGACATCAGAGACGGGGTGTTCCGGACGAGATACAGCAGGTCCTGGAGCATCTGGCCGTCATCGAGGCCGGTGTCGGGACTGCGCCGCTCCAGGCGTTCCAGGAACGCCCGGCGGGAGGCGGCGACGATCGACTCACCCGGCCGCCGCTCCCCGAGAATCTCGGCGGCGTCCGCGTTCATCTGCTCTTCCATGGGGGCGAGCACGAGGTCTTCCTTGGTCGGGAAGTAGTTGAAGACGGTCATCTTGGAAACCTGGGCGGCCGCGGCCACCTCGGCGACGGACACGGCGTCGAACCCCCGCTCCAGAAACAGCGCAAGCGCCGCCTCATGGATGGCATGCCTGGTCTGAAGCTTCTTCTGTTCACGCAGGCCCATGCCGTGAGCCTATCAACGGGTCTAAATATTGACTCAATCTAAATTTTGACTCAGTCTATGTCCTATGACGGAGACGCAGAAGAGACTTGCGATGGCGGGGTGCCTGCTCACGCTGGTGCTGGCCATCCTCGATCAGAACATCGTGTCCACCGCGGCCTGGTCGATCGTCAGCGATCTCGACCCGGCGCACGGCATCGAGCGCCTGCCCTGGCTGGTCACCGCGTACGCGCTGGCCGCCACGGTCGCGCTCCCGCTGTACGGGAAGCTCTGCGACGTGTACGGCAGCAAGCTCGTCTACATGGGCGCGGTCGCGCTGTTCCTGGCCGGATCCGTGCTGTGCGGGGTGGCGGGGGACATGACCTGGCTCATCGCCGCCCGCGCGGTGCAGGGGCTGGGCGGTGGTGGCCTGATGAGCGTGACGCTGGTGGTGTTCGCGCATCTCGTCCCGGCCGAGCAGCGGGCCAGCGCGGGCGGCGCCGGCGGTGTGATGGCCGGTCTCGGCCTGGTGGCGGGTCCGCTGCTGGGCGGGCTGCTGGCCGATCACTTCGGCTGGCGGTGGATCTTCCTGGCCAACCTGCCGCTCGGGCTGCTCGTCCTGCTGTCGGCGACCACGCTGCGCCTGTCCGACGGCGGCCTCCGCCACCGCATCGATTACCCGGGCGCGGCGATCTTCGCGGCGGCCGCGTCGGGCCTGCTCCTGGTCACCGAGTGGGGCGGCGACGAGCACGCCTGGACCTCGCCCACGATCCTCGTCCTCGGCGCGGCCACGGTGGCACTCGCGGTCGCCTTCGTCCGGCGCGAGTTCACCACCGCCGAACCGATCGTGCCGCTCGACCTGTTCCGCCACCCGGTCATGCGGATCACCGTGCCGGTGCAGCTCCTGAGCAGCTTCGCGATGATCGGCTCGATCCTGTTCGCCATCATCTACCTGCGGGCCGCCCGGGACGTGCCCGCCGCCGAGTCCGGCCTCTACCTGATCCCGATGGCCGCCGGAATGGCCCTGACCGGCCTGATCTCCGGCCGCGCGATCGCCGGGGGAGCGGCGCCGCGCACCTTCCTCCTGGCCGGGCTCGGCTTCTCCACCCTGGCCATGATCCTGCTCGGCTTCCTGCGCCAGGACACCCCGCTATGGCTCCTCGACCTCGACCTGGCCCTGCTCGGCGCGGGCTTCGGCCAGGTCCTCGGCATCATCATCCTGCTCGTCCAGAACTCCGTCCCCCTCAACCGCCTCGGCGTGGCCACCACCACCATCCGCTTCGTCCAGACCCTCGGCATCTCCCTGGGCTCCGCCGTCTTCGGCATCATCCTCGACCGCGTCACCACCGCCCACCTCCCCCCGGGCCTCACCCCCGACCAGGCCCCCACCGCCATCGTCACCGGCATCAACGCCGTCTTCTTCACCGCCGCCGCGATCATGCTCGCCGCCCTCGCCCTCACCGCGTACGGCCACGCCGGCCGCAACCCCGCCCCTGAGATCACGGAGACCCGGTCCGGAGGAGCCGAGTAGGCCAGACTTGCGGGCGCGAATGTTGGGGTGGGTGTCTGCTGGTACCGGACTTCTGTCACACACCTCCTTGGGGGAGCTGGGGAGGCCAGACTTGCGGGCGCGAATGTTGGGGTGGGTGTCCGCTGGCATCGGACTTCTGCCGCGCCTCCTGAGGTCGTCACCTTCCAGTCGGTATGCCGCTGCCGCTCTTGGCGCCGGTGCGGCGAGAAACCACCCCCTGCGTGAACGGCGCCGGATAACGGCGAGCGACTTGGCTCATTTAGATGTTGAGGTTCAGGCGGGAGAGCGGCTCTACGAGTTCCTCCTCCTCGTAGGCGAGGTGCGAGAGGAGGACGTTCGACAGCAGGTCCACCTGATCGCGGACTTCGGCGAGCCCGGCGGGGTCCTCGATCATGGCGACCAGGGCCGCGTCCAGGCCGGTCAGGATCTCGGCCACGACCTCGTGTTCCTGCTCCAGCCGCTCGACCACCGGGGCCAGGGACTCGTCGGCCGCCGCCAGCGCCGGGAACATGTGGGCGTCCTCGATGCTGTGGTGGGCGGTCAGGATCCGGCAGTAGGACGCGCAGAAACTCCCCAGCGTCCAGTAATTCTGCCGCATGGTCAGCTCGTTGATCATTGATCGCAACGCGGCGGCCTCACTCTGACCGGCCGCGACCTGCTCCAGCGCGTCCCGGATCTGAGCGAGCTCACGACGCAGATGATCGTGGATCTGCACCAGTCGCCGCCCGTTCGCCCGCTGCGTCGCGGTCAGCGCGGCCAGATCCCGCTCCGGCAGCCGCGGCCGAGTAGCGTCATCCAACGGCCCACTCACCCGCGCCACACCCCTAGCCCCCGCCACGCTGCCCTTCCTCGCCATAGCGCCCGCCTCGGCTTCCCCCGCCACACTGCCGGTTCCTGCCTCAGCTCCCGGCCTGGTCGCCCCCGCCTCAGCTCCCGCCTCAGCTCCCGCCCTGGGCATACCGGCTGTCCCGGCCACGCCACCGGACTGGGTCACTCCACTCGCCTCGGTTATCCCTGCTGCCGTCGCTCCCACGCCCGCACGCTCCTTGCCGACCAGTTCCCGGACGGCGGGCGCGACCTCGGCGGCGAACGTTTTCAGCGCGTATTCGTTGTCGGCGGACATGATGAAGACGCTGAACCCGTGCTTGAGCGTCAGCTCGGCGAGTTGCTCGGCCCACTGCGCGGGCGGCCCGTTCAGGAACTCCGCCGACGGCAGCGACGAGAACCGCCCCGAGATGTTGTAGATCCGGCGGACATCTCCCGGATCACGTCCGGCGTCCTCGGCGGCGGTGTCCACGATCTTCGTCAGCCCGGCGAGTTCCTCTGGTGTGGCATACCCCGACGAGGGCACCCACCCATCGGCCAGGCGCCCACTCAGTTCGAGCATCCGCCGCTTGTACGCGCCCAGCCACACCCCGATCGGATGCGGCGGGAATGGTCCCGGCTGGGCGCCGTCGAGACGGTAGTGGTCGCCCTGCAGCACCACCGGGTCACCCGGAGTCCACAGCGCCCGCAGCACGACCATGGCCTCCTCGACCGCTTCGACCGCCTCGCCGGGGGAATGGCCGGGCCCGCCCATCGCGAGGATCCCGTCCCAGAAGTACCCGGCGCCCAGCCCCAACTCGACCCGCCCGCCGCTGAGAATGTCCAGCGACGCGGCCCCACGCGCCAGCACGGCAGGCGGACGCAACGGAAGATTGATCACATCAGGAAACAACCGGATCCGCGTGGTCCGCGCCGCCAGCATCGGCAGCAACGTCCAGGTGTCCAGGAACGACGGTTGATACGGATGATCCTGCACACCCAGAATGTCCAGCCCCGCCTCCTCAGCCATCACCGCCTGCCGAACCAACCGCTCACCCCCAGCCGCCTTCGGCACCAACCCAACCCCAAACCACAATTCATGCCCGAAGTCACCCATCGACCCGCACTCCCGCCCCGATCCACCGCTCGCCCCACGCGATCAACGGCCGCACCGCTTCCACCAGTTCTGTTCCTTTGTCGGTCAGCGAGTAGGTGATCTGCACCGGCGTGCTCGGCACGACGGTCCGCACCAGTACTCCTTCGGCGTCAAGCTCCCGCAGTCGCTGCGCCAGCAACCGCTCCGAGATCCCCGGCACCGCCGCCAGGAACTCGCTGTACCGCGCGGCCCCGCGCGCCGCCGCCAGCAGGATCGCCCCGTTCCACCGCCGCCCCGCCAACTCGACCGCGACCTGAAACGCCGGACAGTGCCGCTCCACACTCTCAGGAACCCCACTCATAGTAAGTAACTTACCAGAAGGAAGTCACCCCTCATGCCGCGATAGAATTGATCACACAACCAAAGGGAGCCCCATGTCCGTACTGATCGCCTTCAGCGTCACTCCCATCGGCGCCGGCGAAAACGTCGGCGACCTGGTAGCGGAGGCCGTCCGCGTCGTCCGCGCCTCCGGCCTCCCCAACCACACCGACGCCATGTTCACCACCCTCGAAGCCGACACCTGGGACGAGGCCATGACCGTCATCCACGCCGCCGTTAAGGCCGTCGAATCCCGCTCCCCCCGAGTAAGCCTCGTCCTCAAAGCCGACATCCGCCCCAGCCCCGCAACCCGCCTCACCACCAAGGTCGAATCCCTAGAACGTCACCTCTCCTAACCCCATCCGCCCCACCTGACCAGACGCGGATTGATTCGCCCCACCCTTTGTCTCCTCTGGGCTCCGCCCGTTCTCCCGATTAAGGCCGCAGGGCCCCAACGCATGTTGTTGGCTTCACCGCTTGGGATCAAGGAGCTCGACCTGGAAGCTGGAAGCAACGGAAAACGCCCGGTCACGTAACCGCGCCGGGCGTTTCTCATGCTCTGGGGACGTCAGAGGTCGAACTCACCGTCCTTGGCTCCTCCAAGGAACGCTCGCCATTCGCCTGGCGTGAAAACGAGTGCGGGTCCGTTGGGGTCCTTGCTGTCCCGGACGGCGACCACACCTTGCAGGTTGGTTGCCACTTCAACGCACTGCCCACCGTTCCCACCGGAGCGCGTTGACTTCCGCCACTCAGCGGCGCTCAGGTCCATTCCTGCGTCACTTCCTTGATCATCCTCAGTGATACATGCTCAGGATACGCCCACAGGCGTATCGCCTCATACCGGTTTGAGATGGCGGTGACTATGGCGGGATCAGCTGTGACCTGGCCTTCAGCGGAAGAGTCAGCGTGGATGGTCGTGGGTCCGTTCGTGAGCTCTGCAATCATGAAGGCACCCATAAGACCAGGTAGACAGGCCGGATCGACGAGTTGTATCGAGACGGCCGGGCGTTGAGCGACGTCGAGTAGGAAGTCGAGTTGGTCTCGCATTAGCGCGGAGTCGCCGACTGGACGGCGGAGAACACCGACGTCGATCAGCGCTAACAGGGATGGGGCATCGTCGCGGTCTAGGATCTGCTGGCGCTGTAACCGAGCCTGAACACGGTCCTCCGCTTCGGCCGGGGTAATACGAGGTTCACGTGCGAAGATCTCGCGGGCATAAGGCTCAGTCTGGAGGAGTCCGGGGACGAGAAGAGGATCCCAGGAACGGAGGACGGTCGCGTAGGGCTCGATCTCGTCAACCCATCCCATGAACCATCTGGGTCCACCTGGGCGAGATGTGGAAGCGAACAGGCCCAGCGGGGCGGCGAGCGTCGGGGCGATTTCGCACATTGGATGCACCACCACAAATCTTCGAGTTGGCTGAGAGGCGATACCGGCCAGTACATGACGCCGTACGCTCGGTGAGGACGGGTGCGCCCGGTGCGCGTAAGCGGCGATCAGCGGGCCCATGCAATGACCGTGTGTGCTCGCCCCTTGAGGGGTCTCGAACAGAGACGCGCGACGTAACGTGGGAGTCCTCGCACCTCGCTCTGGCACCGAGGGGGTGGCTGTGGGTGGCCCGTCCATTTCACAACCACGAGTTGGATGCCCTGCTGAAACAAGCGGGATGGTCACGCTCGATGCTGGCCCGCCAGGTGGTCGCTGCCGGCCGCGACAAGTATGGACTGCGGCTGGCCTACGACTACCGCGCCGTCGGCCGATGGTTACGCGGCGCTGTTCCCGACCCACCGACGCCGGGACTCATCGCCGGGGTGCTGGCGCGTGTGCTCGGCCGAACGGTCACCGAACATCAGCTTGGATTCCACGCCGGGGATTGGCTGACCCGAAGTCTTGTTTCGCCCGCCGCCGTAGCCGATAGCGTGGCCACGACGACCGAGCTATGGAGGGCTGCTGTGGACCGTCGAGGCTTCCTGGCCAGCACGACGTTCGCCACCGCGTTCGCGCTGGAATCGGTGATCGACTGGCGGTTCGCCCCCGTCCGCGCCGATCTCGCCCGGGATGGAGACCGGCAGGTGACCGAGGGCGACGTTGCGCAGGTCCGCCGAGCCTACGCAGAGTTCCAGACACTCGACGTTCCAGGCACTCGACCACGCTCATGGCGGCGGATACGCCCTCGGCTGGCTGGAGCAGTACCTCGCCGACGAAGTCGCTCCCCTGCTCCACGGCCGCTACACCGAGACGATCGGCCGCGAGCTGTTTCGCGCCGCTGCGGCTCTTACCGACATGGCCGGCTGGATGAGCATGGATTCGGCGCGGCAGGGCCTCGGCCAGCGCATGTACACCCAGGCCGCCGGGCTGGCCAAACACGCCCGAGACACTGCCTTCGCCGCCTACGTCTACGGCAACATGGCCACCCAGGCGCTGTTTCTAGGCCACACCCGCACCGCCGTACGGCTGGCCCGCGCAGCTCGGGACGGCGGAGCGAAAGCCATCACCCCAACCCTGACCGCTCGCATTGCTATCACCGAAGCACGCGCGCACGCCCTGCTCGGGGACGCCTACGAAACTCGCCGCACCTGCGTATCGCCGACGCGGCCATGCGGCGATCCAACCCGAAGGCCGACCCGGACTGGCTGGGCACCTTCACCTCGGCCCACTATGTCGGCGGCGTCATGCACGCTTTGTACGACCTCGGCGACGCCACGGCGGCTGAAGCGAACGCCACCGACGCCCTGGACCTGCCTTCGGCCAACGCCCGCACGCGAGCGCTGCACACCGTGCTACATGCCAGTGTGCTCGCCGGATGCGGTGAACTCGACGGCGCTTGCCACACCGCCGGCACCGCCCTGGACGCCGCCGCCACTCTGAAATCCAAACGCCTCAACCAACGCCTGGCCGAGTTCGCCGCACGCCTCGCCCTCCACCGCGATGTGGCAGCGGTCGCCGACTACCTCGACTTCTCCGACACGCTGCTAGGAAAGGCCGCACGATAGGGAATTGAGGAGACTCCGCTGATCGAGTGCGCCCCCATCGCGACGATCTAGATCAGGTCGTCTTTCGCGGCCACGGTGGAAGGGCGATTGAGCCTGCTGATCGAGCAGGAAAGGGGTTGAGCGAGGACGATCGGTCTGCTGTGCCGGCTGAGGTGGTGGCCGCGAGTGGGGAGTCAGCGTGACGAGCGGCGGCTCGGAGGGTGGTGGGAGGGGTTTGGGTGGGTTAGGGGTTGGTGAGGAGGGTGGTTATTTCGCGGGCGCAGCCCCAGGACATGCTGACGCCGGTGCCGGCGTGGCCGTAGCAGTGGATCAGGTGGGGGCTGGTGGGGTCGGGTTCTAGGCGGATGGTGGGGCGGCCGGGGCGGAGGCCTACCTCTACGGCGAGGATTCTGGCGGTGGCGAGGCGGGGTTCGATGGCGATGCAGCGGGCGAGGATGGCTTGGGTTTCGGTGTCGTCGGGGGTGAGGCTCCAGTTGCCGGGGGTGGCGTTGCCGCCGAGGACCACGCGACTGGAGTGGGGCATGTAGCAGGTCCAGTCGGTTTCGACGCCGCCCTCGTAGAAGAAGTCGTCCAGGCCGGGGTTCTCGACGACGACGTGCTGGCCCCGGATGGGGCGGACCTGGTCGTCGTTGGCCAGGGCGGCGGCTCCGACGCCGGTGCAGTTGACGACGACGGGGGCGGCGGCGGCCGGTTCTGCCAGGGAGCTCACGGTGCGGACTTCGATGTCGCCGCCTGCCTTGATCAGGCGGTCGATGAGATAGTCCAGGTAGACGGGCATGTCGACGAGGGGTGAGGTGATCCAGAAGGCGACGGGGAAGCCGGCGCTCTCGTCGGGCGTACAGGGCTGGAAGCCGGGGAGTTCGGTGGCCCAGGGCGGGATGCTGTTGCCGAGGCGGCTGACCAGGCGGCCGCGGGCGACTCGTGAGCCGGTGCCCGGGTCCTTGGCGAGTTCGGTGAACTCGTCCATGGAGGTGCGCTGCCAGCGGACGGTCGACGCCAGCGGTTCGCTGAAGACCGGGCCGCCGATCATGGCTCCGGCCACGGCGGAGGTGGTGCGCTCCCGGAACAGCGAACCCCAGACCGTGACCCGCAGGCCGCTTTCCGCGAGGCATACGGCCGTGGTCAGGCCGATGACGCCGCCGCCGACGACTATGACATCTGCTCTGTCTGCCATGGTGTTCCCTCGACGAGCCTGCCCCTTATGTCAGGATCATGCCCGTCTATCAGTGGTGGTAACTGTGCAGGACGGCGTGCCCCCGGCCGCGGCCGATGATCCACTTGTTGATGGGCGTGGTGACGACGAAGGCCACCGCCAGGGAGCCGATCAGGGCGCCCCAGAACAGCGCGGTCGTCAATCCCGCGTCCATCGCGCCTGGAACCGCCAGCATGACGGTATTGTCCACGATCTCCATCACCAGAATCGACAACGTGTCGGCCGCCAGGGCCAGCCGGATCGTCCGCCGCCAGCTCAGACCGGCCCGGCGCAGGCCGCGCAGCGTCAGCGCGTACCCGAAGAAGAAGGCCAGCACGATGGCCAGGATCAGGGTCGGGAGATTGGGCCAGCCCAGGGCGGTGCCGATGACCATGCCCAGGATCTCGCCGGTGGCGCAGCCGGTGAGGCAGTGCAGTGTCGCGGACACGGCGGTCGACCAGCTCGCTCCGTTGCGGTGTTCCATTCCTACTCCCAGAAATCCGGTACGTGGCCCGCGAGCCAATACCCCCATGGGGTATGTGGCGAAGAACAACGCTCAGGTCATTCCGATTCCAGGAAGACGGCTTCGGCCAGAAGAGGATCGGGCGCCCGCCCTCCACGGTGGAGGACGGGCGCCGGGGTTCAGCGATCGGCTGGGGCGGCCAGCCGTTCTGCTTCCCAGTGCAGGGCCTCGACGAGGACGAGTTCCAGGTGGAGCTCGGTGTCGACAAGGCTGTCCAGGACGTCCATTAGGGCCTCCCTGACAATCATGACGCCCCATCAGTCACATAGGTTCACACCCTCTGGCCACAAAACCGAAAGAGATTCAAGTGGGTCGATCGGCGGACAGGATCCGGCTCCCGCGAGCCACTTCGGGTGCCACCCAGGGGTGGGGACAGCCTGGTCAGGGAAGGGCGGGGAGCTTTGCCGTGTAGAGCCAGGAGGCGAAAAGGGTATCGAGGGGTTCTGGTGTGAAATGTCGAGCTAAATCGGTGAACATGCCGGTGTTGATGGTGCCGTGCCGGTGGGCGGTGGTCCATTCGCGGAGCATGGAGAAGAAGGGGACGTCGCCGAGGGTGTGGCGGAGGGCGTGCAGGGTGAGGGCGCCGCGTTTGTAGACGCGGTCGTCGAAGAGGCGGCGCGCGCCGGGGTCGGCGAGGACGAAGTCCTGGGGCGCGGTGGCCAGGCGGCGATGCCACCGCCGGGCGTGCACGGCGGCCGGATCCCCGCCGGACGCCTCCGACCACACCCACTCCGCGTACGCCGCGAACCCCTCATGCAACCAAATATCCCGCCAATGCCCCAACGTCAGGCTGTTCCCGAACCACTGATGCGCCAGCTCATGCGCGACCAGCCGCTCGCTCCCACGCCGCCCGTCCACATGATTGGCCCCGAACACCGACATCCCCTGCGCCTCGACCGGGATCTCCAGCTCGTCGTCGGTGACCACCACCGTGTACCCCCCGAACGGATAAGGCCCGAACCGATCGGCGAACGTCGCCATCATGCGATCCTGCCGCCCGAAATCGTGCTGGATCCGGGTGGCCAGCCGCGCCGGGTAGTACACCCGCTGCGGCACGACCCCATCCAGATCCACCGAGGCGTACCTCCCGATCTGCACGCTCGCGAGATAGGCCGCCATCGGCTCCGCCTGCTCATACACCCAGGTCGTGGTCGACGCCCCCCGTGTCGAGGAGATCCGCACCCCGTTCGCCACCACCTGGTACGGCGAAGCCGCCGTCACCGCGATCCGATACGTCGCCTTCTCCGCCGGCCGGTCATTGCACGGAAACCACGACGAGGCCCCGATCGGCTGGCTGGCCACGATCACCCCGTCCGCCAGCTGATCCCACCCCAGCTCCCCCCACGGACTGGACACCGGCCGCGGATTCCCCGCATACCGCACCTCCACCGAGAACGGCCGCCCCTCCGCCAGCCAGCTCCCCGGCGTGACCCTGAGCTTGCCGTCCCGATGCGTGAACCGCGCCCGCGCCCCGTTGACCAGCACCTGCCCGACCCGGAACACCCCCAGATCCAGCTCGAACCGGTCCAGCGGCGCGGTCGCGACTGCGGCCAGCACGGCGGTCCCGGTCAGCCGGTTGGTGACGATCCGGTAATCCAGCGTGAGATCGTAGTGCAGGACGCGGTAACCCTCGTTACCACGCTTCGGAAAATAGGACACCGCTCTCCATCAGAACCACGCCGCGATCGGGTTTCCGAACCAGCGGGTCTGGGCGGGCAGGGATTCCCCGCGCATCACCAGGGACGCCGGTCCGACCGTGGTGTTCTCCCCGACGACCGCGGCGGGCAGGACGACCCCGTGCGGGCCGAGCGTCGATCCGTCCCGCAGGACGACAGTATCGATGCTCATCACCCGATCGTGGAACAGGTGGGTCTGCAGCACGCATCCCCGGTTCACCGAGACGCCGTTCCCCAGCGTGACCAGGTCGATCTCGGGCAGCCAGTAGGTCTCGCACCACACCCCGCGCCCGATTCTGGCGCCCAGCGCGCGCAGCCACAGGTTCAGCGGAGCGGTGCCGAGGAACGGCTGCGCGAACCAGGGCGCGGCGAGCACCTCGACGAAGTTGTCGGCCAGCTCGCTACGCCACACGAACGAGCTCCACAGCGGCCGGTTGCCTGGCCGGATCCTGCCTGCCAGCGCCCATTTGGCGGCCACGGCGACCAGCGCCGCGAGGAGTCCGGCGGCGGCCAGGACGAACCCGCCGAGCAGGGCGGCGATCGCGAAGCCGTACCGGATGGTGAGGGTTTCGAAGGCGGCCAGGACCAGGACGGCGACGGCGACGGTGGCCATCGCGGGGATGATCCTGCACGATTCGACGGCGGCGCGGGCCAGTTTGAGGCGGAGCGGCGGGTCGTAGGTGCGGCTGCGGTCGGCGTCCTCGGCGGTGCGGCGCAGCTCCACGGGCGGCATGCCCAGGTACGACGAGCCCGCCTTGGCCTTCTTCGGCGTCGCGGAGAGCACGCCCACCAGGCCGTCCTTGGGGACCTTGCGGCCGGGCGCGGTCATGCCGGAGTTGCCGAGGAAGGCGCGCTTGCCGATCCGGACGTGGTCGATGCGCATCATGCCGCCGTCCAGCTCGTACGGCGCGACCATCGTGTCGTCGGCCAGGAAGGCGCCGTCCCCGACGGTGGTCATGGACGGCAGCGCGAGCACGGTCGACAGCTCGACGTCCCGCCCGACCTTCATCCCCAGGGCGCGTAGCCAGACGGGCGTGAACGCGCTCGCGTACAGCGGGAACAGCCACACCCGGGCCGTCGACATCAGCCGCGCGGTCATCCAGGCCTGCCACGCGGTACGGCTGTGCACGGGATGGCTGCCCGCGTGCAGGCAGATGGCCAGCATGCGGACCGAGACTACGGTGAGCAGCGCGAACGTCACCATCGAGAGCACGGTCGCGAGCGGCACGCCCAGCAGCGCCCCGGTGAGCGCCGAGCCGGGCGAGGACCCCATGAACGCGCGCAGCACCAGCAGGCCCGGCAGCGCCGCGACGGCGGGGAGCAGGCTGAGCAGCAGGGCGGACACGGCGTACTGGGCGACCCAGCGGCGCGAGCGCGGCGGGCGTTTGGCGGGGTGGCGGGCCTTCCCGGTCCGCGCGGCGGGAGCGCCCGCCCAGCGTTCCCCGGCCGGAACCGCCTTGCGCACCGCGGATCCGGCGACGACCTGCGCGTTCTTCCCGATCCTGGCGCCGGGGAAGATCGTCGACCGGGCGCCGAGGGTGGCGCCCGCGCCGATCCTGATCTCGCCCACCCGCAGCAGGTCGCCGTCCAGCCAGTACCCGGTCAGATCGACCTCAGGCTCGACGGCCGCGTGCTTGCCGAGCCGCAGCATGCCGGTGATCGGCGGCAGCGTGTGCAGATCCGCGTCCTGCCCGATCTGCGCGCCCAGCGCCCGGGCATAGTGCGTGATCCACGGCGCGCCGGACTGCTCCGCCACGCCGATTCTGGCCGCGAACTGCTCGGCGAACCACAGCTTCAGGTGCGTGGCGCCGCCGCGCGGGTACGCCCTCGGCTTCAGCCCGCGCAGCAGTCCCCGGGCCACGCCCGCCGCCAGGCCCATCCGCCCCAGCGGGGAGACGACCAGCAGCCAGCCCAGCGCCACATACCACCACGACACGACCGGCATCCAGGGCAGGCCGACGATGTTGTTCAGCGCGGCCAGTCCCACGATCCAGCGCAGCGCGCCCACCGTGAGCAGCGGAATCATCAGCGCGGCCTGGATCAGCGCGGCCTTGCGGGGGAGTGGCGTCACCGCGCGGTCGTTGGCGGCCAGGTCGTGGGCGTCCATCGCCTTCAGGAACGCGCCGAGCCCGCGCAGGGTCGGATGTTCGTACAGGTCGGCGACGCCGACGCCCGGGTACTGGTCGCGCAGCACCGACACCAGCCGCGCCGCGGCCAGGCTGGTCCCGCCGAGGGTGAAGAAGTCCGCGGCCGGATCGCCCGAGGTGACACCGAGGATCTCCTGCCACCGCTCGGCCAGCCACTTCTCCACGCCGGACAGGCCGCCGGTGTCCTCGGAGGCGGCCAGCGGCCACGGCAGCGCGTCCCTGTCGATCTTGCCGGAGGTGCGCGTCGGCAGGTCGTCCACCACGGCGAGCCGGGGGACCAGCGCGGCCGGGAGCGCCTCGCGCAGCCGATCCCTGGCGGAACCGGGATCGAAGTCGGCGGCGGCCACCACGTAGCCGACCAGCAGCTGGTGGCCCGCGCCGGTGGTCCGCACGGCCGCGGCGGCGCCGGCCACGCCGGGCAGCGCCCGCAGCGCGGCGTCGATCTCGCCCAGCTCGATCCGGCGGCCACCGATCTTGATCTGCTCGTCCGCGCGGCCGACGAACAGCAGCCCTTCCGGCTCCGCCTTGACCAGGTCGCCGCTGCGATAGGCGCGCTCCCAGCCGAGCGCGGGCAGCGGCGCGTACTTCTCGGCGTCCTTGACCGGGTCCAGGTAGCGGGCCAGGCCGACGCCGCAGATCACCAGCTCGCCGGTCTCGCCCATCGCGACCGGCGTGCCGGTCCGATCGATCACGGCGAGATCCCAGCCGTCCAGCGGCAGCCCGATCCGGACCGGCTCCTGCCCGAGCGGCGCCGCGCACGCCACCACGGTGGCCTCGGTCGGCCCGTAGGTGTTCCACACCTCACGCCCGGGCACCGCCAGCCGGTCGGCCAGCTCGGGCGGGCAGGCCTCGCCGCCGAAGATCAGCAGCCGGACCTCGTCCAGCGTCTCCACCGGCCACAGCGCGGCCAGCGTCGGCACCGTGGACACCACGGTGATGCCCTTGTCGATCAGCCAGGGCCCCAGGTCCATGCCGGTGCGCACCAGCGCCCGCGGCGCCGGGACCAGGCAGGCGCCGTGCCGCCAGGCCAGCCACATCTCCTCGCAGGAGGCGTCGAACGCCACGGAGAGCCCCGCCAGCACCCGGTCTCCGGGGGCGATCGGCTCGGCCGTCAGGAACAGCCGCGCCTCGGCGTCCACGAACGCGGCGGCGCTGCGGTGCGAGACCGCGACGCCCTTGGGCTTCCCGGTGGAGCCGGAGGTGAAGATGATCCACGCGTCGTCACCCGGTCCGGGCCGCCCGCGCTCGCCGGTGGGCTCGTGCCGGATCGTGAGCGTACGGCTCTCGCCGACGACCGCGCACGCCTCCGCCTCGGCGAAGACCAGTTCGGCCCGCTCGTCCGGATCGTCGGCGTCCACGGGGACGTAGGCCGCGCCCGCCCGGAGGACGGCCAGGATCGCGACGTACAGATCGGCCGTTCCCGACGGGACCCGCACGCCCACCTGGTCGCCCCGGCCCACTCCCGCCATGACCAGTTCGGCCGCGAGCCGGGTCACCTCGAAGGCGAGCTCGGCGTAGGTGAGGCTGACAGTGCCGTCGTCGAGGGCCGGCGCCCGGGGATGCCGCCGTACGGTCGCGTCGAAGATGTCGAGCAGCGTACGCGGCTGGGGGGCAGCCGCACCGGCGAGAAAGAGAGCCGCGGGTTGTGTCGTTTGCCAGGTGGGCAAGGCCAGGTCGGACAGCGATGAAGGCAAGGTTTCCCCCGGTGGTCAACGGAGAGCAGCCACCGCCCGAGCGGAGTCCCCCGCTCGCTCGGGCCGGTCTTCCGGGCCGCCGGGCGCTGTTGGCGCCATCTGCATTCAATCACCCGGTGCTTAGTAACATTCCCGATGCGCCCGGTTTATACCCATAACATTACGAATAGGAATAATCATGGAGTGAACCTGACACGGCATCCCCGCGTATCTCGATTGTGTTGACAAGTTCGCGCCAGATCGCGCTCGCCGTCTCGGCATTCGCACTGCTGTCCACCGTGGCCTGCTCAGGGAGCGAGCCCGGCGGTGAGACGGCCAACACGGAGGCCGTCCTCGGCCCTCCCCCCACCGTCGAGCAGCTCGCCGCCAAGGTCGGCTGCACGCCGGACATCCAAGTGGACGCCGCGGAGCTGCGCACCGGCGCCTGCAAGACCGACGACGGCCAGTTCTTCGTGAACACCTTCGCCACTCAGCAGGGCAAGGACGAATGGATGGACCAGGCCCCCGAATACAACCCGCACCTGGTCGGGAACCTCTGGACGGTGCTGGGAGAACGCCCGGTCCTGGACGCCCTCAGGGTCAGGCTCGGCGGCGACCTGCACCTCAGCGACCACCGGGTGAAGAGCCCTGCCCCGGCCGCCGACCCGGTGGTGGATACGGGCTCGGATACGGGCGGCTACTAAGCAGCTAACCGGGGGTTCTCCACCCACCCTCCCTTTGATTTCCCCCGGGCTCCGCCCGGCCCCGCCCGGGCCTGTGGTCGCCCGAACGACGCGATCCGGGCACCGTCGGTCGCTCGAACGACGCGACCTGGGCCCCGTTGGTCGCCCAAACGACGCGACCCGGGCACCGTTGGTCGCCCGAACGACGCGATCCGGGCACCGTTGGTCGCCCGAACGACGCGATCCGGGCCCAGTCGGTCGCTCGACGAAGCGACCAGAAGGCGACGGCTTCCTGGGGGCCGGTGAAACCCGATCCCACCGATGTGGTTGGGTTTCCGGGTGGTCGCGGGGGAGATTCTTGGTCTGTTCGCCGCCGGTGTGCTGGCCGGATTGCTGAGCACGGTCGTCAGCCTGGCGTCGATCGTCTCCTACCCGGCGCTGCTGGCGTTCGGCCTGTCGCCGCTGGCCGCCAACGTCACCAACACGGTCGCGCTCGTGTTCACCGGACTCGGCGCGGCGGCGGGCTCCCGGCCCGAGCTGTCCGGGCAGGGTCCGCTGCTGCGCCGCCTAGGTGTGGCCGCCGCACTCGGGGGTGCGGCGGGCGCGGCATTGCTGCTGGTCACGCCGCCGAGCGCGTTCGAGTTCGCGGCCCCGCTGCTGGTCGCCACCGCTTCGCTGCTGCTGCTCCGGCCGCCGCGCCCACGCCCCCACGAGCGCCTGCCGGTACGGCTGACGGTGTTCGCGGTGGCGATCTACCTCGGCTATTTCGGCGCGGCCGGAGGCGTGCTCATGTTAGCCGTGCTGATGGCGGCGCTGCCCGAGCTCCCGGCCAGGATCAACGCCGTCAAGAACGTGCTGGGCGTGTTCGCCAACGCGGTGGCCGCGCTCGGCTTCGCCCTGTTCGGCCCGGTCGACTGGCTGGCCGCGATCCCGCTCGCCGCCGGCCTGCTGCTCGGCGGCCGCCTCGGCCCCGGCCTCGTCCGCCGCCTCCCCGGCCAGAGCCTGCGCATCCTCGCCGCCACCTGCGGCCTGCTCGTCGCGATCAAACTCGGCATCACCGCGTACGCCTAGCGCCCCAACCCCGCCTCCCGCGCCTGAATGATCGCCTGCGCCCGATCGGCCACCTGAAGCTTCGCGAACACCGCGGACACGTTGTTACGCACGGCCTTCGGCGCCGGCACCGCGGCCGAAGGCCGGGCGTGCAAGCCGGTCGCCGACGCGATCCTCTCGGGCAGCGTCTCTCCCGTTCTCAAGGTTCGATGGTCACTTTGATGGCCGCGCCGCGCGCCACCGTGTCGATCGCGGCCAGGATGTCGGTCAGCGGCAGCCGTTCGGTGATCAGGTCGGCGACCGGGACCGCGCCGGTGGCGATCAGGTCCAGCGCGCGGGCGTTGTGGGCCGGGCTGGAGCCGTTGGCCCCGACGATCGTCAGCTCCCGGTAGTGCACCAGGTTGGAGTCGCAGGCGATGATCGGGTTGTCCTTGGGCAGGCCGCCGAAGAAGCTGATCCGGCCCTGGCGGGCGGCCATCCGGATCGCCTGCTCCTGCGCGGAACCCGCTGCGGCGGCCGTGATGACCACGTCGGCGCCGCGGCCGTCGGTCAGTTTGGAAAGCTGCTCCTCGATGTCGGTGTGGATCGTCGCGTCGGGCCGTACCAGCGCGGCGGCCATGGCGAGGCGGTCCGGGTTGATGTCGGCGAGGAAGACCCGGGCGGCGCCCCTGGCCCGCGCGAGCCGTACATGCAGGCAGCCGATCGGGCCGGAGCCCATGATCACGACATCGTCGCCGGGGCCCACCCTGGCCAGCTCCTGGCCGTTGAGCACGCAGGCCAGCGGCTCGGCCACCGAGGCCTCGGCGAAGCCGACCCCGTCCGGGATCCGGTTGAGCCCGTCCACGGCGAGCACCTTCGCCGGGACGGTCAGGTATTCGCCGAAGCCGCCGTCGTAGTGGTAGCCCATCGACTCCTGGTTCGGGCAGACCGTCATCCGGCCGCGCGCGCACTCCGCGCAGCGCCCGCAGGGGATCGCGGCGATCACCTGCACCCGGTCTCCCGGCGACCAGCCGGGGGCCGCCGACTCGACGATCTCCCCGGCGATCTCGTGGCCCATCACCCGGGGCGGGTCGATGTGGTGGTGGCCATGCTTGTAGATCTTGACGTCGGTGCCGCAGGTGGAGCAGTTGCGCACCCGGATCTTGACCTCGCCCGGGCCGGTGACCGGCTCGGGCGCCTCCTCGACGCGCAGGTCGCCGGGGGCGTGGAAACGCGCGACCTTCACGCGCCACCGCCCAGGATCGCGATGACCTCGTCCACCTCGGCGGTCTCCCGCAGCACCCGGGCCCGATCAGGATCGAGCAGGATCTCCGCCAGCTCGGCCAGCACGGCGACATGGCGGTCGCCGGTGGCGGCGATGCCGATGCAGATCGTCACCCGCTCGCCGCCCCAGTCGACCCCGTCGGGGAAGCGCAGGAACGACAGCGCGTCCCGCAGCACCGCGTCCTTCCCGGCCAGCGTGCCGTGCGGGATCGCCACCCCCTCCCCGACATAGGTGGAGATCGACTGCTCCCGCTCCAGCATCGTCACCAGGTACGGCTCCCGCACCGCCCCCACCGCCAGCAGCGCCTGCCCGCACTGCCGGATCGCGTCCTCCCGGTTGACCGCCACCGCTTTGAGATGCACGGCCCGCCGGTCCAGCACGCCCTCAGCCATGAACGGTGCCACCATTCTTGATCGTGGAGATCAGCCCGGTCACCGCCGGGTCGCCGATGAAGATCTGGAACGGGATCAGCACCGTGCCCGGCGCCGACGCCCGAGCCCGGGCCGCCAGGCCGGCGTGGCAGAGCACCACGTCGGCGTCGGCCGGAATCGCGTTGACGGGAATGTGCGCCACCTCGACGTCCTGGCCCTTCAGCGCCTTGCGCAGCTGCCCGGCCAGCATCACGCTGCTGCCCATGCCGGCGTCGCAGGCGACGATGATCTTGTGGATGTCCTTGCTCTCGATGCTCGCCATCTGATCAGGCCTCCGATTTCACGGTCATGCGCGGATCACCTCGGGTCCGGCGGCGGCCAGGTCGGCGGCCAGGCCGCTGTCCAGTCCGGTGTCGGTGACGATCGTGTCGACGTCGGCCAGGGTGGCGAACCTGGCCAGGTAGCTGTTGGTGAACTTGGTGTGGTCGGCCAGCAGGACCGTGCGGTGGGCCGCGGCGATCATCGCCCGCTTGATGGCCGCCTCGGCCGGGTCGGGCGTGGTCAGGCCCCGGCTCACCGTGCAGCCGTTGGTGGCCATGAAGGCCACGTCCACGTGCAGGTTGTCGAGCGGGCGCAGCGCCCAGTCATCGACGGTGGCGAGGGTGCGCCCGCGCACCCGGCCGCCCAGTATGATCACCGACAGGTTGGCCCGGGTGGCCAGCACCGTGGCCAGCGGCGGCGAGTTGACGATGACCGTGAGCTCCCGGTCGGCGGGCAGCACCTGGGCCAGGCGGCCGGTGGTGGAGCCCGCGTCGATGATGATCGCGCCGTCCTTGGGGAGCTCGGCCAGGGCGGCCTTGGCGATACGCTCCTTCTCGGCGGTCAGCACCTCGTCCCTGGCGGCCAGGGCGGGCTCGAAGCCCAGCCGCTCCACCGGGATGGCGCCGCCGTGCACCCGGCGCAGCAGGCCGGTTCGTTCCAGCGCGGTCAGGTCCCGCCGGATGGTCTCGGTGGTGACCAGCAGTTCCTCGGCCAGCGTGACCACGTCCACCCGCCCGGCCTCCCGGGCCCGGCGCAGGATCTCCTGCTGGCGCTCCTCCGCGTACATGATGTTGATTAACCGCCGTTTCAATTTGGTTTCATTTTTATTTACACCTGTATGTGTTGGGATGTCAACGGGACCCCGTCGTGGAGGAAATCTTCACCTTCTTGTAGATTTTTGGAAGGTATCTCCAGAGGGGACGGCTGTGACTGCTTTGATCATCGGGTTGGACGGCGGGGGGACCAGCACGCGGTGCGTGGTGGTCAGCGAGACGGGGGAGGTGGCGGGGCGCGGGCGCGCGGGCGGCGCGAACGTGGTCTCGGTCGCAGATCCGGCCGCCAACCTGCTCGCCGCGCTCCGCGCCGCGATGGACGGGCTCGATCCCGCGCTCGTCGCGGGCGGTGTGTTCGGCCTGGCCGGGTCGGGCGCCGAGCGGGCCAGGCGGCTGGCGGGGGAGGCGTGGCGCTCGGCCGGGCTGCCCGGTCACCCGTCCGTCGTGGCGGACGTGCTCGTGGCCTTCGCGAGCGCCACCGCCGAGCCGGACGGCACGGTCCTGATCGCCGGGACGGGCGCGGTGGCGGCCAGGATCGCGCGGTGGGAGATCGCGGCGGTCGCCGACGGCCACGGCTGGCTGGTCGGCGACGAGGGGTCCGGGGTGTGGATCGGCAGGCGGGCCGTGACGGCGGCGCTGAAGTCGCTCGACGGCCGCGCCGGGCCCACCGTGCTGCTCGACCGGCTCGCCTCGCTCGGGACCTCGGTGGGCGAGATCGTCTCCTCCGTGTACGCCCAGGTGGCCGACTCGGGCCCAGCCTGGCTCGCGACCTTCGCCCCGCTCGTGGACGCGGCGGCCCGCGAGGGCGACGAGGCCGCGGGCGCCATCCTCGACGAGGCCGCCCGCCGCCTCGCCGCCACGGCGCGCGCGCTCGGCCCCGGCGAGGGACCGCTGGTCCTGGCGGGCTCCCTGCTCACCCAGCCCACCGAGCTGGCGCGCCGGGTCCGGGCCGAGCTCGGCGACGCCGCCCGCCCCATCCCCGCCCGCGACGGCGCGGCCGGGGCCGCCGCCCTGGCGCTCCGCGCCGCCTTCCCTTCGGCCGACCTGCACCGGCGAGTGATCGAGGAGCGCGCGTGAATCTTGAGCGGACGGCGATGAGCGTCCTGCAGCCGGGATTCGACGGGACCGCGCCGCCCGACTGGCTGCGGCGGGCGCTCGGGGACGGGCTCGGCGGGGTCGTCCTGTTCGCGCGCAACCTCGCGGACGGGCGGCGGACGGCGGACCTCGTGGCCGCGATCCGCGCGGAGAGACCGGACGTCATCGTCGCGGTGGACGAGGAGGGCGGGTCCGTCACCCGGCTCGAGGCGAGCACCGGCAGCTCATGGCCGGGAAACCGGGCGCTCGGCGTCGCCGGCGACCTGGCCGTGACGGGGAGGGTGGCCCGGCGGATCGGCCGCCTGCTCGCCGCCGCAGGGATCACGCTGGACTACGCGCCGGTGGCCGACGTCAACGCCAACCCGGCCAACCCCGTCATCGGCGTCAGGTCCTTCGGGCCGGAACCCGACCTGGTGGCCCAGCACACCGCCGCCTGGATCGGCGGGCTGCAGGGCGCGGGGGTGGCGGCGTGCGCCAAACACTTCCCCGGGCACGGCGACACGGTGACCGACTCCCACCTGGAGCTGCCCACCGTGACCGCGTCGCGGGAGACGGTCGAGGCCCGGGATCTGCCGCCGTTCCGCGCCGCCATCGGGGCGGGCGTACGGGCGATCATGTGCGGGCACCTGCTCGTGCCCGCGCTCGACGACGTGCCCGCCACGCTGAGCCGCCCCGTGCTGACCGGACTGCTCCGGCGGGAGCTGGGCTTCGAGGGCCTGGTGGTGACCGACGCGATCGAGATGCGCGCCGTCGCGGCCTACCACGAGCCCGGCGAGATCGCCGTCCGCGCCCTGGCCGCCGGGGCCGACGCCGTCTGCGCGGGCATCTCCTCGCCCGACGGGTCCAGCGTGTACGGCCTCCGCGACGCCATCGTGGCCGCCGTACGCCAGGGACGCCTGCCCGAGGAACGCCTGGCGGAGGCGGCGGCCCGGGTGCGGGCCCTCGTCGACTGGCACGCCGGGCAGGCGCCCGCCAGGGCCGCCGCCGCGAACGACCCCGACGATGATCTCGGCCTGACCGCCGCCACCGCGGCGCTGAAGGTGACGGGACAGGTGCGGCGGCCCGTGCTCGCGCGGGCGCCGCTGGTCGTCGAGCTGTCGGCGCGGCAGAACCTGGCGGTGGACGGCGTCGCGCCGCCCGGGCTCGCCGGGGCGGTCGCCGAGCTGCTGCCGGGGACCCAAGGGATCTCCGTGCACCCCGGGGACCCGCTTCCGGATCTGCGCGACCGCGAGCGACCTCTCGTGATCGTCGTGCGGGACGCCGCCCGCCACGGCTGGATCCAGGAGTTTCTCGGGGAGGCCCTGCGGACCAGACCGGACGCGGTGGTGGTGGAGATGGGCCTGCCGGGGCCGCCCGCGGGAGCGGTGTACGTCGCCACCCACGGAAACTCCCGCGCGTCGGCGCGTGCCGTCGCGCGCTGGCTCACCCGTTGATCCCCCGAACAGGAGAACCCCCGATGAGCACGAACTTGGTGGCGAGCGTGCGAGCCGTGCTGCCCTCGCTCACCCCGTCGGCGCGGTCCATCGCCCGGCTGATCCTCGACGATCCCGCGATGGTGGCCAAGAGCACGATCACCGAGCTGAGCGCGGCCGCGGGCACGAGCCAGGCCACGATCGTGCGCACCGCCCGCGCGCTGGGCTTCTCGGGCTACTCCGAGCTGCGCCTGGCGCTGGCGGCGGCGTCGGCGCAGGGGGAGCGGGACCGGCTGGTGCCGGGCGACCTGGCCCCCGGCGACCCGCTCGCCGAGGTGATCGCGAAGGTGGCCCGGGCGGAGTCCGACGCGCTCGCGGACACGGCGGCCCAGCTCGCGCCCGAGCGGCTGGGCGCCGTCGTGGACGCCCTGATCGGCGCCAGGCGGGTCAGCGTGGTCGGCGTGGGCGCGTCCGGCCTGGTGGCGGCGGACATGGCGCAGAAGCTGATGCGCATCGGCATCGCCGGCCATCCCTTCGCGGACGTGCACCTGGCCCTGACGGCGGCGGCGCTGGCCGGGCCGGAGGACGTCTGGGTGGCGGTGAGCTGCACGGGCGAGACGGCCGACGTGGTCGAGCCGGTCAGGACCGCGCGCGAGGCGGGGGCGACGACGGTCGCCATCACCAACAACCCGCGCTCCACGCTCGCCGATCTGGCCGGCCACGTGCTGGTCTCGGCGGGCCGCGAGACCGCCTTCCGGCCGGGCGCGCTCGCCAGCCGCATCAGCCAGTTGCTCATCGTCGACTGCGTCTTCGTGGGCGTCGCGCAGCGCACCTTCGAGCGCTCCGACGCCGCCCTGAGGGTCACGAAGGGTGCTCTCGACAGGTACGGTGGAAGGCGTATCCGCAGCTAGACGGGCATTGGTAAAAATTAACTCCACGTTTGCCGTCGCGGAAGAAAATTATTGACGGGCCTGGGAGCCCGCGCGTAAGGTCCGGGCAATCGGCATCCAGGAGCAGTTCATGAGACGACTCGCGGCGATCACGGTCACCGCGCTGATCGCCACCGCCACCGCGTGTGGCGGCGTGGGGGGGTCCGCCGACTCGGGCGTCTACACCACGATCGACGGCGCCAAGCAGATCGACGCCACCGCGCCGATCAACCCGTTCAACCCCCAGGGGAACACGTTCCTGGGCTACGACGCGATGACGCTGGCGTGGCCCAAGAACGACCCGGTCGACCCCAACAGGTTCTACCCGGGCATCGCCGCGAGCTGGACCGTGACACCCGATCAGGGCGAGGTCGTCATCCACCTGCAGCCGAAGGCCAGATGGTCCGACGGCAAGCCGGTGACCAGCGAGGACGTGCGCACCTCCATCGGCCTCGCCTACACCCAGGGCGGCACGGCGTACGCGGTGGACCCGAAGGCGGCCGGCTCGGCGGCCGATGTGCGGGTGGTGGACGCGCGGACCGTCAAGGTCACGCAGGGCGCCAGTAAGAGCAACCTGTTCCTCCGCAACGTGCTGTCGACCGTCGTCGTGCCCGCGCACGTCTTCGGCCACCTGCTGCCCGCCGACTTCTGGACCACGCTGAAGGCGGCCAGGGGGACCGGCCCCGCCGCTGAGAAGGCCAAGGGGCAGATCACCGGTCTGGCGGAGAAGGTCATCTCCTTCGCCCCCGCCAAGGACGTCTCGGCGGGCCCGTTCACGCTGGAGCGGGTCAACCCGGGCGAGGCGCTGCTGGTGCGGAACAAGCACTTCTACGCGAACCAGAACATCGCCCCCGACCGGGTCAAGGTGCTCAACTACACGGGCAACCAGCAGATCTGGAACTACCTGATCTCCGGCTCGCTCGACAGCGCGCCCTTCACGGCGGTGCCGACCGGGGTGCTGAAGCGCATCCGCGAGACCGAGGGCAACGAGGTGGTCAAGGGCTTCTCGCCGGTCGCGGTGTCGCTGGCCTTCGGGCAGACGCGCAAGCCGTACGACAACGTGCACGTGCGCAGAGCCCTGGCGTACCTGATCGACCGAAGCCAGGTCACCAAGGTGGCCTCGCCCGAGGCGGGCACCCCCGCCAAGACGACCACCGGCATCCACGCGAAGTCGGCCCAGGCCTGGCTGGGGGACGGGATCGGCCAGCTGGACCAGTACCAGGTCGACCCGGCCAAGGCGGCCGAGGAACTGGAAGCCGCCGGGATGACCAGGAAGGGCGGCAAGTGGGCGATGCCGGACGGCACGCCCTGGAAGGTGGAGATCCACGTCCCGGCGTCGTTCTCCGACTGGGTCTCCGCCGCCAAGGCCATCACCAGCCAGCTCAACGACCACGGCATCGACGCGACCGTGCTCACGGCGGCGGACTACACGCTGTATCTGGACGAGCTGGCGGCCGGGAAGTACGACGTCGGGTTCTGGCTGATGGCGCTCGGCCCGTCGCCGTACAACATCTACCAGCGGATCTACGGGTCGGCCAACGGATGGCAGCTCCTCGCGGGGCAGCTCACGCACGTGCCGCCGGGCACGCAGGGCAACTGGATGGGCGGGCCCGAGACCATCGACGGGATCAACCCGGGCGCGCTCACCAGCCGGCTCAACGCGGCGAACCCGGACGAGCAGCGGCGGATCGTCGGCACGCTGGCCAAGCTGACCAACCAGCAGCTGCCCGTCATCCAGCTCTACGACTACGTCAACACCCAGTTCGTCAGCACCTCCCGCTACACCGGCTGGCCGCCCGCCGACAGCGACGTGCTGCGGCTCCCGGCGGGCGTGTGGATGCAGCTCGGCATGATCAAGGAGAAGGCAGGCTCATGAACACCGTCATACGGCGTCTCACGGGCCACCTGGCCCGCGGGATCGCCATGATCTGGGTGGTCACCACGATCAGCTTCGTGATCATCCGCAACATCCCCGGCGACCCCGTCAGGGGCCAGTACGAGAAGCTCATCGAGCAGGGCATGGGCCCCGACCAGGCCGAACGGGCCACGGCCGCGCTGTACGGCTTCCTGCCGACCGGCAGCCTGTGGGACCAGTACACCGGCTACCTGAACGGCCTGATCCACGGCGACCTGGGCCAGTCGCTCAGCACCCCGGGCACCGGCGTGGCCACGCTCATCGGGTCGGCGGCCAAGTGGACCGTCCTGCCCGTGCTCGGCGGCACCCTGCTGAGCTTCCTGCTCGGGGTGACGCTGGGCGTCTACGCGGCGATCAAACGCTCCGGCAAGCTCGGCGACGCGCTCGCCATCTCCGGCTCGCTGCTGCACGGCGTGCCGCAGTACGTCATCGGGCTGCTGGTCACGGCCATCTTCACGACGCTGTGGCCGATCCTGCCCGCGGGCGGGCCGGTGGACATCGCGTACGAGCCCGGCTTCAACGCGGCCTATATCGTCTCGCTGGTCCAGCACGCCACACTGCCGGTCCTGACGTACGCGCTGGCGAGCTACGGCGGCTGGATCCTGGCGATGAAGTCGAGCGTGGCCACCGTGCTCGGCGACGACTTCATCCTCGCCGCCGAGCTGCGCGGCCTGAAACGCGGCGTGCTGTTCCGATACATCGCCCGCAACGCGATCCTGCCGCTGTTCACGATCCTGGCGCTGTCGCTCGGCATGCTCTTCGGCGGCGCCATCTTCATCGAGACGATCTTCAACTACCCCGGGCTCGGCCTGCTGCTTGTCAACAGCATCGGCGCGCGCGACTACGCGCTGATGGGCGGGACCTTCCTGGTGATCACCGTGGCGATCGTCGTCGCCAACATCGCGGCCGACCTGCTGTACGCCGTGATCGACCCCCGGGTCCGGACGGGAGGCGCGGCATGACCGTCACCCAGCTGCTGCCCGCGCCCGCCACGCCGCGGCGCAACTTCTGGCGCGGCGTGCTGCGGGTCATGCGGCGCAAACCCAGCCGGATGGCGGGCGTCGCCATCGTCGCGCTGTTCGCGTTCATGGGCCTGTTCGGGCCGCTGCTCTACCCGAGCCCGCTGCCCCGCGACGACAACGCGCTCTACGCCGCGCCGAGCTGGGCCCACCCCTTCGGCACCGACTTCGAGGGCACCGACGTGCTCGCCCTGGTCGTCACCGGCACCAGGTACGTCCTGCTGGCCGGCCTCGCCACGGCCGTCATCACGGTCGCGCTCGGCACCGGGATCGGGCTGCTCGCCGGGTTCCACCGGGGGCGCTGGGACACCGTCCTCATGCGCCTCACCGACCTGCAGCTCACCATCCCCGGGCTGCCGCTGCTGCTGGTGCTGTCCACCGTGTGGAAGTTCACCAGCCCGCTGGAGATGGGCGTGGTCCTCGGGGTGCTCGGCTGGGGCGGCATCGCCCGCGCGGTGCGGTCCCAGACGCTGTCCCTGCGCGAGCGCGGGTTCATCGAGGCGGCGAGGGGCCTGGGCTTGTCCACCCGGCACATCGTCGGGCGTGAGCTGCTGCCCAGCATGGCGCCATATATCGCGATGAACATGCTCATCGCCGTCACTGGGGCGATTTATGCGCAGGTGGGGTTGTTCTTCCTGGGTGTGCTGCCGTTCGACGCCAACAACTGGGGCGTGATGCTGAACCTCGCGGTCTTCGGCGGCGGGGCGCTGACCAGCGCGGCGGCGTTGCCGTACCTGCTGGCGCCGCTGCTGGCGATCCTGCTGCTGACGCTGGGCATCGTGCTGGTCGTCGACGCGATGGACGAGATCTTCAACCCACGGCTGCGTGAGGAGTAGGGGCAGATGACCGAATCTTTCGCGCCGGGCGTGCGCGTTCAGGACCTTACCGTCGTTTACCGGACGCCTATGGGTGAGCTGCCCGCTCTCGCGGGCGTCGGGCTCACGCTCGCGCCCGGCACCATCACCGGGATCGTCGGCGAATCCGGCTCGGGCAAGTCCACCCTCGCGCTGTCCCTGCTCAACGCGGTCCAGCCGCCCGGCAGGATCTCCGGCGGGAGCGTCGAGATCGACGGCCTCGGGGATGTCGTGCGGCTGACCGGAGACGATCTCCGGCGCGCCCGTGGCCGCCAGGTGGGCTACGTCTTCCAGGCCGCGCAGAACTCCCTCAACCCGTTGAAGACGGTCGGCAAGCAGCTCCTGGACCTCGGCCGCTCGCACGACGTGGCCGACCTCCCGGCCCTGCTGCGCGAGGCCAGGGCGCTGCTCGGCCGGATGGGGCTGGACGGCGGGCGCGTGCTCGACTCCTACCAGCACGAGCTGTCCGGCGGCATGCGGCAGCGTGTCGGGATCATGCTCGCGCTCGTGCTCAACGCCCACCTGGTCGTGCTCGACGAGCCCACCACCGCCCTCGACATGATCACCCAGGCGACCATCCTGCGGATCGTCAAGGAGGTGCACCGCGAGCGCGGGCTCACCACGCTCATCGTGACGCACGACATCGGCGTCGCGGCCGAGGTCACCGACAGCCTCGCCGTCATGTACGGCGGGCGCGTCGTCGAGCACGGTCCCACCATGGAGGTCCTCGGCTCGCCCAGGCATCCGTACACGCGGGGCCTGATCCGCGCGATCCCGCGCCTGTCCGGCGACATCGGCGAGGCCACGGCGCTGCCGGGGCGGCCGCCCACGCTGGGGACCATCCCGGCCGAGGGGTGCGTGTTCCGGGAGCGCTGCCCGCTGCGCATGGCCGTCTGCGACACCGTGGACCCGGCCCCCGCCACCTACGGCGAGCGCACCGTCGCCTGCCACGCGGTCGGCCGGCCGGTCAACCTTGCCGGCTTGGTCGCGCCTGTGTCTGGACTGAGGAACGCAGGTCGCGAAGCGGCCGGAGTGACGAGGGAAGGCACAGGCTGAAGGCGGCCAAGCCCGCCGTGCCGGAGGCGCGGCCATAAACACGGAAGGAGTATGTGTGATCACGGGGACCGGCGTCACCAAGACGTACAGGCAGCGCGGCAACCTGCTCGGCGGGCGTGACGTCCAGGCGCTGCGGGGGGTGGACTTCGCCATCGAGAAGGGCGGGGCCGTCACGTTCATCGGCGAGTCCGGCTGCGGGAAGACCACGCTGGGGCGGATCGTCGCCGGGCTGGAGACCTATGACTCCGGCGAGATCGTCATCGATGGCACGCCGATGTCGGGGTTGCGGCACCGGCAGCGGCAGGCGTACTTCCGCAGGGTGCAGCTCATTCACCAGGATCCGTACTCCGCGCTCAACCCGACCCGCACGATCCATCAGACCCTGCACGCGCCGCTGGCCCTGCGCGCGCGGCAGAAGGGCCGGTCGAAGGCGTGGGCGGAGGAGCGGGCGCGCGAGTTGCTGACCCTGGTGGGCATCGACCCCGGGTATGTGCTGCCGCGCTACCCGCACCAGCTGTCCGGCGGCATGCGGCAGCGCGTCGTCATCGCGCGGGCGCTCACCGTCGATCCGGAGGTGCTCGTCGCGGACGAGTCCGTGTCGATGATCGATGTGTCGCTGCGGCTTGGCATTCTCGCCCTGCTCAAGGACCTGCGGGAGCGGCTGAACGTCAGCGTGCTGTTCATCACTCACGACATTGCCACGGCCAGGTATATCGGTGACGATGGCGAGCTGTACGTCATCTATCGCGGGCAGGTTGTGGAACGCGGGCCCACGGAGGCCGTCATCTCCGAGCCCGTGCATCCGTACACGCAGGCGCTGCTCTCGGCGATCCCCGTGCTGCGCGGGGTCGAGCGGCCGGGGGCGGAGCGGGTCGTGCCCACCGAGGCGCTCGACGAGCGGCACGCGGACACCGGCTGCCTGTTCGCGCGCAGGTGCCCATTCAGGACCGAGCGCTGCGAGAGTGAACGGCCTTCTCTGGAAGGTACGGTGCACGGACACGCGTGCTATCACCCCCAGCCTCGCGCCGTCATCCCCGTGGAGGCCAGCGCGTGATCGACATCCTTCCTGCTCCTCTCGACGCGGGCGAGTTGGCCCGGGCCGCGCTCACCCTGGACGACGCCGCGCCGGAACTCGTGGCCCGGCTGGCCGCGCCCCCGCCGGGACGCCGGTGGACGGCACTCGCCACACCGGACCTCGACGGCGTGATCTTCACCTCCATGTCCGGAAATGTCGGTCATGTGGACTTGCTGGCCGTCGATCCCGGCGCCCGGCGGCGCGGCCTGGGCCGCGCGCTGGTCGGGGCGGCCGAGGAGTGGCTGCGCGCGCAGGGGGCCGAGGAGGCGCGCTTCGCCGCCAACCCGCCCTGCTACGCCTGGCCCGGCATCGACGTGCGCTACACCCCCGCCCACTGCCTCGCCGAGAGCCTCGGCTACGAGCGGTACCACGCCGCCTGGAACATGACCGTGGACCTCAGCGGAGACCTCTCCTGCGACGCCGACCTCGCCCGCCTCGCGAACGAGGGGATCACCGTGCGGGCGGCCCCGGCGGGGGAGCGCGCCGAGGTGGTCGAGTTCGTGCGGAAGCAATGGCACGACTCCTGGGCGTGGGAGGCCGAGCAGGCGGCCGGTTGCCACTACGCCGAGCGCGAGGGCGAGATCCTCGGGTTCGCCTCCTGGGGCGCGCGGCCCCTCTGGTTCGGCCCCATGGGCACGGCCGAGGCGGCGCGCGGGCTCGGCGTCGGCCGGGTCCTCCTGCGGCGCTGCCTCGCCGACCAGGCCGCCGCCGGGCTGCGCAGCGCGCAGATCGGCTGGGTCGGCCCCATCCACTTCTACGCCAAGGCGGTCGGCGCGCGGGTCGAGCGGGTCTTCTGGCTCTATCGCCGCCGTTTCAAGGAGGAGTCATGACTCAGTCGCTTGGTGCGCTGGTCACCGAACAGAGCGATCCGCGGCACCGCCGGATCGACAGGCTTCCCACCGAGGAGATCGCCCGCCGCATGAACGCGGCCGACGCCACCGTGCCCGGCGCGGTGGCCCTCGCCATCCCCGCGATCTCCGCCGCCATCGACGCGATCGCCGCGCGGATGGCGCGCGGCGGGCGGTTGCTGTACGTCGGCGCGGGCACGTCGGGGCGGCTGGCCGTGCTCGACGCCTCCGAGTGCCCGCCGACCTTCGGCACCGATCCTGACCTGGTGTGCGGCATCATCGCCGGTGGCGCGGAGGCGCTCGTCCGGTCCGTCGAGGGAGCCGAGGACGACGCGGGCGCGGGCGCGGCCGCCATTCGGGCCGAGGGCGCTGGCTCGCTCGACTCCGTGGTGGGCATCTCCGCCAGCGGCCGGGCCCCGTTCGTCGTCGCCGCGGTGACCGAGGCTCGCCGCGTCGGCGCGCTCACGGTTGGCCTGTCCTGTAACACCGGAGGTCCGCTCTCGGCTGCTGCGCACCACGCCATCGAGGTTGTCGTCGGGCCCGAGGTGGTCACCGGGTCCACCCGCCTGAAGGCGGGCACCGCCCAGAAGCTGGTCCTCAACATGATCTCCACGATCACGATGATCAAGTGCGGGCGCACCTACGGGAACCACATGGTCGAGATGGCCGCGACCAACACGAAGCTAGCCGATCGCGCCGCCCGCATCGTCAGCGACATCACCGGTGTTGGCCTCTACGACGCCCGAGCCATCCTGGAGGCCGCGGACCTCGAGTTGAAGACCGCCGTCATCATGATCGAACGCCGGGTGACGGCAGAGCATGCTCGTGTCATCCTCGCCGCCTCAGGGGAGCGCCTGGACAACGCCTTGAACTCGTGACGGGTGTTCCTCGAAGTGCGCGTGAGAGGTGTTCCTTGAAGTGCGCGTGGCGGGTGTCCCTGAGGAGCGCGCGTGACGGATTTCCTTGGAGTGTGCGTGCGGGTGTTTCTGAGGGGTGCGCGTGACGGGCTTCCTTGGAGTGTGCGTGGCGGGTGTTTCTGAGGGGTGCGCGTGACGGGCTTCCTTGGAGTGTGCGTGGCGGGTGTTCCTGAGGGGTGCGCGTGACGGGCTTCCTTGGAGTGTGCGTGATGGGTGTTCCTTAGAAGTGCGCATGACGGGTGTTCCTTGAAGTGAGCGTATGTGGCGGGGGCCGAATGCTTGACGACCTGCTCAGGGCGGCGGTGCCGGAGGCAGCCTCGGCGGCGGTGGCCATCATCGGGGTGGACGGGATTCCTGTGGCCGCGGCGGTGGCCGGGGAGGTCGTCAGGTACGCGGATGCGGCGGGGACTCTCGCGGCCGAGCGGCCCGCCGCCCGGATCGACACCATCTTCGACATCGCGTCGATCACCAAGCTGTTCACCACGGTGGCCGTGCTGTCCCTGGCCGAGGACGAGCGCCTCGGGCTCGACGAACCGGTCGCGACCTGGCTGCCCGGTTACTACGGCGACCGGCCCGCGGTCACGGTGAGGCACCTGCTCACGCACACCTCCGGCCTGCCGCCGGTACAGCATGTCGGCGCGGCGCCGCCGGGGGACCCGCGATGGGACCTGATGCTTTCCACGCCCTCGGGCCCGCCCGGGGAGTACGTCTACTCCGACGTCGGCATGATCACGCTGGGGCGGGTCGCCGAGATCGCGGGCGGGGCGCCGCTGGACGCGCTCGTTCGCGACCGGGTCACCGGGCCGCTGGGGCTCGCCGACACGACATACCTGCCCGATCCCGGCCTCGTGCCGAGAATCGCCGCGACCGAGTACAAGCCCTGGCGCGGCGGGTGCGTTCGAGGTCAGGTGCACGACGAGACCGCGCACGCGCTCGGCGGCGTCGCCGGGCACGCGGGCCTGTTCTCCACGGCGGGGGACCTGCTGCGCTTCGGCGAGATGCTCCGCACCGGAGGCGCGGGCGTCATCTCGCCGGACACGGTCGCCGAGATGACGCGCGACCAGAACGTGACGGGCGCGGACTTCCGCCAGGGACTCGGCGTGCGCATCGGCGACCCCGCGATAGTGGGCCCGCTCTCCGACGCCTACGGCCACTCCGGATTCACAGGCACATCCCTGGTAATCGACCCCGGCCACGCCCTGACGATCGTGCTACTCACCAACAACATCCACCCAAGACGGGGCAGACCCGGCATCCGCGATCTCAGAACCGCCACCGCCACCATCGCCCTCCGCCACCACCTTTAGCCGCCACCACCTTTGGTCGCCACCTACGTCGTGCAGATTCACCTGGGCGCTAAGGGCGGTCCGGTGACCGACGCCACCGGGAACGTGCTGCGTGCCTTCGGCGGGCCAGCGGCCCCGCGGGTGGGGCTGGCGGTTCCGGCGTCGGGCCCGTAGTCGCCCCATGAGACGGTGCCGGTCGCCACCTTTAGCCGCCAGCACCTCAGGTCGCGACCACCACCTTTAGGCGTGACCGCCTTTGGCCGGCATCGCCATCGCTCTGGAGCAGGATCGCGCCGGGTCCCTCCGCGATCCGCTTGGTTGTGCCCCTGGTGAGCCGGATGCCGCGGTATCAAGGGCAACGCCGCCAGAGACAATAGATGACTTGTCGGTCATCATCCGGACATGGGGACGCGGAACATGGTCGCCGTGCTCGCGGCCGGGGTGGTGGTGGCGTCGCTCGCCGGGCAGACCGGGGCCCGGGAGCGCGCCAACCCCTTGGACAACCCGGACGGCACCAAGCCCGGCCTGGTGCCGATCACCTCGGCGAGGGACCGCTCCGCCGCGCTCGGCCTGATCCGCTCGCTGCGGGTGGCCGGGATGGGGCCCAAGACCGGTTACCGGCGCGACCGGTTCGGCGAGAACTGGGCCGACGCCGCGACCGCCGTGCCGTACGCGCGCAACGGCTGCGACACCCGCAACGATCTCCTCGCCCGGGACGGCGACGACGTTCGTTTCCGCGAGGGTTCCACCTGCGTGGTGGAGGCGATGACCCTGGACGATCCGTACACGGGACGGACGATCCACTGGCGCAAAGCGGACGCCGACCGCATCCAGGTCGACCACGTCGTCCCGCTCTCCTACGAATGGCGCATGGGCGCGTCCCGCTGGTCCCGCGCCAAACGCCTCCGCATCGCCAACGACCCCCTCAACCTCCTCCCCGTGTACGGCCCCGCCAACGAAGCCAAAGGCGGCTCAGGCCCCGCCTCCTGGCTCCCTCCCGCCGGATCCGTTGCGCCTACGTCGTACGCTTCGCCCAGGTCGCCCTGAAATACGACCTCCCGGTCACCCGCCTGGACAAATCCCACATGCTCGCCCAATGCCGGTGACGCTAGTGGGTGTCTCTGAACCTTGACCCGGATTCGTTCGAGGGCTGCTGGCCCGGAGGCGCGAATTACCGGGTCAAGGTTGCGTGCCGGGCCACTAGACCATGCGACGGGTCATCAGGCCGGCCAATGTGGTCAGATCCGCGGCCGGGCGAGGAGCCAGACCGGCGGCGTTCAGGTGAATGAGAGCCTCATCCAGGAGGGAGCCTGCCGTGGACTGGCTCCAGGCCCTGCCCCCGGCCTCCTCGATGAGACTCGCGGCGTGGGTGAGCTCGTCGTCGGAGAGCAGGGCCTCGCGCCGGTAGAGGGCGGCCAGCGCGCGCCCGGCGGCCGTGCCGGAGCTGAGCGCGGCCACCACGGGGAGCGACTTTTTCCGGTTCGCCAGATCCGAGTAGACCGGTTTGCCGGTGATCACCGGATCGCCCCAGATGCCGAGCAGATCGTCGGCCAGCTGGAACGCCAGGCCCAGGCGATCGCCGAAGGCCCGCAGATGTTCGACCTGCGCCGCCGTGCCGCCGCCGAAAATGCCGCCCAGCGCGCACGCGCACGCGATCAGCGCGCCGGTCTTGCCGCTCGCCATGCGCAGGCACTCGGCCAGCTCCACCTCCGCCCGGCTCTCGAACTCGACGTCGGAACTCTGCCCGTTCAGCAGCTCCTGCACCGTCGCGCTGAGCGCCGACACGCCCTCCCGGGCGAGCGGGTGACCGCTGGACGCCAGCACGTCGAACGCCAGCGTCAGCACCGCGTCACCCGCCAGGATGGCCTGGCTCACCCCGAACGCGCTCCAGGCGGTCGGCCGGTGCCGCCGGGTCGCGTCCCCGTCCATCACGTCGTCGTGGAGCAGGGAGAAGTTGTGCACCAGCTCCACCGCGACCGCGGCGGGCAGCGCCTCGCCCGCCTCGCCACCGGCCGCCTCGCCCGCCAGTAGCACCAGCGTGGGCCGCACCGCCTTGCCGCCGCCTGCCTCGGCCGGGACGCCGTGCGCGTCCCACCAGCCCAGGTGATACCCGGTGATGTGGCGCATCGGGGCCGGCAGCCGGTCCACCGCCGGGCCCAGGGCCGGGCGCAGCAGCGCCCGGCCCCAGTCCAGCACCGCACCGGCCGTGCGCCGCTCGATCGACTCCGCGGTCATCAGTGCCCGAGCTCCACGTTCTCCAGCACGCCCAGCGCGTCCGGGATCAGCACGGCCGCCGAGTAGTACGCGCTGACCAGATAGGAGATCACCGCCTGCTCGTTGATCCCCATGAACCGCACGTTGAGCCCCGGCTCGACCTCGTCCGGCAAACCCGTCTGGCGCAACCCGACCACGCCCTGGTCCTCCTCGCCGGTCCGCATCGCCAGGATCGAGGTGGTCTGGGAGTCGCTGATCGGGATCTTGTTGCAGTTCAGGATCGGCACGCCGCGCCAGGCCGGGACATGGCTCCCGTTCACGTCCACCACCGGCGGATACACCCCGCGCTTGGTGCATTCGCGGCCGAAGGCGGCGATGGCGTGCGGGTGCGCGAGGAAGAACTGCGTCTTGCGCCTGCGGCTGAGCAGCTCGTCGAGGTCGTCGGGCGTGGGCGGCCCGGTCCTGGTGTGGATGCGCTGCTTCAGGTCGGCGTTGTGCAGCAGCCCGAACTCGCGGTTGTTGATCAGCTCGTGCTCCTGCCGCTCGCGCAGCGCCTCGATGGTGAGGCGCAACTGCTGCTGGGTCTGGTTCATCGGGTCGTTGTAGAGGTCGGCGACCCGGGTGTGCACGCGGAGCACGGTCTGGGCGACGCTCAGCTCATACTCCCGGGGGGAGACCTCGTAGTCGACGAACGTGCCCGGCAGGACGGCCTCGCCGTGGTGCCCGGCCGCGAGCGCGATGGCGGCCTGGCCGTGACCGTCCTGCGGCCGGTCGGCCGCCGACAGGTAGCCGTCCACCTGGGCGCGCAGCGAGTCGGACTGGGCCAGCAGCTCCTCGAACGCCCGCCGGGCCAGGGTCAGCACGGTTCCCGCCGTGGTCGCCTTGACCGTGAACTCCCAGGTGCCGGGCCCGAGCAGGGACCTGTCCCCGAGATGGTCCCCGTCCGCCAGGTTCCCCAGCACCGCCTCGTCCCCGTAGGGGCCGACCCCCAGCCGGTCAAGCTTCCCGTGCGCCACCAGCACCACCTCGTCGGCGGGATCGCCCGAGGCCACGATGATGTCACCCGGCTCGAAGTCACGCTGGGTGAACCGGCCCGCCAGGCGCTCCAGCGTGTCCGTGTCCTCGTAGCCGCGCAGCAGCGGCAGCTCGCACAACTCCTGCGGGACGACCCGGATCGAGGCCCCCACGTTGGTGAAGCTGACCCGCCCGTCGCCGACGGTGTAGGTGAGCCGCCGGTTGACCCGATAGGCCCCGCCCGACACCTCCACCCACGGCAGGACCTTCAGCAGCCACCGCGATGTGATGCCCTGCATCTGCGGCACGGTCTTGGTGGTCGTGGCGAGCTTCCGCGCGGCGGCGGTGCCCAGGCTCAGCTGATCGTTCTGAACGGTCACAATTCACTCCTCAGGTCGCGAAGCGGAGTGGCCCATGGCGCCGGGCCGGTGACATCCATTCCGGAGGAAACGCCCTCCAGGTCCTGCTCTCAGCGGCCGATGGTTTCGCTGACGTCGAATTCGGTGGCCTTCGGTGGTTTGCGTGCGGCAGCCGTACCCAGTCTCAGCTGCTGTTTCTCCACCATCACTGGCCACCCTCCCGACGATCGGCGAAAAATGACCGGGGCACGGTATTTGACTCAACCTTTAGACGACTTTGGGCCCCCGGTCGGGATCAATAATGGTCCGAGCCCATTCCCGGTGTCAAATTCGAGTTCTCATTCGAATGCGCAAACGCCATTTTAAATAAAATAAACAAACTTGCTGGACATGTCGTAATTGCCCAGTGTTTGATAGCTCCCAGGCTTGCTGACAGAGTCAGTAAGGTTTCCGCAAGGGTTTCTGCAAGGTCTGGCGCGGACGCTCACCACAAGGGGTGATTCGGGGGGATTGCCCACATCTGGAGGGTGGAGCGAGGGGGCTGCAGAGGCAGTATGCCAAGTCTGGAATGGAGCCGGGTCCCGGTGGGGCCCGAGGCCCGCAGGTGGGTCACACGAGGGAACTGCAAGACCGTTCTGGTGATCGTCCACACCGTCACGTCGGGACAGCGCCTGCTGGAGGCGGTCCAGCTGGTCCAGTCGGACCTGCGGGTCCAGGTGCTGTTCACGATCGCGAAGGATGTGTTCAACAACGGGGTCGAAGAGTTCGTGGAGAGCCTCGACGGCGGGGTGGTGCTGCCCTGGCAGCAGGCCGTGAACGAGCGCTTCGACCTGGCCGTAGCGGCCAGTCTCGGGTCGGTACACGAGATCAACGCGCCGCTGATCGTGATGGAACATGGGGCCGGATTCAACAAGTTCGTCCCGCGTACGCCCGGCCGGCGCGTGGCCGGCGCGCGCGCCACGTACGGGATGGACCCGCAGCGCCTGCTCCGGGACGGCGCCGTCATCCCGGACGCGATCGTGCTGCCGCACCAGAGCGACCTGGTCCGGCTGGCCAGGCAATGCCCGCAGGCGCTGCCGTCGGCGGAGGTGATCGGCGACCCGATCTACGACCGGCTGGCCGTCAGCCTCGATGATCGGGCGCTGTACCGGCGGGCGCTGGACGTACGGCCCCGCCAGAAGCTGGTCGCGGTCAGCTCCACCTGGGGCACCGAGTCGTTGTTCGGCAAATCCGACCTGATGAGCCGCCTGGTCCGCCAGCTGCCCGCCAGCGAGTACAAGGTGGTCGCGCTGCTGCACCCCAACATCTGGTCCGCGCACGGGGCGAGGCAGGTCCGCGCCTGGCTGGCCGACAGCCAGCGCCGGGGGCTCCAGGTGGTGCAGCCCCAGGACGAATGGCTCGGCGTGCTCGTCGCGGCCGACTGGGTGGTCGGCGACCACGGTTCCGCCACCCTCTACGGCGCGTCCATCGGCAAGCCGACCCTGCTGGCCAGGTTCCCGTCCGAGGACGTGGACCCGAACTCCCCGCTCGGCGAGCTGGCCGCGGTCGCGCCGCGGATCAACCGCTACCAGCCGCTGGCGACCCAGCTCACCCGGGCCGCCGCCGCGCTCAAGCCCGAGCACTCCCAGCGGGTGGAGGAGCGGATCACCTCGGCCCCCGGCCAGTTCCACCGCAACATGCGGCGGCTGATGTACCGGCTGATGAACCTGCGCCAGCCCGCGTCCATCCCGGTCGCCACCCCGGTCCCGATGCCGTTCCTCACCCCGTACCACGGAGGCTGATCGTGCTCGACAAACTCGTCGTCGCCCACTTCTTCGGGCAGCGCCAGCCACTGTCGCTGAACCGGACGCCGCCGCTCGCCCCGCGCGCGGCCGTGCCCGCGGTCCTGGTCATCCCCCGGGAGGGTCCGCCGCTCGAGCCCCACCTGATGGTGGTGACCGGCCCGTCTGCCGCCCAGGGCCTGCCAGCCGCCGACGCCCACATCGTGGTCGACTCCGACGACGCCCGGGACCAGCGCTGGCAGGAGCTGGCCGACGTGCTGATCACCCGGCACGACGTGGCGGGCCTGCTGGACCGCCACGTCGGCTGCGCGGTCGCCGTGGCCCGGCAACCGGGCGGCTGCCTGGTCGGCCTGCGGCACGGCCCGCTGGCCCAGATCACCGGCAGCGCCGGGCTCCTGGCCGGCGCCGATCCGTGGCCCGCCACCTTCGGCTCGCTGCTCTACTGCTGGCTGGCCGCCAGGCTCCCCCTGTACGGCCTGACCACGGCCACCGTGATCGCGGGCCACTACCGGGACGGCCGCCACTTCGAGGTGGCCGGTCGCGCGGGCATCACGGTGAGCGAGGCGGCCGCATGACCCCGACCATCGTGGTCGCCGGCGCGACCAGCTTCTACCTCTCCCTGGGCGTGGCCGAATTCCCGGTCCACTACCTGCCGACCTGCACGCCCAGATGGCTGACCGGCGGCGTCTCCGGCGCGGCCGCCCACATCGCCCGCACCCTGCGCACCCTGGGGAGCCACGCCAGGCTCTGCACGGTCGTCGGCACCGACCTGGTCGGCGCCGGCATCCGCGCGGACCTGGACGCGCACGGGCTGCTCGGCCCGGGGGTGATCTCCGGCGAGGGCTCCTCGATGGGCGTCGTCCTGGTCGGCCCCGACGGCCGCCGCATGGGCTACCCGTACCTGGCGCCCGTCAACGACGTCGACTACCCGTTCGACGTGCTCGCCGGGCAGTGCCGGGACGCCGACCTGCTGGTGCTGACGAACGCGAAGTTCGTCCGCCCGCTGGTGGCCCGCGCGGGCGGCCTGGGCATCCCGATCGCGGTGGACGCCCACCTGATCGCGGACCCGGGGGACCCGTACAACGAGCCGTGGCTGCGGGCCGCGCGCGTGCTGTTCTGCAGTCACGAGCGCCTCCCGGTGCCACCGGAGCGCTGGATCGCCGAGATCTTCGGGCGGTATCCGCGCTGCGCGCTCGTCGGCGTGGGGCTGGGGGCGCGCGGCGCCATGCTGGGCCTGCGGGACGGGCGGCTGATCACGGTCCAGGCGGTCGCGCCGCGCGGCGTGCTCAACACCTCGGGCGCCGGTGACGGGCTGTTCGCCACGTTCCTGCATCTGTGGGTGAGCACCGAGGATCCCGTACGGGCGCTGCAGGGCGCGGTGCTCAACGCGGGCTGGAAGGTCGGCGACCGCACCCCGGCGGGCGCCTCCCTCACCCCGGCCGAGCTTCGTGCGATCCCGCCACCCCCGACTATCGTGGGGTTGTGGTGACATAACTACACAAAGGGGTTTTAACGGGATAAATCGGGTACGCGAAGTAGATGGGGGAAGGAGGGACCAATGTCTGTCCACCAGAGAGAGTCTCAGTCCACCGCGTCCACCGCCGAGCTCGTGCAGCAGGCGTCCGACCAGGTATCCCGCCTGATCAAGGATGAGATGCGCCTGGCCAGGGCCGAAGTGGTGGGTAAGGGGCGGCAGGCGCGGACGGGTGCCGCCCTGTTCGGCGGCACCGGTGTCATGGCGCTGCTCGGCGCGGGGGCGCTGGTAGCCTGCGCGATCATCGCCCTGGCGATCCCGTGGCCGGCCTGGCTGGCCGCCCTGGTCGTCGGCGCCGCCCTGCTGATCATCGCGGGGATCATGGGCGCCATCGGCAGGAACCGCGTCAAGGGGGCCATGCCGCCCAAGCCGACGCAGGCGGTGAACGGCGTCAAGAGCGACATCGACGCGGTCCGCTCCGGCGTCACCGAAGGGAGGGCGCATCGATGACCCGTCCGCACCGGACAGCGTCCGAGGACGTCGCGGCCATCGCGGAAGACGCCGAGCGGACCCGGGAGGAACTCGGCCGGACGGTGGCCGCCCTCGCCGCCAAGACCGACGTCAAAGGCAGAGCCAAGACCAGCGTCATGGCCAAGGCCCAGACGGCCAAGTCCGGGGCTCACCGGGTCGCGGACAAGGCCGGCCGGCACCCCGGCGCCGTCTTCGCGACCCTGGCCATGCTCGGGGGCGCGCTGGTCCGGGCCCTTTTCAAGCGCAGGAGACCGCAGCCCCGCGGTCGCATGTTCGGCGGGCGCCGCCGCGGCGCCATGCCCATGTCCATGCGCTCGCGGCGCCGCCGGACCAGGGGCGCGAGAGGCATGATGGCGCGCTTGATGACCGGGATCATGGGCAGATCCACGAACAAGACCATGATGGGCCGAATGCGCGCTCCCATGGGCAAGTCCATGATGGGGCGAATGCGTGCTCCCATGGGCAAGACCATGATGGGCAGAACCATGGGCAGAGCGCGTACTCCCATCGGAAAGACGATGATGAGCGGAACCATGGGCAGAGCGCGCACGCCCATCGGCAAGGCGATGGGCAAGACCATGGGATCGCCCGTCCGATATCCAGGCAGGATGACGCGCTGAGCCGCGTCATTCCAGCTGGGCGAGCAGCCGGTCCAGCCGGGTGGTGGCGGAACCCATTCCGTTCAGCACCTGGCGGGCCCGGTTGAGGAGTTCGCGCGCGTCTTCGGGCCGCCCGTGGCGCAGGGCGAGTTCGCCCAGCGTCTGGAGCGCGAACGCCTCGCCCGAGGCGGAGCCAAGCTCGCGCATCACCTGGAGTCCCCGGTTGATGTCCGGCTCGCTCCCCTGGACGCGCCCCAGCAGGATGAGCGCCCGGGTCCGGTTGTACCGATCGGACTCGGCCGCCTCATACGCCGCCGCCAGGTACGGCACCGCCTCCTCGGCCCGGCCACTCTCCACCAGCGCCCGGCCCAGATCGCATCGGGCCAGCGCCACCCGCCTGACCTCACCAGCCGCCTGGTACCCCTCGAGCGCCTCGGCGAACAGCCTGATCGCGGCCTCCGGCCGATCCCGATCCAGTTCCAGCCAGCCCAGCCGCCGATACCCGCCGGCCACCCGGTACGCGTTGCCCAGCCCTCGCCAGATCTCCAGCGCCCGCCCGAAATCCTCGGCGGCCTCGTCCCACCGCCCGAGCGCGCGTAGCGAAACCCCGGTCCTGTTCAACATCTTGGCCTCGCCGATCGGATCCCCGGCGGCCCGCGCGGCGGCCAGCCCGAGCCGATCCACCTCCAGCCGCTCGGCGTAGAAACCGCGATGCAGGAACAGCGGCCACAACGCGTCCACCAGCTGCCAGGCGGTCTCGTGCCAGCCCCGCTCGAACGCGACCTGCGCCGCCGCGCGCAGGTTGCGGAACTCCCGATCCATCCAGTCCAGCCCGCCCGCCGCGTCGGCGAACTCCATCGCCCCCGCCGCCACCGGAATCCGCCGGTACGGCGCCGCCGCGTCACTGGCCGCCCTGGCGGTGTCCAGAAACCAGCCCACCGCCCGCCGCACGCTCTCCTCCCGCGCGGTCGCGGAATCCTCCAGCTCGGCCGTCTCCCGCGCGTGCAGCCGGACCAGATCGTGAAACCGGTACTCCCCGCCGGGCAAGTCGTCGAGGAGATTCGCGTCGGCCAGCACCCCCAGCAGCCGCCGGCTCTCCTCCGCCGGCAGCCCGGCCGCCGCGGCCGCCGCCGCGCCGCCGAAACTCGCCCCGGGAAACAATCCGAGCAGCCGGTACAGCCGCGCCGCGTCCGGCGCCAGATTCTGGTACGACAACGTCAGCGCGGCCCGGATCGTCATATCGTCCTCCACAGAAAGCGCGCTGAGCCGTCGGCTCTCCTGCGCGAGAGCCGCCACCATCTCGGTCAGCGGCCAGTGCGGCCGGGTGGCCAGCCGGGCGGCGGCCACCGATACGGCGAGCGGCACCCCGGCGCACAGATCCACCAGCTCGGTGGCCGCGTCCAGTTCATCGCCCACCCGATCGTCGCCGAGCGTGTGCCGGAGCAGGTCGAGCGCCGCGTCCACGCCGAGGCGTTCCACCTGGAGTCCGCGCGCGCCGCCCACCACCAGACCGGCCAGCCGCCACCTGCTGGTCACCAAGACCATCCCGTTCCCGGAGGCGGGCAGCAGTGGACGCACTTGCGCCGCCGAGATCGCGTCGTCCAGCACCACGACGATCCGCCGCCCGTTCACCAGTGACTGGTAGAGCGCGGCCCGCTCGGCCAGGCCGCCCGGAATCCGGTCCGGTGCGATACCGAACGCGCGAATGAACAAACCCAGGACTTCGGCCGGTTCGACTGGTGGATCGGTGGCGTGCCCGCGTAGATCGGCGTACAGCTGGCCGTCCGGGAAATGGTCGTGATTCCGGTGCGCCCAAGTCAGGCTGAGGGTTGATTTCCCGACCCCCGCCGGGCCGCTCACGACCACCACGACGGGGGACCCGGACGCGGATCGGCGGGTGTTCACCCGATCCAGAAAGGCGAGCGTTTCCCGCCGGTCGATCAGGAGCCTGGCGGGCGGTAACTGACGTGGCGTGGGCAACGGAATGGACGTCTGGTGAATGTGAATACCGCCGGTCACGTTCCGCGCCTGGACCGCAGGCCCATGCACGGTACCGTCCAGGCTGTTGACGTGCTCGCTATGGGGATCTCTGCTCATCACCATGCAGGAGAAATTAATTCGTGCCGTTCGATTGCTTATCACAGAAATCCTGCCCGGCTGACTTTCCTCCCCTGATAGTAAGGATCTGTAGAGCCTGAGATCCTTTTCAGTGGTGCGGGTCCACTTTCGCTGAGAAGGTGAACCAGTTCGGCGACGTAACAATGACAGCTATGTTTCCCAGGTGATGTTCGCTCGTCAGCGTGGCATTCACCCCAGCCTTTTTGACAAGATCGGGGGTGATCTCCTCCACGCAGCACTGTGGGGTGGCGCCACCACATCACTGGATCCGCAGTGGCAGGGTTCCCCGATGCAGGCGGAAGCCGTCCAGCTCGTCGGGCTCCACCGCGAGCCGCAGCCGGCGAAGGTGGCGGGCGATGCGGTCGAACATGATGCGAGCCTCGAGACGACCTAAGGATGCGCCCAGGCAGAAGTGGATTCCGTGGCCGAAGGCGATGTGCCGATGGACGTCTGAGCGATGGATGTCGAACACGTCCGGATCGGAGAAGACCGAGGGGTCCCTGTTCGCGCCCCACAGTGACAGGCCGACGCGCTCGAACGCCGGGATCGTGCCGCCTGCGATGCCGATCTCGCGGAAGGTGAAGCGAGGCGGGACGATCTCGACCGGCCCGCGGAAGCGCAGCGTCTCCTCGACGACCGCGCTCGCCAAGGACGGGTCGGCGAGTAGATCCTGCCACTGCTCAGGATGCGTGAGCAGGAGCCGGATGCCGTTGACGAGGACGTCGACGGTGGTCTCCTGACCGGCGATGAGCAGGAGCTGCACCATGGCGACGAGCTCGTCGCGATCGAGAGCGTCGCCTTGCGCCTCCAGGGCGACGAGCTCGGAGAGCAGGTCGTCCTCCGGGACCGCTCGCCGGCGCTCGGCCAGCTCGTCGATGTAGGCGGCGAACGCCAACGTGGCCGCGGAATCATGGTCGGCCGCGGAGACGATGGTCGCCGACCACTCGCGGAACCGGGCGCGGTCCTCCTCGGGGACCCCCACGAGCTGGGCGATGACGTTGACCGGCAACGGATCGGCCAGGTCGGCCACTCCGTCGAACGTGCCCAGCTCGAGAGCACGGGCGACCAATCGGTCCGCGACGTCGGCGATCCACGGCTCCAGCCGCGCGACCGTACGGGCCGTGAAGGCCTTGCTGACGAGCCCGCGCAGCCGGGTGTGGTCAGGTGGATCGAGATCGATGAGCTGGCGCGCCGCGATTCGTTCCGCCTCACTCCGCTGGTGTGCGAGCGGCAGGTCCTGGGCCTGATGCTTGCGCACTTCGTGACCGATCGCCGGGTGCTGCAAGCCGTCGAGGACATCGGCATGGCGTGCCACGACCCAGAGCCGGTTGCCGGCCGGGTCGACCTGCGGGACGGGCCGGCCGGCGACCCGCACGCGCGCATAGAACGCGTGCGGGTCGCGGCGCGTGTCAGGCTCCCACAGCTCCGACAGCCTGAACTCGATAGTCACGTGCCACCTTCGGTGTGGTCGTGGATCCGCAAAGCCCTCCGGCCGATCAGCCGCAGGCCGCGGCCGCGTACTGCTTGACGACTTCGGACGTCACGCTTCTCCCGTCGACGGTTCCGGTGACGCGGATCGTGGCCTCTCCCGCGGCGACCTGTGGGGCGCGGACCGCGAAGGACTGGTACGCGTACTTGCCCGGAGCGACGTTGGCGAAGGAGCGCGAGCCGTAGGGCGTCTCCATCACGACGTCCACGGGCCCGTCGTGATCGTTCGTCACCCGCACCGCCACGTAGGCCGAATTGCCGATGCATCGACCCTCGGCGGTGACCGTGACCGGCACCTCCGCGTCCGGAGCCAGCTCGGCCCGCGCGCTTACGGCGGCCGCCACCACCGCGTCCTTCTGCGCGCTGGTCAGGCGCCCCGCCGCCACGAACGCCTCGGCCGTCTGGGTGACCCTGGCGACGAACGCGTTGTGGGTCGCGAACGGCGCGTTGTCCCAGACCACGTCGAGGAACGTCAGACCGTCGGTGCCGGGCGACGGAACACCGCTGACCGGGACGTCGTAGCTGGGCAGCCCGTCGTTGCGTTTCACGTTGGGAACGCCGGAGTCGATGCTCCCGAAGACGATCCGCGGCTCCACCCGGCGGAAGTACGCGGAGTGGGCCTGGGCGTCCCCGACGTACCACGGGCGCAGGGAGAACCCATGCGTCGTGAAGAGCGGGTCTCCTGCCGCGCTCGCACCGGCCGCCGTGATGGCCGCCCGCGAGTAGTCGCCGTCCCGCTTGAGGTACCGGTAGAGCGTCAGCTCGCGGTAGCTGCCGCCGCCGGGGTTGCCGACGATCGGCATGAGCAGCGGTCCCCACATGATGGACTGGGTGTCCGGCCGGTCGATGGCGCGCTCGATCCGGATGCTGAACGGCATCGAGACCTCGATGACGTCCCCGGGGCGCCAGGTGCGGCTCAGCGTCACGTAGGTGCCCGGCGCCGGGGTCTGCATCGGTGCCACGGCTCCGTTGATCCGCACGGTGAAGCCGTTCCGGACCCATCCGGGAACCCGCAGCTTGATGTCGAGGCTGCCGCTGCCATTGACGATGAGCTTTGTGCCGGCCTGGCGTGGGAAGTTCGTCTCCTGGGTCACGGCGAAGTCCTTCTCCGCCCAGGTCACGGTCGACGGCACGAAGAGGTTGACCCAGAGGCTGGAACCGTCGGCGGACTTGAAGTAGACGGCGTCCTGGTACTTCGTGTGGATCTCCAGCCCGGTTCCGCCACAGCAGGTGCCGGTGTTGCCATAGGACTTGCTCGCGCCCGGTGTCAGGGGCTGGAAATAGGTGACCTGCGGGTTGCTCGTGGTGGTCGCGTCGGCTCGCGATCCGGCGAGCTGATTGAAGAGGGCTCGCTCGTAGTAGTCCATGTAGGCCGGGTCCTGCGTATGGAAGAAGAGGTTGCGAGCCAGTTTGGACACGTTGTAGATGGAGCATGTCTCCGCGCCGCCCTGGGCGATCGCGTTGGCGATGTTGTCCCGGTTCTGGAACATCTCGATGTTGTTGTTGGAACCCGGGTAGTTTCCGCCGGTGCCCCCATGCGAGAACATGCGGTGCGGGACGACCATGCCGAAGAAGTTCTTCGCCGCCTTGAGGTAGTCCTGATCGCCGGTCTGCTCGAAGATCCGCATGTAGCCGCTGAAGTTGGGCACGTGCTGGTTGACGTGCAGCCGGGTCGGACGACGCCGGCCGATGGCGGCAGGGTCGGTCACCACGAGGATGTCCCGGTTCTCGACGCAGGCGCCGAAGAGGGACTCCCGGTTGTCGAAGCACTTCGCCGTCTCGAGGTGCTTGGCGTCACCGGTCAACGCGTAGATCTCGGGGAACACCTCGTTGGCGCCGCCGTACTCACCGGCGATGTAGGTGTCCCACATGAAGTTGAGGTTGTCCCTGGTGATGGGTCCCGGGTATTGCGGGTGGTTCTTGTCGCCGAGAGTCAGGGCGAGGTGCGCCCAATCCGCCATCTTGGTGACGACTTCGCGAGCCTTCTCGTTGCCGGTCAGGTAGTAGGCGTCCAGCAGACCCCGCATGATCTTGTGCTGGGTGTACCAGGGTGCCCAGACGTTCGTGCTGAGGTTGCCGCCATAGACGGCGAACCGAGGCGGCCCCAACCGGATCACGGCGTCCTCCGGGATGGCCCCGAGATAGCCGGGATAGACGGGCGTCCAAAGAGCCCCGGTGTTCCCCGCGACGGCGACGATGCCGGCGTCGCGGTGATTGGGTGAGGAGTCGAGCGCGGTCGCTCCGCCTTCCTCGTCGAAGCGGTACCAGGCGATGTTCCCGCCTCCCGTGGATCCCGCGGCGGAACTCTGGAGGGACTGGATCTCCGCCTGGCTAAGGGCTCGGTCGAAGATGTGGAACTCGTCGATGGTCGCGTTGAGCATCGCGTCGCCGTACTGGGATCGGCCGATCCAGACGTTGCCAGGGACGCCGAGGTTGGTCGGGTTGAGCGTCATGGCGGTGTTCGTACCGACTGGTGAACCGTTGACGTACAGCGTCCCGACAGGGCCCGAGAGGGTGACGGCGAGGTGCACCCACTGCCCGGTCGGCACGGCTGACGTGCCATTGATCTGCTGCTCCTGACCGCTGCCGCCGACGGTGATGGCGAACCGGGGCGGATTTCCGGTCACACCCGCGCGGGCGGTCAGGAACATGTTGACGGCTGTGCTCTGACCGAAGTCGAAGACTCTGCTCCAGTTCTGCGCCGCGGCGAGGTTGACCCAGGTCGCGATCGTGAAGTTGGTGAGCTGGGACACCGCCTCCTGGGGGAGACGGATGTGCTCCGCGTTGCTGCCGCCGTTGAGGCGCAGACCGTTGCCGAAGCGTCCCGCGACCCGGCCGATGACGGGCTCCTCGGGCTCCTCACCCCCGCCGGGAGCACCCATCCGCGCGGTGATGGCGGCCTGGCACGCGGCGAGTTCGTCGACCATCCAGTCGAGCTTGGTCTTGTAGACCTGCTGGCCCTGGTCCGCGTATGCCTGCGCGAGGGCGCTCATGTAGTGGCCGGCCCAGTGCCCGCTCAGCAGCCCGCCGTCCTCCCAGCCACCGGGCACCTGCAAGCCAGCGGGGTTCGGCCGGCCGGCCTGGTTGTTGAAGAGCATGAGGAAGCGGCGTTCGTCGAACGCCTGCAGGAACGCCTTCATCCGGTCGCGCTTCTCCTGCAGCAGACCGGCGTGCAAGCTGACCTCGCGCAGCCAGAACGGCCTGATCGCGGTGTTGCTTCCTGCGCCGACGTACGGGATCCCGGCCAAAGACTCAGCAACCGCGGGGGCTGTGGTCTCCGCTGCGGCCGCCGGAATGGTCTTGGCTGTCGCGGCTAACGCCACCCCGATGGCTGATGCGCGCACGAATGTGCGGCGGCTCACTCCTGGCTTCTCGGACGCTGTCATGGCCCGTCTTCCCTTCGCTTGCAAGCTTGGCTCTCGCATGAACGCGTGATCTCGAATCGTCGCGGAATGTTTGCGTTAACACGACCGGCTGGTGCTGCTCCCTTCCCGCATCGTTTCTGGGTGTGACAGGTCGTGCCTTCTGGCAACGCGCTTCGGACAGGACATTGCCGAAGCGTGGATCATGTGCCGCGTGGCTCCCGACACGGCAACTGCAGCCGCGTGAAGCCGCTCATCCGAGGGGACATCTGATGAGATTGTTAGCGTTCACATGACATCGCCGACCAGAGCTGTCAGTCGAACTGTTACCAATATGTTACGAGCGTATTGCGAATCTGGATGCGGGTTCCGCACCTGCTGGGGTTGTACATGAGCCCGCTGGGTGGGCTTGACCTGCGGGTAGGCGTGATCAGCGATGGCATGCCGTGTCTCTGGGGTCGCCGGGCCAGTGGGTGCGCCGGGCCGGCCTGGTGCGCCGGGGGCGGTTCGCCGCATGGGCCGATGGGTGCGATGCGCCGCCTGGTCGCGCGCAGCAGCCGATGCACCGCCTCGCACCGGCACCCCGGCGCACAGATCCACGCCCGTTCACCAGTGACTGGTAGAGCGCGGCCCGCTCGGCCAGGTCGCCCGGAATCCGGTCCGGTGCGATACCGAACGCGCGAATGAACAAACCCAGGACTTCGGCCGGATCGACCGGGGGATCGGTGGCGTGCCCGCATAAATCCGTGTACAGCTGGCTGTCCGGGAATGGTCGCGATTTCCTCATCACCATGCAGTAGGAAATTTATTCATACCGCTCGACCGCTTATCACAGAAATCCCGCCCAGCTGACTTTCCTGCCCCCGATGGTAAGGATCTGTAGAGCTGCGATCCCTTACTAGTAGTGTGGTGGACTTTCGGCTGAGAAGGCGGACCAGTTCGAGCGCTGGCAAATGTTCAGCCGAGTTTCTCAGGAGATGTTCGATCGTCGGAGTGGCATTCACCCCCGGCCTTCTTGAACACGGTCGGCGTGCGCCCTAAAGCCGTGGGACCTGCGTGACGGTGGGGTCGGGCGGAGCCCGGAACGAATCAAAGGGAGGGGGTGGGAGAACTCCGGTTTGGCTGCCGCCTCGTTCGGGGCGACCACGGTGCCGACGGGGCCGGGCGGAGCCCGAGAAATCAAAGGGAGGGCGGGTGGGAGAACTCCGCAACAACATATACGTGAGGAGAGCCCAAGGCCGATCTCACGCTCCGCATGCCCGGCTTCCAGCACCTCGCCGACTACTGCGATCGGGATTGGAGAGCGCTCTCCCTCCGTACGCTAGAGTTCATCACATGAGGGAAGATCGCCTGGTTTCGCCCACTCTGGAGGACGTCGCCAGGGCCGCGGGCGTCTCGCGGGCAACCGTGTCCCGCGTGATCAACGGCATCCGGAACGTGGACCCCGAAATCCAGGAAACCGTCCGCCAGGCCGTCGCCGCCGTCGGCTACGCACCCAACCGCGCCGCCCGCTCCCTGGTCACCGGCAAGACCGGCTCGATCGCCCTGGTCGTCTCCGGCGCGGGCCACTTCTTCGCCCGCGTCTTCACCGACCCCTTCTTCGGCCGCGTCGTCAGCGGCATCTCCGGCCACCTCCGCCCGCTAGGCGTGCACCTGGTCCTCATGCTCGCCGAAGCCGCCGACGCCCGCGCCCAGGTCATCGACTACCTCCGCCAAGGCCACGTCGACGGCGCCATCCTCGTCTCCACCCACGCAGAAGACCCGCTCCCCGCCCAGCTCGTCGAGTCGGGCCCGCCCGTCGTCCTGTTCGCCCGCCCCGCCCAGCCCCTCAGGATCAGCTACGTCGACGTCGCCCACAGCGCCGGCGCCCGCCTCGCCGCCGACCACCTGATCGCCCGCGGCTGCGAACGCGTCGCCACCATCTCCGGCCCCCTCGACGTTCCCGCCAGCCTGGAACGCCTCTCCGGCTTCCGCGAGGCCATGGCCCGCCACGGCCACGCCTACATCCCCAGCGTCGAAGGCAATTTCACCCAGGAATCCGGCGAACAGGCCATGGAACGCCTCCTCGCCGACCACCCCGACATCGACGGTCTCTTCGCCGGCAACGACCTGATGGCCCAGGGCGCCCTCCTCGTCGCCCAGTCCCACGGCCTCCGCGTCCCCCACGACCTCGCCGTCGTCGGCTTCGACGACAGCAGCGCCGCCCTCGCCTGCCGCCCACCCCTCACCACGGTCCGCCACCCCGTCGAAGACATGTCCGCCGAAATGTCCCGCCTCCTACTCGCCCACATCGAAGACCCCGACCGCCGCGTAACCTCAGTAATCTTCGAACCCGACCTGGTCATCCGCCAATCCGCTTAACGACCCCACCCCTCAATTCGACCGGCTCATTCCAAGCACGACCCTCCACGCACCTACCGCGTCGTCGCTTGCTCCCGCACCGGCTGGCTCTTTCCGAGCGCGGTGGACCACGCGCTTGCCGCGCCGCCGTCTGCTCCCGCATCGGCTGGCTCATTCTGGGCAGGGTGGGCCGCATGCCTAACTTGCCATCGTCCCCCTCGGCTGGCCCTTCTTGGCGCCGGGACGGTGAGGACTGAAGTGGGCGTGATCGGCGCCGGATAACGGCGAGAAACTGGGGACGCTTCGTTAGGTTTTGGCGTCCAGGATGCGGACGTTGTGTGCGCCGCGGAGGGTGGCGATTCTCGACGCTTCGGCTTCGAGGGGTTCCTGGGGGAGCGGTTCGAACGCGGTGACGGTCACGTCGAGGGTGTTCTTGCCGGCCGTCTTGGCCCGCCAGACCCCGGCGATCTCGCCGTTCAGCAGGACGGCGCCGGGATTGCCGAGCATGCGCCAGATCTCCGCGTGACGGGATTTATCCGGCACGAGGAGGGTGCGGTCCCGGGCCTGGAGGTAAGGGTCGGACGGGGGCAGGAGGCGCAGGAGCCGGGGACGGCGGGTCGCGTCCAGCAGCAGGTCGACCTGGTCGGCGGGAAGCCACGCGCGGCGGCCGTCCACCCGGATCTCCGCTAAGTCCTTCGGCCACATCCGTTTGACCTCGGTCGGCGTGGTCCCCATGAACTTGGCGGCCTCGGCGGGGGTGGCCGGGCCTAGGAGCTTCAGATAGGCCGTGATGACCGAATCGGCCGCCACCGAGTGCGCGGGCACGTCGCGCCGCCCGGGAATCGGGGCCAGCGTGGTGGCCGAACCTTTGGGCGCGAGCCGTACGCCACCGGCCAGGCCCACCTGCTGGAACAGGGCACCCGAGATGTGCTGGGCGTTGCAGCCGCGGCACCAGTAGGTCACGCCCTCCGGGACCAGGGCGCTCACCGCCGTGCTGACCTCGCCCTTCGTCATCGGCCGGGTGACCACCTCGTGCATCGCCTTGGCCGCCGCGCGGAACGCGGTCAGTCCCAGTTTCGCCCCCTCGCGGATCTGCGTGGTGGCGATCCGCGCCGTCGCGTCGGCGTCGCTGACCGGCCAGAGCGCGGCCGCCAGCGCGGGCAGGTCGGCCGTCCGGTGCAGGTGCGGCGCGCCGCGGGTCGACCAGACCAGGGTGAGCGCGTCGTCATCCGGATCCGCCGTGGTCCGCGCCGACACGGCCAGGCGCGCCGAACCATACGGCGTGTCCTGCACCCCCAGGTCGAGTACGGCCAGGCGGGCGGGCGGGAGATCAGGGCGGTCGAGCTGCTGGGCCGCGACGCGGTAGGCGAGGACCTGTAGTCGATCCACGTTCATATCTCAGACCTTAGCCGTCCGGGGTAGGGCCAGGGGTTGGGCTTGCATGAGGCGAGTGACTTCGTCTGCTGCATCATGACGGGCGCGGGCTTTCCCGGCCCGGGACAGCCGACGTGCCCGTGTCCGAGGCCATGGCCGACCTCGTGGCTGATCAGGTATTCCCGGTAGGAGGCGAGATCGCGCCCGTAGTTCGGCGTCCCCTCCGCCCAGCGAATCGCGTTGATCACCGCGCGGCTGCCGTTCCAGCAGGACAGCTCGCCGAAGGTGCGCAACGGCCGGCACAGCGCGTCGGTCGTACGCGGGCTGGACAGCGCCACCCTGACCTGGACGGGACCGGACGCCACCCGCTTGAACCGCCCCCACCCGCGATGGTCGTTCAGGATGCGATGCACCTCGTCGGCGAACTCCCCGGCCTCGAACGGCAGGCCTTTCTCCACTTCGACCAGGTAGCGGATCTCTTTCCCGCGTCCCTTGCGCGCCTTCCCGCTCCCTGCCGCGACCGAGTAGTGGCCTTTGCCCCGTTGCGGCACCTTCACCCGTGCCGGCTGCACCCGCCCGTTCACGACCAGCCTCTCGGGCTTCGCCGCTTTCGCCGTCGGTTTCGGTGCCGGTTTCGGCTTCGTCGTCGGTGTGATCGCCGGGGCGAGCATGGTGGGGATGGAGGCCTTCGCCAGCACCGCTGGCTTCGTCGGCGGCCCCGCTTGGGCCAGTACGGCGCCGCCGACCACCCCGATGACAACGATCCCCGCCGCCGCCAGCAGGAAACGATGATCCACGAGCTCTCTCCCACCACACGAACCGACACCGGGGACCCTGATCATACGGGAAAACGATCACACGATTAGGCCATCACGCTGGCGTTTCGTACTTTCTCGCCAGTCTGACTACCTACCTTTCTCGAAAAACCACCGCGAGTCCGACATTTCCGAACTACAGTCCATTGTTATCGGGCGGTTATGGAGGCAGTGTTGCTGGAACGTTCCCACGACGACACCATCACGCAGGACTTGTTATCCGTCGTCACCAGGGAACTTGGTTACCGGGAGAAGCCCGGCCAGCACACCAAGTTCGGTGCCTGGTACGCGGACCTCACCAAAGACCCGCAATACCGGAACGCTCCCTGGTGCGACATGTTCATCGCCTGGGCGGCCGACCAGGCCGGTGTCAGCGACTACGTCGGCGAGTTCGCGTGGACTCCCTCCCACGCCCGCTGGTTCGAACAGCACCAGGCCTGGACCGACCAGCCCGAACCCGGCGCCCTGGTCTTCTTCGACTGGTCAGGCGGCGACAACATCAAAGGCATAGACCACGTCGGAATAGTCGAAAAGGTCGAAAACGGAAAAATATACACAATCGAGGCGAATGTCGACCGTGTCTGGCTGAAGCGCAAGGTCCGCGACGAATCCAAGGTCGTCGGCTACGGCCTCCCCCGCAAAGTCCGCGAAACCCTCACCACATCCCCCACCACCGTCGACCTCCGCCCCGAAGCGGTCACCGCCGTCGCCAACCCCACCCGCGGCCTCGACCCCACCGCCACGATCGCCACCGCCGTCCTGGCTCTGGCCCTCGCCGCCTCCGTCATAGCCACCGGCCTCCACGTCCGCCGCTTCGCCACCTCAACCGGCCGCCACCGCCGCAAACGCCCCACCCCCACCGACACCTGACCGGCAGCTCGCTCTCCGCCCGCCACCTGACGGCCAGCACACCTTCCGCGCAACTCACCGGGCCGCTCGGCCTGCTCGCGGTGCTGGCCGGCGTGGCGATAATCGTTCAGCGGTACCGGCGCGCAACGGCGTCGCCACTCGGGTGGCCGACTTACTTTCTGCGCGTCACCTGACAGCCGGTTCACCTTCTGCGCGTCATTTGACATGAAGTTGAGGTGGGCGTGGGCGAGCCGGGCGTTCCGCAGGCTCGACTCGACGGCGGGGGTGAGCCCGGTGAGGACGTCGCCGGGGTTGTCCCTGGTGATGGGTCCTGGGTATTCCGGGTGGCTTACCTTCTGCGCGCTACTTGAGCACTGGCTCGCCCTCTGTCCGTCACTTGCCCGGCAACTCACCCCTGCCGCCCCTTCGTTGAAGGCGCGGATCCGCACTTCGCACTGGTGATAGCGCCGCGCGCCGGACCGTGCCTTCGACCGGGACGGCTGCCGACATGCGGATACGTGCTGAACGCTCTATCCGTCCGCCGCCCACCCATGAGTACGCATGAGAACAGCGGCCACCCTGACGAACCGCTCCCGATCGAGAATCGCGCCCTCACGCCGGATGTCGCCCTCATCCAGCTCGAATATCCGATCCAGCCGCAAGAACGACGGCCGCACCTCGCGATCCCACGTCCCCGCGCCCAGCGCCAGCCACTCGTCCCCGCCGCCGCCCTTGCTGGACAACATCATCCCCAGCAACCGCCGCCCATGCCGCCCCACGACCAGCAGCGGCCGATCCTTCCCTCGCCCCGGATCCTCCTCGTAGGGCACCCACGCCCAAACGATCTCCCCAGGATCCGCCATTCCATCCAAATCCGGCGAATATTCCAACGAGGCCATCCGATCCACCCGATGAACCTCACGAACCGCCCCCCGAGCCGGCCGGGGATCCTCACCTAGATCACGCACAACCAAACCTTACCCACCCGAATCCCACCAACCACCACAACAACCCCAGAACTCACATCGGCCCACCCGCCCCCGCGGACTCCGCCCCACCCCAGGCCGTGTGCTAGGTCACTCCCGAACAACTCGGCCCGCCACCCTCGGCTCCGCGCCCGGCAGAATCGACGGCGCCCGTTCTTTGATGTCGGCATCGTGGGTGAGTCCGCCTCCACGTCCAGGAGAAACGACGCATGGTGCCAACGATCAGCCGGTCAAGCCGCCGGTCACGGCACCAACGCCGAGATCTTCTTGGGCACGCACATCCGCCATGCCTCGATCACCAGCTCGCGAGCCTCCTCCTCGTCCAACGCCCCCAACCAGGCCTGAACCCACCGATAACGCTCATCAGACGGCCGAGGCATGAAGAACTTCTCCGGCTCAGCCTTGATCAGCGCAGCCCGCTCCTCCTTTGGAAACCCAAACCCCATCGACGTCTCATCCGGCGAAATAGCCACATAAACGATCGACCCCACCCGGAACTTCACCCGATCCCGGATCAGATGCTCCGTAGTCCGAGGCAGCCCCAACGCAACCGCCCTGATCAGCTCAACAGTCACCATGCCCGGGATCGTAACCACCACCACCGACAATTCCGCGCCCAGCTCACTTCACCCGGTCTCGTAGCGGTAGCCGTATCTGGTGCTGGCATAGGATCGCGCGCGGCGGCGGACGTCGACCACGGAGGTAGGACGGCGTGACGGTGTGGCACGAACCACAGCACGAGCCGATCACATGGGACATGTTCCTTGATATCGATCCGAACATTCAGCGTGATCTTGAGATCGTGGACGGCTTCGTCGTCCCGCGTGAGCAACGGAGTCGAGAGCACCAGAAGGTGGCAACGCGGCTGTCTTCGGCCTTGGAGAAGGCAGCGATTGCCGAGGTGCGGCGTTCAGGCCGGGACAAGAGTTACGAGACCAACACCGAAGTAGATGTTTTGCTCTGGGATGTGCCCCCCACCGCACGCAAGCCTGATGTGGTCCTTCATCGCTGCCTGCCCGAGTTCGAGCAACTCGCAGCCGAACACGTGGTCATTGTGGTCGAGGTGCTTTCAACCTGGTCAGCACGCCGTGATCGTGTCCACAAGATGGGCGATTACGCCGATGCTGGCATTCCGCACTACTGGATTGTGGACTTCGACAAGATCGGGGCCGTCTCGATCGATAGGTATGTGCTGGCGGGTCGCAACAGTCCGTACACACATATCGGTACGACCCATCGGGACATGGGTCCAATCGCCGTGAACATCACGGCTCCCTTCCCCATTGAGGTGCTCTGGGCGGATCTGGAAGTCGCGCCGCAGCTCTGAGCGGCATGCGGGATCAGGTGGTTCGTACCCAGTGTGGGTCGTCGTAGAGGACTACGTCGGTGCCTTGGAGGAGGCGGGCGGGGGCGGAGAGGAGGGCCAGTTCGCCTTGGGACTGGAGGTGGAGGAGGAGGTCGCGGACTCGGGGGCCTACGGGGAGGCGGCCTGGGGGGAGGCCCAGGTGGGTGCGGACCTTGTCGGATAGGTCGGAGAGGCGGAAGGGGTGGTGGGGGAGGAGGGTGCGGATCAGGGGGAGGGTGATGACGCGTTCGGCTTCGGCGTGGGCGAGTTCCCAGACGAGTTGGGGGCCTCGGCGGCCGGTGGCGGCGCAGGCCGTGCAGGGGCGGGTGTAGCCGGGGACGGGTTCCTGGCGGGTGGTGCCGAAGCAGGTGGTGCAGAGGTTGAGCTCCATGGCGTGGAGTTCGGCGGAGGTCTCGTCGGGGAGCGAGAGGCCGCAGGCGCAGGTGAAGGCACGGGCGGGGAAGCCGGGAGAGCCAGGGTCATCAGGGGTGTCCCCTGGGAGCCACTGGGCTGATATTTGGTGATTCGTCATCGCATCGCACTTTAGCTGTCGCCAGGCCGCGCGAAGGCCGTCATAGTGAGACCACGAAAGCTGGAAATTTCCGGATTTGCTCTGGGGTGGGAGCGGTCATGGTCGTGGTCGGCACGTGGAATCTGGAGAACCTCTACCGGGCGGGCGGGGAGTCCGGGCCCCGGGACGAGGCCGCGTACGAGGCGAAACTCAAAGCGCTCGCCGGGACGATCACGCAGATCGGGCCGGACGTGCTGGGCGTGCAGGAGGTCGGCGAGCCGGAGGCGCTGCTGGACCTGGTCGGGCTGCTCGAAGGGGAGTGGCACGTCGAGCTCTCCCAGCACCCGGACGCCCGCGGCATCCGGGTCGGCTTCATCAGCAGGCTCCCGCTGACCGTCCTGCACGACGTCACCACGTTCCCGCGCCCGCTCCAAGCCGTGCAGAGCACCGACGGCGGCGGCACCGTGAACAACACCAGCCGGGGCGTCCTCGCCGTCCAGGCGGGCGCCGACCTGGTCGTGGTCGCCGCCCACCTCAAGTCCAAACTGCTCTCCTTCCCCGGCGGCCGGTTCAGCCCCCGGGACGAGGGCGAACGCGCCCGCGTCGGCGCGTACGCCCTGATGCGCCGCACCGCGGAAGCCGTCACGTTACGCGGCCTGGCCGACCAGATCCTGGCCGGCGAGGGCACGAGCCGCTCACTGGTCGTCCTGGGCGACCTGAACGACGAGCCCGAGGCCGCCACCACGCAGATCCTGCTGGGCCCGCCAGGATCGGAGATCGGCACGCCGGGCGAGCGGGTGCCCGATCGGGGCGACGCCTGGCGGCTGTGGAATCTCGCGCCGCGCATCCCCGAGGCGGAACGCTTCTCCCGGGTCTACCACGGCCGCCGCGAACTGATCGACCACATCCTGATCAGCCGCGCCCTGCTCGGCAAGGTCCAGGCGGTGCGCTCGATCATCGACCACGGCCTGCCCTCCGTCGGCGACCTGCCGTCGGCGCGCCGCGACACGCCGGATTCCGACCATGCCCCCATCACCGTGACGCTCTCCTTGTGACACCATCTTTGGTATGCGCAAATCGGGGTGGTTGGCAGCGGGATTGGTGGCGGCGGGGGCCGCCTGGGCGATGCGGGACATTCCCGCCGCGCTGGGCGCGAAACCCGCCGGGGAACGGGCCGAACGGGTGCGTCGTTCGCCCCAATTCGACGGTACGGCGTTCCGGAACTCGGACCCGACGACGGTGCCGCCCGCCGGCGAGACCAAGCCGATCATGCGCGACCTCATGGAAGGCCGCGAACAGCGCAAACCGCACGGCCCGATCCCGCTGGTGACCCCCTCCGTCAAGCCCCTGAGCAGCCTTGACGCCATCTGGTACGGCCACGCGTCCACCCTGATCGAAATCGAGGGCCGCCGGGTCCTGTTCGACCCGATGTGGAGCGATCGCTGCTCCCCGGCCGCGCATCTCGGGCCGCGCCGCCTGCACGAGCCCCCGGCCCGCCTCGACACCCTGCCCCAGGTGGACGCGATCGTGATCTCCCACGACCACTACGACCACCTCGACATGCAGACCATCCGCGCCCTGGTCGGCCTGCAGTCCGCCCCCTTTCTGGTCCCGCTCGGCGTCGGCGCCCACCTGGAGCGCTGGGGCGTGCCGCCATTCCGGATCGTCGAACTCGACTGGAACGAGTCGGTCACCATCGCGGGCCTGCACCTCACCGTCACCGAGGCCCGGCACTTCTCCGGCCGCGGGCTCCGCCGCAACGGCACCCTCTGGGGCTCCTGGGTGATCTCCGGCGCGACCCGCCGCGTCTTCTACACCGGTGACTCCGGCTATTTCCCGGGCTACGCCGACCTCGGCGAGAAGCACGGCCCGTTCGATCTCGCGCTCATCCAGATCGGCGCGTACAGCCCGAGCTGGCCCGACATTCACATGACTCCGGAAGAGGCCATCGCCGCCCATCTCGACCTGCGGGCGAAACTGCTGATCCCGGTGCACTGGTGCACGTTCGTCCTGGCCTTTCACCCCTGGGGCGAGCCGGTCGACCGGCTCTGGCGCGAGGCCAAGGCCAGGGGGGTACGGCTGGCCGTACCCAAACCCGGAGAGCGCGTCGCGGTGGATCAGCCGCCGCTGGTGGACGGCTGGTGGCAATCGATCTCGTAGAACCCCAGTACGATTGCCGGGCACATGACGTCTGGTAGGGGGAGAGCGCGTGGCGGAGAAGGTCATCCTGATTGATGATCTCGATCAGTCCGAAGGCGAGGATGTGGTCCGGCGGGAGTTCCAGCTCCTGCAGCGCACGTTCGCGATCGATCTGTCGGAGGCGAACAGCGCGCGGCTGGCCGAGGCGGTCAGCCTGATCGAACTGGCGCTGGAGCGGGGCCGCGAGGTCAAGCAGGCGACCAGGGCGCGGAAGGCGGCCGAGCCGCAGCGGCTGCGCGGGCACACCAACAGCGATGTCCGGGCGTGGGCCCGGGAGCAGGGCATCGACGTGCCCGCCCGGGGCACGCCCCCGGATGAGGTGATCGACAAGTTCCTCGCGGCGCACCCGGAGCCCGGGGACGACTGACGTGCGGATCGATCTGCACGCCCACAGCACCGCCTCGGACGGGACGGAGAGTCCCGCCGAGGTGGTCCGCCGTGCCCGCGCGGCCGGTCTTGACGTCCTGGCCCTCACTGACCACGACGGCGTCGCCGGCCACCCGGAGGCGATCGAGGCCCTGCCCGACGGGCTGACCCTGGTTCCCGGCATGGAGCTGTCGTGCCGCCGGGACGGGATGAGCATCCACATGCTGGCCTACCTGTTCGATCCCGGCCATCCCGAGCTGGCGGCCGAACTGGAGCTGATCCGGGCCGCCCGCGACGACCGGGCCGCCGCCATGGTGGCCAGGATCGCCGAGCTCGGCGTGCCGATCACGCTCGACATGGTCGCGGCCATCGCCGCCGGCGGCGTGATCGGCCGCCCGCACATCGCCCGCGCCATGCTGGCGGTCGGCGCCGTCGCGACCGTCGCGGAGGCGTTCACCCCCGCCTGGATCGGCTCGGGCGGGCGCGCCCACGTTTCCCGCTACGCCCTCGACCCCGTTCGGGCGGTACGGCTCACGCTCGCCGCCGGGGGAGCGGCGGTCCTCGCGCACCCCCGCTCCGCCAAGCGCGGCCGCACCGTGCCCGCCGACTGGATCGCCGAGCTGGCCGCCGCCGGTCTGGCCGGAATCGAGATCGACCATCGCGACCACACCCCCGAGGCCCGCGCCGAACTCCGCGCCCTCGCCGCCGACCTGGATCTGATCGTCACCGGCGCCAGCGACGACCACGGCGACCTGACCGGCCACCGCCTCGGCTGCGAGACGACCAGCCCGGAGCAGTACGAGCGCCTTCTCGCGAGCGCCGCGGCCCGCACCCCGATCACCGGCTCCCTCAGCGAACCCGCCTGAGCGCCCGTTCGACGAACGTCGCCTGGTGAGCGCGGCGGCACACCTACCGGTTACGGCTCTCTCGCCGAGCCCGCCTTCAGAACAGGGACAGGGCGAATTCGTTGGTCAGGCGGTGCCAGAGCCTAGGCTGGCGGAGCATCCCGTGGCCTTCGCCTGGAATGTCCACCATCTGGACCTCGGTGGCGACCTCGCGGGCGCGCCGGGCGTAGGCGTGCGTCTCGCCGGGCTTCGTGGTCCGGTCGGCCGATCCGTGCACGAGGAGTACGCGGCGGCCTGCCAGCTGGGCGACGGGTTCCCCCTCCGGCACCCAGGGAGCCAGCGCGGCCACGCCGACCACGTTCGGGTCGCCGGCCACGCGCAGAGCCGTACGGCCGCCCATGGAGTGGCCGACCAGGATGACGGGCACGTCGTGCGCCCGCCGCAGCTTGGCCAGCACCTCGGTGATGTCGGTCACCGGCGAGGCGTCGGGGCCGTTCCAGCCGCGCACCCGGTAGCGCGCCCGCCAGACGGCCAGGCCGCGGTCGGCGCCCGCCCGGGTCAGCGCCCAGGCGAACGGGATCATCCGGAGCACCGCGAGCTGCCGCGCGCTGGTCGCCGTGCGCCCGACCTCCTGCCCGCCGTGCAACACCAGGGCCACCGCTTTGACCGCGCCATGGGCGGGGATGACGTGGACGACGGGCTCACGCATCGCGGCCGCCCCGGCGCGGCAGCCACAGGGTCAGCAGCCGGGCTCGCGGCGCCACCCGGGCGGCCAGGCTGAACAGCGCCTCGGTCCGGGACCGGTCGGCGTCCAAGTGGGTGAACAGGTTGACCCCCAGGTAGAAAGTGATCGCCGCGTACGCCAGGTCGCGCGGCGGCAGCGGTTTCGCGAGCGCGGAACCCCCGATCACCCGGCCTCGACCTCCGCCAGTTCCTCCAGGTTCCGCACCGACGCTACCGCGTCCCGATAGGTGGTCATGCGCGATCCAGTGACGGTGGACGCGTTCGGGGGAGGGTCTCCCATCAGGGAAGGGTGAGGATCCGGGGGCCGTCGTCGGTGATGGCGATCGTGTGCTCGATGTGGACGGCGCGGGTGCCGTCCGAGCTGCGCAGGGCCCAGCCGTCGCCGGCGGTGTAGTAGTGGTCGGAGCCGCCGGACAGGAACATCGGCTCGAGGGCCAGGGTGAGGCCCGGGCGCAGGACCAGGCCGCGGCGCGGGCGGCCCTCGTTGTGGACGAACGGGGGCTCGTGCATGTGGCGGCCGATGCCGTGGCCGCCGAAGCCGTCGGGGATGCCGTATCCGGCGGCGCGGCCCACCTGGCCGATGGCGTGTTCGATGTCGCCCAGCCGGTTGCCGGGGACGGCCATCTTCAGCGCCGCCTCCATCGCCTCCCAGGCCACGTCGATCAGGCGCTGGTCCTGGCCGGAGGCCACCTCGCCGACCAGGGTGCTGAACGCGGCGTCGCCCGCCCAGCCGTCCAGGTACGCCCCGAAGTCGATGGTCAGCAGATCGCCCTCGCGGACCCGGTAGCGGTCCGGGATGCCGTGCACGATCACGTCGTTCACCGACGCGCAGATCACGGCCGGGAATGGGGTCGGCGCGAAGTCCGGCTTGTAGCGCAGGAACGCCGATGTGGCCTTGCTCTCCGCCAGGATCGTGACGGCGATCTCGTTCAGTTCCGTCAGCCGTACGCCCGGGGCGACCGCGGCCTTCATGGCGGCCAGCGCGCGCCCGACGACCCGCCCCGCCTCCCGCATGGCGTCCAGCTCGCCACTCGTCTTGATCTCGACCATGATTCCTCCTACCGGTTCCTCCAATAGTTATACCGGTATTGTTATCACGGTTGCTAGGATGCGTGCATGGTGCGACCTTCGCTCTCCGAACTGGACCACGAACGCGGCCACCGCCTGGGCCGCCTCCTGCGTGAAGCCAGGGGGGAGCGCAGCATGCCGGAGGTCGCGGCTGCCGCGGGCCTCTCCCCGGAAACCCTCCGCAAAATCGAGACAGGCCGCGTCCCCACCCCGGCCTTCTTCACCATCGCCGCCCTAGGCCAGGCCCTGGGCATCTCCCTGGACGTCCTCGCCCAGGCATGCGCGGAACAACACGCCGCCTGAACCGCGCTTTAGAAGGTGAGCGTCCATCCTTCGCGTCCGGCTTGTTCTTTGGTGTACGAGACGCCGTGAACCTTGAGACCGGCGGGGTCGAGCAAGGTGATGGCTCCGCCGTTGTTGCCGAGTTGTAGACCGGCTGTCACCGGGAGGCGGAGAGTCTCGCCGGGTCCGAGGGAGCCCGCCAGGGGAAGGGTGCGTTTGGCCTGGTCGGCGAGGTGCCAGCCGGCGAGGCTGGTCGGTCCGGGTGAGGCGTTGAGGAGGGTGACGGTCTCCGCTTCCGGGGCGGGGCCGACGGGGTTGACCAGCGCGGCGACGATCCGCAACGGCAGGTCTCCCGGGGCAGGCCGGGCCGGGGCGGTGCCGATGGTGTGACCGGTGGTGTCGTCGGTGTGCCAGGCCTGGGACTGGAAGGCCAGGAAGATCGCGATCCATCGGTCCTCGCCGGGGAGGTGGATGAGGAGTCCGCCGTCCTGCCAGACGCCGTCGTCCCGGCGGAAACGCTCGCTGTTGCCCTGGTTCATGTGCACGTCGTGCACCCCGTTGCCCGGCAGGAAGCCGAAGACCTTGTCGCGAGTGGACGCTTCCGGCCCCCATCGTTCGCCGAAGACGTACACCCCCGCCGCGGCGTCATTGATGGCGCGCTGGACGTAGTGGTCGAGCTTGTCGGCGAGGTCGTTGTCGCTTCCGGGCAGCTCAGGCGGCAGGGCGCGCATGAGTGCGGGATCGAACAGGTTGCCCCGGATATAGTCCAGCGCTCCCTGCCCCGGGCTGGACGCCAGCGCCGTCCATCCGCTCCCGGCGGCGGGCAGCAGCCCGGTCAGGGGATGGGTGAAGTTCTCGTCAGCGAGATACAGCAGCTCGGAGGGCGCCTGCTGCGACTGCACGTTGACCGCGGCCCGGTAGTCGGTGCCCGCGTTATCCCGCAGATGGATCTGGTAGTGCGGAGTGTCGGTGGTTCCTTCACGACGCCGATCCACCGGACGACCGGCGAGTACACCGTAGGAGCGCAACGGCATTGGGATGAAGTCCAATCAGCACAGGGGAGCCAGGACCCGGCTCCAAACCGAATCGCGCATGAAATCGAAAGCGTGGGGCATCCGGCCGCGACGTCGATCCCCCCGGGCCGGAACTCGCTTCCGCCGCTCAGAGAATAACCTCAACGATGGTCACGCACGCGCGCTTGACCCAGCCGTGCACCTCGGGCAAGTCATCACGTCCTATCGCGCCGGGCGAGGATCACCGTGGAGGCCTCTGGCGAGAACGCGAACCAGCGACGATTCGGATTCGCGGCGCACTGATACCGGCGTCCCGGCGGGTGGGCACCTCTGCCGCCCGCCGGGGCTGTTTCACGTTGGCCCACGACCGCGAGCTTCGGCATCGCGGACAGCAGGCAGGTCCTGGATTTCAGCGGTTTCGTCGGCCCGGGTCGTTGAGGCCCGCGCGGCGGAGGGCTTCGGCCATGGAGCCGCCGCCGGAGCCGGAGTCGCGGCCGGAGCCGCCGCGGTTCTGGCGGGATTGGCCGCCGCCCTGCTGTTTGCCGCCCGCTTTGCCCTGGCGAGGTTCGCCGCGCGGGGACGGCACGGATTTCGCCGCGTCGTCCTCCAGGCGCAATGTCAGGGAGATGCGTTTGCGGGGGATGTCCACGTCGAGCACCTTGACCCGGACGATGTCGCCCGGTTTCACCACATCGCGCGGATCCTTCACGAAATTTGATGACATGGCCGAGACGTGGACCAAGCCGTCCTGGTGGACGCCGACGTCCACGAACGCGCCGAAGGCGGCGACGTTGGTGACGACGCCTTCCAGGATCAGGCCGGGCTTGAGGTCGCTGATCTTGTCGATGCCGTCCTTGAAGGTGGCCGTCTTGAAGGCGGGGCGAGGGTCGCGGCCGGGCTTTTCGAGTTCCTTGAGGATGTCGGTCACCGTCGGGAGGCCGAAGGTGTCGTCGACGAAGTCGGCGGGGTTGAGTTTCCTGAGTTTGGCGCTGTCGCCGATCAGGGATTTGAGGTCGCCGCCCGCCAGGATCCGGCGCACCACCGGATACGCCTCCGGGTGCACGCTGGAGGCGTCGAGCGGATCGTCTCCGCCGGGGATGCGCAGGAAGCCCGCGCACTGCTCGAAGGCCTTGGGCCCCAGCCGGGCCACGTCCTTCAACGCCCGCCGCGACCGGAACGGGCCGTTGGCGTCCCGGTGCAGCACGATGTTCTCGGCCAGCCCGGACCCGATCCCGGACACCCGCGTCAGCAGGGGAGCGGAGGCCGTGTTCACGTCCACGCCGACCGCGTTCACGCAGTCCTCCACCACCGCGTCCAGCGACCGCGACAACTTCAGCTCCGACAGGTCGTGCTGATACTGCCCCACGCCGATCGACTTGGGATCGATCTTCACCAGCTCGGCCAGCGGATCCTGCAGCCGCCGCGCGATCGACACCGCGCCCCGCAGCGACACGTCCAGCTCGGGCAACTCCTGCGAAGCGTACGAAGAAGCCGAATAGACCGAAGCCCCCGCCTCCGACACCACGATCTTCGTCAGGCCGGGCATCAGCTTCAGCAGGTCGCCCGCGAGCTTGTCGGTCTCCCGCGACGCGGTCCCGTTGCCGATCGCGATCAGCTCGACCGAGTGCTTGCGCGCGAGCGCCCCGAGCACGGCGATCGACTGGTCCCACTGCCGCCGCGGCTCGTGCGGGTAGATCGTCGCGGTCTCGACCACCTTGCCGGTCGCGTCGACCACGGCCACCTTCACCCCCGTACGCAACCCGGGGTCGAGCCCCATCGTCGGCCGGGTCCCCGCCGGAGCGGCCAGCAGCAGGTCGCGCAGGTTGGCCGCGAACACCCGCACGGCCTCCTCCTCGGCCGCCTGCCACAGCCGCGTCCGCAGGTCGATCCCCAGATGCACGAGCACCCGCGTCCGCCAGGCCCACCGCACCGTGTCCACCAGCCAGCGATCCCCCGCCCGGCCCTGGTCCGCGATCCCGAACCGCCGCGCGATCCGCCGCTCGAACGTGCTCGGCCCCTCCTGCGGCTCCTCCGGCTCCAGGGTCAGCGAGAGGATCTCCTCCTTCTCACCCCGGAACATGGCCAGGATGCGATGCGAGGGCAGCTTGGTGAACGGCTCGCCGAACGCGAAGTAGTCCGAGAACTTGGCGCCGGCTTCCTCCTTGCCCTCCTTGACCTGCGCCAGCAGCCGCCCGCGCGACCACATGCTCTCGCGCAGCTCGCCGATCAGGTCCGCGTCCTCCCCGAACCGCTCGATGAGAATGGCCCGCGCCCCTTCGAGGGCGGCCGCCGCGTCGGCCACCGCCTCCCCGACATAGGCGGCCGCGGTGGCCGCCGGATCCAGGGTCGGATCCCCGAGCAGCTGGTCGGCCAGCGGCTCAAGACCGGCCTCCCGCGCGATCTGCGCCTTGGTCCGCCGCTTCGGCTTGTAGGGCAGGTAGATGTCCTCCAGCCGCGCCTTGGAGTCGGCCGCCATGATCTGCGCTTCCAGCGCGTCGTCCAGCTTGCCCTGCGACCGGATCGACTCCAGGATCGCGCTCCGGCGCTCCTCCAGCTCCCGCAGATAGCGCAGCCGCTCCTCCAGCGACCGCAACTGCGCGTCGTCGAGCATCTCGGTCGCTTCCTTGCGATACCGCGCGATGAACGGCACGGTCGCCCCGCCATCGAGCAGCTCCACGGCCGCGGCCACCTGCCGCTCCCGCACACCGAGCTCCTCGGCGATCCGCTGGTTGATCGAAGTCGTCACCCGGCTATTCTGCCCGACCCCGCACGCCCTCGCCGCCTCCCTGTGGACAACGAGCGGAAGGCCCGCCGGAGAGGGGGTTCTCCGGCGGGCCAGGTATGGGCGATCAGAGGTTCGCCCGGGTCGCGGTCAGGCCAGGCCGTTCTTCATGGCCGTGATCAGTTCGCCGTTGGAGGTGTCGCCGGTGAGTTCCCAGAAGAACGCGCCGCCGAGTCCCTGATCCTTGGAGTAGGTCATCTTGCCGCCGATGGTGCCCGGCGTGTCGTAGCTCCACCAGTTGCTGCCGCACTTCGCGTACGACGTGCCGGCGATCGTCCCGGTGGGCGGGCAGGTGTTCTTGAGGACCTTGTAGTCCTCGTTGCCCGCCTCGTACGTGCCGGGCGCCGGGCCGGTGGCCGTACCACCCGGAGTGGCCTGGGTGACGCCGGTCCAGCCGCGGCCGTAGAAACCGATGCCGAGGAGCAGCTTGCTGGACGGAATGCCCTTGCTCTTCAGCTTCTGGATGGCCGCGTCGGAGTAGAAGCCCGCCTGCGGGATGCCCGTGTAGGACGTCAGCGGCGAGTGCGGAGCGGTCGGGCCCTGCGGGGCGAAGGCGCCGAAGTAGTCGTAGGTCATGACGTTGTACCAGTCGAGGTACTGGGCGGCGCCGCCGTAGTCGGCCGCGTCGATCTTGCCGCCGTTGGTGCCGTCGGCGGTGATCGCGGCGGTGACCAGGTTGCCGGAGCCGAACCGGTTGCGCAGCGCCTGCATCACGTTGCGGAAGGACGCGAAGCCGCTGGTGTCACAGGACAGGCCGCAGGCGTTCGGGTACTCCCAGTCGATGTCGATGCCGTCGAAGACGTCCGCCCAGCGCGGGTCCTCCACCAGGTTGTAGCAGGAGTTGGCGAAGGCGGTCGGGTTGGCCGCGGCCTGGCCGAAGCCGCCGGACCAGGTCCAGCCGCCGAACGAGAAGAGGATCTTGATGTTCGGGTACTGCGCCTTCAGCTTGCGCAGCTGGTTGAAGCTGCCGCGCAGCGCGCCCGCGTCCCAGGTGTCGGCGACGCCGTCCACGCTCTCGGCCGCGCTGTAGAACCGGTCGTAGTCGGCGTAGGTGTCGCCGAGGACGCACTGACCGTTGGTCACGTTGCCGAAGGCGTAGTTGATGTGGGTCAGCTTGGCCGCCGAGCCGCTGGTGACGATGTTCTTGACGTGGTAAGCGCGCTGGTAGACGCCCCACTGCACGAAGTAGCCGAGCAGCTTCTTGCCGCCACCCCCGCCACCGGTGGTGGTCGCGGTCACCGAGTTGCTCAGGCCGGACTGGTTGTTGGCCGCGTCGCGCGCCCGTACCTGGTAGGTGTAGCTGGTGTTGGCCGCCCGTCCGGTGTCGGTGTAGGTCGTCCCGGTCACCGTGGTGACGAGCGTGCCGCCACGGTAGATCAGGTATCCGGTGACGCCCACGTTGTCGGTGGAGGCGTTCCAGGCCAGCGAGACGCTGTTGCTGGTCACACCGGTGCTGCGCAGGTTGCCGGGTACGGACGGCGCGGTCGTGTCGCCCCCGCCACCGGTGGTGGTCGCGGTCACCGAGTTGCTCAGGCCGGACTGGTTGTTGGCCGCGTCGCGCGCCCGTACCTGGTAGGTGTAGCTGGTGTTGGCCGCCCGTCCGGTGTCGGTGTAGGTCGTCCCGGTCACCGTGGTGACGAGCGTGCCGCCACGGTAGATCAGGTATCCGGTGACGCCCACGTTGTCGGTGGAGGCGTTCCAGGCCAGCGAGACGCTGTTGCTGGTCACACCGGTGGTGCGCAGGTTGCCGGGCACGGAGGGTGCGGTCGTGTCGCCGCCACCGCCGCCGCCGGTCACCGCGATCGCCGACACGGTCGCGTAGTTGGCCCCGCCGTTCATGTTGAACTGCACGTTCAGCTGGCCGTCGCTGACCGTCGTGTTGTACGTCCGGTCGCAGGCGTTCAACGCCCCGCAGGAGGCGAACACGTCGAAGCCGGTGGCCACCACCGTGTTCTCGATCCGGATGTCGAACTTGCGCTGCCCGGCGGCGTTGGCCCAGTCCTCGACCATCTTCAGGGTGACCGTGTACGTGCCGTTGGCGACGTCGAACTTGTAGCCGCCCCAGCCGTTGAACAGCTGATAGTTCTGGTAGAGGGCGTCGTCGGTGGTGCCCCCGATGGCGCTGCCGGTCGAGCCGGAGCCGTAGGAGGTCTCATACCCCCAGGTGCCGCTGGTGTACGCCTTGTCGGCGAGCCAGGCGTTGCCGCCGCCGTCGGTGAAGGCCCCGCCGTTGGCGTTGGCCCGCAGCGGTACGGTCACCGCGCCGAACGCGGCGTTTGGGGAGAGGAGAAGAGGAAGAAGCAGTGCCCCCACTGCCAGTAACAGGGTGTAAACGGTCCTGGATCTCATATCTGTGCTGCTCCACGTCCATGGGGGGATCGGGATGTCGACGGGACGCGTGTGCGCGGCCGACCGGGCTCGGACGGGCACTCCGGGGGAAACGCTCAGCGGGCATGTTCCTGGGCGGGCGGCGATCGCTGCATGACGCACGGTTCCTAGCTGCGGGTTCCAAGGAAACTATTAGGAAGCTTTCCTTTTAATTGGAGCGAACGTAACCCGCCTGCCGTTTCGTCGTCAATAACCAGCCTGGAGCGAGCGCCAGATGGGCTCGGGCAGCACCCGGGCGGCCTCGGCCAGATCGATGCCCGGCACCCCCGCCAGCCAGCGCCGGGTCACCTCGGCGAGCGGCCCGATCAGCAGCATCTCGATCAGCGGAATCGGCAGGTCGGCCACGGTTCCGGCGGCGATGTGCGGGCGCAGCCAGGCGATCAGGCGGTCGATCTGCGGCGCTTTGCGCTCGGCGATCACGGCGGAGTGCCCGGCCGTGTTGGGGGCGGCGTGGATGAAACGGGCGCGCGCCGGGCTGGTCCCGGCGAAGGCCAGGTACGCGCGGACGATCGCGCGCACTCCCGTCCGCGGCGTGCGGGTGCGCTCCAGGGCGTCGATCAGCGCGTCCAGCAGCAGGGCCATGCATTCGGTGTACAGCGCCGCCGCGAGCCCGTCGAAGCTGCCGAAATGGTGGTAAAGGCTGCCCACACTGACGCCGCTGCGGGTGATCACCCCGCGCAGGGTGAAATCACCCTCCGTGAACGCGATCAGGGCCGTGTCCAGCAGTCGCCGGACGGTCTCCTCGCTCCTGCGCTGCCTCATCCGGCCCCGGTGAGCGCGGCGGCCTGCGCCCAGACCCGCCTGGCGAGGTCCTCGTCCAGCTCGATCGGGATCTCCTGGTTCACGTTGAAGAACCGGCCGGTGCCCTTGTCCTCGAGCGCGAGCCGTACGACCGGCTCCGCGCCCTGCTCAGGAGTCAGCCAGAACCGCTTGGCCACTTTGAGCAGCAGACCGACCGGGCCGCCCCGGTCGCCCAGACCTGTCCGGATCACCCCCGGGTGCACGGCGTCGATCGTCACCCCGGCATCCTCCCATCGCCTGGCGAACAGCGGGAGCATGAGCACGTTGCAGAGCTTGGTGTCCGCGTAGGTGCGGATCGGGTGGAAGTCCAGGCCTTGCGGGGTGCGGGCGGGGTCTGCCTTGCCTTTGGCGTACAGGCCCGCGCTGACCTGCACCACCCGGGCCAGGAGGTCCTCCAGCAGGTGGTTGAGCAGGAACGGCGCGAGGTGGTTGACCGCGAACGACTCCTCCACGCCGTCGGCGGTGAGCACCCGGCGGCTCGGCCACAGGCCCGCGTTGTGCACCAGCACCTCGATCCTGGGACAGATCCGGCGCAGCTCCTCGGCCGCGATCCGGACTCCCGCGAACGTGGTGAGGTCGCCCACGACCAGATCCACCTCCCCGGGCAGCGCCCGGATCGCCGCCGCGCCGCGTTCCCGGTCCCGGGAGACCAGCACCACCCGCTCCCCGGCCCGCGACAGCCGCTCGCACACCGCGTATCCGATCCCCCGGTTGCCCCCGGTCACCACCACAGTCATGCCGGCAGCATATTTAGAGCAAATCTCTAGAGCAAGTCTCTAAATTAAGGTCAATACCCCGTCGACTGCCGCCAGCGCGAGGGTCTTGTATCCGACCGAGTCGAACAGCACGACGATCCGGTCGTGCTCGCGGCTCAGCACCACGCCACGACCCCAGCGCACGTGCTGGACCTTGGCGTGCACCGGAAAAGGACCCGCGCCGGGTTCGGGCCGCAGATCGTCCCGGCAGGTGTCGCAGTGACCGCAGCCCCCCTGGTACGGCTCGCCGAAGTAGCCCAGCAGGAACCGGCGGCGGCAGCCGGTCGTCTCCGCGTAGCCGCGCATCATGTCGATCCTGGACTCGTCCACGCGGTGCCGGGTCTCATCGAGCCGGGCCGCTTCGGCGGCGGCCCGCTTTGGCGGCGGACCGCCTGGGACGTGGCGGAGATCGCCGGAGGCGGTGACCGTAAGGGCGTTCACCCGTTCGAGCAGGTTGACCAGGGCCGTCAGCCGGGAGGCGCCGATGTCGAGCAGGGCGCGCAGTTCGCCGGCGGGGACGGTGCCGCCGTGTTCCCGTACCAGGGTGGCGACCCGGAGCAGCAGGTCGGCGTCGACGCGGCCGCCGGTCAGGAACCGGCGCAGCCCGAGATCCTCCGGGCGGTAGAACAGCACGGCCGACGCGGCGTCGCCGTCCCGCCCCGCCCGGCCGATCTCCTGGTAGTACGCGTCGGGCGACTCGGGCGGACTGGCGTGCAGCACATACCGCACATCGTGGCGGTCGATTCCCATGCCGAAAGCCGAGGTGGCCACCACGGTGTCGACCGCACCCGCCGAGAACAACTCGTGCACGCGCGTCCGCTCGGCCGACCGCATCCCCGCGTGGTACGGCTCCGCCCGCCGCCCGAGTGCGGCGATCGCCCCGGCGTACTCCTCGGCCTCACGGCGGCTGGCCACGTACACCAGCCCCAGGCCCTCCCGCGTCGCGGCGTGCTCGATCAGCGCCTTGCGTTTGTCGCCGTCCTTCGCGAAGCGCCGGACCGCCAGGTGGATGTTGGGCCGATCGAACCCCCGGACGATCTCCTTAGGCCGTTTCAGCCCCAACGATCGGATGATCTCCTCGCGCACGTTCGGCGCCGCCGTGGCCGTGAGCGCCACCACGGGAGGGTGGCCGAGCAGTTCGATCGCCTTCCCCAGGCGGAGATAGTCCGGGCGGAAGTCGTGCCCCCAGGAGGAGACGCAGTGCGCCTCGTCCACGGCGATCAGGGATGGTTTCACCTTGGCGAGCCGGGCCACCACCTCGGGCTTGGCCAGCTGCTCGGGGGAGAGGAACACGAACTCGGCCCGCCCGGCCGTGACCAGATCAAGACCCGCCGCCACCGGCGAGGTCGAATTGACCGCCACCGCCCCGCCCGCGTCGGCCTTCAGCAGGCTCGCCACCTGATCCCGCTGCAGCGCGATGAGCGGCGAGACCACCACCGTAGGCCCGTCCAGCAGCAGGGCCGGCACCTGGTAAACCGCCGACTTCCCACCCCCGGTGGGCATCACCAGCAGCACATCCCGCCCGCCCAGCACCTGCTCCATGGCCTCCTGCTGCCCGGGCCGCAGCTCCCGCCACCCGAACCGCTTGCGGGACACCTTCCGTAACCGCCGCCCTCGTGACCCGAACCGCCCGGCCAGCCTCGCCCACACGCCCATACGACCTCCATCTGGTGGCCGGACATTACCCGCGACGTGACCTTAAAACGCGAATATCACGGCAGGCGGAAAGCTGACCGCATGACCGCCAGATCGGCCTCGATCCGGGCCGCGGTCGCGCTGAGGGCGGGGAGCAGCGCCGCGCGCGTGCTCTCCGGGGTCCCGCGGGCGACGTGGGCGGCCACATTGATCGCCGCGATCACCCGGCCACCGGCGTCACGCACCGGTACGGCGAGCGAACGCAGCCCTTCCTCCAGCTCCTCATCCACCAGCGCGTACCCTCGGGCGGCCACCTCGGCCAGCACCGCGTCCAGGTCGGTACGGCTCCGCCGGGTAAGCGGCCGCGGGGGAGTCCGCGCGAGCAAACCGGCCTGCTCGCCAGAACTGAGATCGGCGAGCAAAACCCGCCCCATGGACGTCGCATACGCCGGAAGACGACTCCCAACCGTGATATCAACACTCATAATCCGATAAGCCGGAACCCGGGCGACATACCGGATATCGGTGCCGTCCAGGACGGCCATCGACACCGATTCGCGTACCTGCTCCATCAACCCCGCCAGATGGGGCAGGACCACCTCGCCGAACCCCATCGACGACAGCCGCGCGTAGCCCAGCTCCAGCACCCGGGGCCGCGCCGCGAACCGCCTCCCCTCCTGCCCGGCGTACCCCAGATCGGCCAGCGTGAGCAGCGCCCGCCGCGCGGTGGCCCGGGGCAGCCCGGTGGCCTCGGCCACCTCCGACAAGGTCAGGCCGCCGCGCGCCCGCCCCAGGCTCGCCAGCACTCCGAGCCCGCGCGCCAGCGACTGCAGGAACTCCGCCCCCACCTCCTCCTTCACCCGCCTGGACGAGTCGGCCGCCCCAGCGTGCGGCCGCGCCTCGGCAGGGCGGTGATCGAGGACGGGCGTCTCCGCCCGCAACCGCGGCAGCACGTGCCCGGCCAGCGAGCCGATCGAGTGCCTGCTGGTGTGACTCACCACGCTGATCGCGCACACCGGCCGCCCGCGCCCGTCCCGCACCGGAACCGCGACCGCGATCAGGCCCGGCTCGATGAGCTGATCGTCCTCCGCCCAGCCGTCCCCCGCCGCCCGCGCCCGGCGGCGGAAGTCGTCCTCGGCGCCCGGATCGCGCGGCACAGCCATGGCCAGGCCGCCCGCACACCGCCAGCGCGCCCAGTCCCCGGCCGTCCAGCCCGCCGCGAACAGGGCGCCGGGAGCGCAGCGTTCCGCCGGAAGCAGGTCGCCGATCCGGAACGCCAGCGACATGGTCCGCCGCCGGGTGATCTGCGTCACGAACCGCACCCCGGCCCCGTCCGGCACCGCCACCGAGACCGACTCGTCGAACTCGTCGGCCAGGCGTTCGGCCAGCGGCTCCAGCGCCTCCGGGATGCCGCTTCCGGCCAGGTACGCGTTGCCCAGCTCCATCAGGCGCGGCGCGAGCCGTACCGACCGATCGGACTCCCGGACGTAACCCAGCCGGACCAGGGTCGCCAGCACCCGGTCCACCGTCGAGCGGGCCAGGCCGGTACGGCGGGTCAGATCACTGGGCCGGATGGCGTCCACATCCGCCATGTCGGCCATCTCGGACATGGCCCGCAGGACCGCCAGCCCGCGCTCCAGCGGGCCGACCCGGCCCTCGTGCGTCATTGACATGTGTCCTGTCCCAGGGGGAGACTCCTGTCGGTCATCAATTATGAACATTAGTTCATCAGGCGAACAGAAGGGGACATGGCGGAAATCCTGAGCTTGCGGGAGGCGGTCGCCGCCCTCGTCCGCCCCGGGGACACGGTGGCGATGGAGGGGTTCACGCATCTGATCCCGTTCGCCGCCGCGCACGAGGTGATCCGGCAGGGCGTCACCGACCTGACCCTGGTCCGGATGACCCCCGACGTGATCTACGACCAGCTGATCGGCATGGGCGCGGCCCGCAAGCTGGTCTTCTCCTGGGGCGGCAACCCGGGCGTCGGCTCGCTGCATCGCTTCCGCGACGCGGTCGAGAACGGCTGGCCGCGGCCGCTCGAACTCGACGAGCACAGCCACGCCGGGATGGCCAACCGCTACGTCGCCGGGGCGTCGAGGCTGCCGTTCGCGGTGCTGCGCGGCTATCGCGGCAGCGACCTGCCGGGCCGCTCGCCGACCATCTCGACCGTGCGCTGCCCGTTCACCGGGGAGGAACTGGCGGCCGTGGCCGCCGTCAACCCCGACGTGACCGTGATCCACGCGCAGCGGGCCGACCGGGCCGGGAACGTGCAGCTGTGGGGGCTGGTCGGGGTGCAGAAGGAGGCCGCGCTGGCCGCCGAGCGGGTGCTGGTGACGGTCGAGGAGGTCGTGGACGCGCTCGATCCCCGGCCCGGCGCGGTCGTGCTGCCGTCCTGGTCGGTGCACGCGATCGCGGTCGCCCCGAACGGCGCGCACCCGTCGTACACAGCGGGATACACCGTCCGCGACAACGACTTCTACCAGGCCTGGGATCCCATCTCCAGGGATCGGGACACCTTCCTGGCCTGGATGCGCGCGCACGTCCTGGAGGCGGCGTGAGCTGGACCTCCGACGAGCTGATGACCGTCAACGCGGCCCGCGCGCTGGCCGGGGCGCGCACCTGCTTCGTCGGCATCGGCCTGCCCAGCGCCGCCGCCAACCTGGCCCGCCGGACCATCGAGCCCGGCCTCGTACTGATCTACGAGTCCGGCACGCTCGGCTCCAAGCCGTCCCGGCTGCCGCTGTCCATCGGCGACGGCGAGCTGGCCGACACCGCCGACGCGGTCGTCTCGGTCCCGGAGATCTTCAACTACTGGCTCCAGGCCGGGCGCATCGACGTCGGCTTCCTCGGCGCCGCCCAGGTCGACCGTTACGCCAACATCAACACCACCGTGATCGACCGGGGCCCCGGCCGTCCCGAGGGCCGCCTGCCCGGCGCCGGGGGAGCCCCGGAGATCGCGGCCAGTTGCGGGAAGGTCCTGATGGTGCTGCGCCACTCGCGCCGCAACCTGGTCGAACGGCTGGACTTCGTCACCACCGTCGGCCACGGCTCAGGGCCGGGGGATCGCGCCAGGCTCGGCCTGCCCGGCGCGGGCCCCGTCGCGGTCATCACCGACCTCGGCGTGCTGCGGCCCGACCCGGACACGGCCGAGCTCGTCCTGACCGAACTGCATCCGGGCGTGTCGGTGGAGCAGGTGTGCGACGCCACCGGCTGGAAACTCCGCGTCGCGCCCGACGTCGGCGTGACTGGGCCGCCGACCTCCATGGAACTCGCCGCACTCCGTGAACTATCCGATCGAGGAGCCTCAGATGCCTGACACCCAGGCCGATATCGACCGCGAGATCGCCGATATCAGCACCGCCGTGGCGAAGGCGGTCGCCGGGGGTGAGCCGGAGCCCGAGCACCCCTTGCGCGACTACAAGCCCTACCGCAGCACCGTGCTCCGCCACCCGCACCAGCCGCTGATCCTCACCGAGCAGGCCGACACCGAACTCCGCGGCCCGGTCTTCGGCGTCACCGACGTGACCGAGCTCGACCGCGACCTCACCCGCCACGGCCTGGGCGAGCCGCTCGGCGAGCGCATCACCCTCACCGGCCGGGTCCTCGACCGCGACGGCAGGCCGGTGCGCCGCCAGCTGGTGGAGGTCTGGCAGGCCAACGCCGCCGGCCGCTACGCCCACCACCGCGACCAGCACCCCGCCCCCCTGGACCCCAACTTCACCGGCACCGGCCGCTGCCTCACCGACGACGAGGGCCGCTACTCCTTCACCACCATCAAGCCCGGCGCCTACCCCTGGCGCAACCACCTCAACGCGTGGCGGCCCGCCCACATCCACTTCTCCATATTCGGTACGGCTTTCGCCCAGCGGCTGGTCACCCAGATGTACTTCCCCAACGACCCGCTCTTCCGCTACGACCCGATTTTCAACTCGGTGCCCAGCGAGGCCGCCCGGCAGCGCATGATCGCCACGTACGATCATGATCTGTCCATTCCGGAATTGTCCCTCGGATACCGGTGGGACATCGTGCTCGACGGCCCTGCGGCGACGTGGATGGAGGAAGGCCGATGAAGCCGACGCCCTCGCAGACGGTGGGTCCCTTCTTCGGGTACGCGTTGCCGCAGGCGGGCGGGGGAGACCTGGCCCCGGCCGGGCACCCGGACGCCGTGGTGATACGCGGTTTCGTGTACGACGGCGCGGGGGATCCCGTGCCGGACGCGCTCCTGGAGTTCTGGCAGGCCGATCCCTCCGGCGGGCTCGACGGCCAGCCCGGCTCGATGCGGCGCGATCACGTGGACGGGTCGTTCCCCGGGCGGGACGGCGTGCGGTTCACCGGCTTCGCCCGGGTGGCGACCGACGCCGACGGGCACTGGGCGATACGGACGTTTCCGCCGGGAGCCACCGGGCCCGGGCGGGTTCCGTATATTTCGGTGTGCGTGTTCGCGCGCGGGTTGCTGCGGCATCTGTACACCCGGATCTATTTTGAGGACAGCACGGCCGACCCGCTGCTGGCCTCGCTCGAACCCGGCCGCCGCGCCACCCTGGTGGCCGTGGCGGAACCCGGCGGCGCACACCGTATCGACATTCACCTCCAAGGTGATCGGGAGACGGTCTTTCTTGAATTCCGATGATTTTTCGCCTGACGCCGGACTTATCGCTCCGATCTGGGCGGGCTCCCCGGCGGAGGCCGCCACCGGCGACCTCGCCTTCCTGCGCGCCCTGCTGGACGCGGAGGTCGCCCTGGCCCGGGCCCAGGCGGCGGAGGGGCTGATCCCGGAGGGCGCGGTCAAGGACGTCATGGCGGCCGCCGACGCGCTGGCCCGGGAGGGCACGCGGACCCTCGCGCTGCTCGCGAGATCCGGCGGAAATCCAGTGATTCCCCTAGTCAAAGCCCTCACCCAGCGCGCGCCCGACGCCCACCTGGGGGCGACAAGCCAGGACATCATGGACACCGCGTTCATGCTGGTGGCCGAACGCGTCCGCGACACGATCACCGCCGACCTCGATCGGGTGGCCGTCGCGCTGGCCCGCCTCGCGGCCGCCCATCGGGACACGCCGATGGCGGGCCGTACCCTGACCCAGCACGCCGTGCCGACCACCTTCGGGCTGAAGGCGGCGGGCTGGCGGGATCTGGTGCTGGACGCCCGCGACCGCCTGACCGCCGTGGTCCTCCCCGCCCAGCTGGGCGGGGCCGCCGGGACGATGGCCGCGTTCGAGGCGTTCATCCCCCGCGTGGACGAGCGGCGGCTGCTCGCCGGATTCGCCAGGGAACTCGGCCTGGCCGAGCCGAGGCTGCCCTGGCACACGCTGCGCACCCCCGTCGTGGATCTCGGCTCCGCGCTCGCGTTCACCGCCGGGGCGCTCGGCAAGATGGCCGGGGACGTCCTGGTCCTGTCCAGGACCGAGATCGCCGAAGTGGCCGAAGGCGCCGGCGGCGGCTCCTCGGCGCTGCCGCACAAGAGCAACCCCGTCGGCGCGACCCTGATCGCCGCCGCCGCCCGCACCACGCCGTCCCTCCTCGCCATCCTGTACGGCTCGCTCGCCGCCGAGGACGAACGCCCCTCCGGGGCCTGGCACGCCGAATGGTCCCCGCTGCGCGACCTGCTCCGCCACGCCGGAGGCTCGGCCGCCCACGCCGCCACCCTCGCGGAGGGCCTCCGGGTGGACCCCGCCCGCATGCGCGTCAATCTCGACCTGACCCGCGGCATGCTCGTCGCCGAACGCCTCAGCGCCGCCCTGACCCCCACACTGGGCCGCCGCGAGGCCCGCGCCCTCATGGAACGCGCCTCCCGCCGGGTCATCGCCGAGGGCGTCACCCTCCGGCAGGCCATCCTCGGGGAGCTCGCCCCGGGCGACCTGAACATCACCGACCTGGACGAACTCTGCGACCCGGCCACCTATCTCGGTTCGGCCCCGGCCTTGACGGACCGGGCGCTCACCCGGCGACCCGCGGGCGATCACGATGTCTGACCGGGCGGTGCTCAATCATCGAATCGACGGTCCCGCCGATGCTCCGGTCCTGATGCTCGGTCCTTCACTCGGGACTTCGCTGGCCGTGTGGGAGCCGCAGGTCCCCGCGCTGGCACGCCATTTCACCATCGTCCGTTTCGACCTTCCCGGGCACGGGGGATCTCCGGTCGAAGCGCTCTCGTCGATGGACGAACTCGCGGGGAGAGTGCTCGACCTGGCGGACTCGCTCGGTGCCGGACGATTCCACTACGCGGGGATCTCCCTTGGCGGAGCGATCGGAGCCTGGCTGGCGGTGCGTCACCCGGATCGGGTCGAATCGCTGGCCATGGTGTGCTCGGCCGCTCGATTCGGGGAACCGGACGGCTGGCGGGAGCGGGCAGCCCTCGTCCGTACCCAGGGGACGGCTCCGCTCGTGGAGGTGGCGCTCGGCCGGTGGTTCACGGCGGCGGGAGCGCGCACACCTGCGGCCCAGCGGTTGGCCGCCGATCTGGCCGCCGCCGACCCCGAGGGCTACGCGGCCTGCTGCGACGCCCTCTCCGGCTACGATCTGCGCGCGGAGCTGACCAGGATCACCGCGCCCACCCTGATCGTCGCCGGGCGGGAGGACCCCGCCACCCCGCCCGCCGTCGCCCGCGAACTCGCCGACGGCATCCCCGGCGCCACCCTGGTGGAGATCGCCCACGCCGCCCACCTGGCCGGCGTCGAACGCCCGGAACCCGTGCTGGCCGCCCTGCGCAGCCACCTGCCCGCGCCGGATGGGATGAGCGTGCGGCGGGCCGTACTCGGCGATGAGCACGTGGACCGGGCCATCGCCGGCACCACCGACTTCACCGCCGACTTCCAGGACTTCATCACCCGCTACGCCTGGGGCGAGATCTGGACCCGCCCGGGCCTGGATCGGCGCACCCGCAGCTGCGTCACGCTCACCGCGCTGGTCGCGGGCGGCCACCTGGACGAGCTGGCCATGCACGTGCGCGCCGCGCTCCGCAACGGCCTCACCCCGGACGAGATCAAGGAAGTCCTGCTGCAGACCGCCGTCTACTGCGGCGTGCCCGCGGCCAACGCCGCCTTCGCCGTCGCGCAGCGCACCCTTGGGAGGACCTGATGTTCGCCACCGTCGCCATCGTCGGAGCCGGTCCGGCCGGGCTGCTGCTGGCCAGGATGCTGCACAACGCCGGAATCGACTCGATCGTCCTGGAACACCGGGATCGCGCGTACGTGGAACATCGCCAGCGGGCCGGCATGCTGGAACAGGGCACGGTCGACGCGCTCCGCGCCTGCGGGGCCGCCGGGCGGCTGGACCGCGAGGGCCTGGTCCACCACGGTATCGAACTGCGCTTCGACCGCCAGAGCCACCACCTCGACTTCCCGGCCCTGACCGGCGGCCGCAGCGTGATGATCTACGCCCAGACCGAGATCGTGAAGGACCTGGTCGCGCTCCAGCTCGCCGAGGGCGGCCCGCTGCTCTTCGAAGCCGAGGCGATCTCCATCGAGGACGACATGCTCACCTTCGTCCGCGACGGCGTCGAGGAGAAACTGGGCTTCGACTTCGTCGTCGGCTGCGACGGCTTCCACGGCATCTCCCGCGCCGCGATCCCCGGCGCCCGCGTGTACGAACGGGACTACCCCTACTCCTGGCTGGGCATCCTCGCCGACGTCCCCCCGTCCTGCGAGGAACTCATCTACGCCCACTCCGACCGCGGCTTCGCCCTGCACAGCATGCGTTCCCCCACGGTCAGCCGCCTCTACCTCCAGGTCCCCAACGACACCGACCCCGACGACTGGCCCGACGACCGCATCTGGGACGAGCTGGACGCCCGCTTCGCGATCGACGCCGACTGGAAGCTGATGCGCGGCCCGATCACCCAGAAGTCCGTCACCCCCATGCGCAGCTTCGTCACCGAACCCATGCGCCACGGCCGCCTCTTCCTGGCCGGAGACGCCGCCCACATCGTGCCCCCTACCGGCGCCAAAGGCCTCAACCTGGCGATCGCCGACGTCGTCACCCTCGCCAGAGCCCTCCAGCACTGGTTCACCACCGGCTCCCCCGACCTCCTCAACACCTACTCCGACGCCTGCCTCCGCCGCGTCTGGCGCGCCGAACACTTCTCCTATTTCATGACAACCCTCCTCCACCGCGCCCCCGACCAGACCCCCTTCGACACCCGCCTCCAGCTCTCCCAGCTCCACCGCATCGCCGACTCCCGCCACGCCGCCGCCGAACTGGCGGAGAACTACGCGGGCCTGCCCTAACAGCCGTCGTACTCGGGTGGACCGGTCGTGCTGGCGGGCGGTCGCCGTCCGTGAGGATGAAGTCTTTGTCGCCGAGTACGACGCGTAGGCGGCCGTTGAGGACGTACAGCCAGTGGTAGCCCTCGTGCGATCGGGGATCGGGTTCGCGACCGTCGGTCAGGCCGGCGGGGAGGATGTGCTTGAACGCCTGCATGATCTCGGTCAACATCTTCCGCACCCGGGGCGGCTCCCTCGGCGTCGCGGTCTTCGGCTCGCTGTTCATCCGCGCCATCCAGTCCCACGTACCCGACGTCAAGGACGCCTACCTCAACGTGGTCACCGACGGCACCCACCATCTTCTCGCAGACGCCGTGCCGCGCCCTCAGGTGCTCGCGCACGGGGATCGGGTGGGCGCGCATCGGTAAAGCGTTGGCCTGTGTTTGGTCTGATATGGGTGGCTTGGCGTGTGGTTACTCTCCCCATGACTATCCTTGACAACATCCTGACCTGGGCTTTTACAAGGAGGAGGGTTGTGTTGGGGAGCGGGTGGGCCTCGTTTCTGCCGCATTCGGTTCGGGCGCGTACCACGCTTGGCGTCGGGTTGCTGGCGTTGGTCTTCCTCACCGTGATCGGTGTCAGCCTTGACTTCCTGATCCTGGACAGGGTCCGGGATCACGCTTTCCATGAGACCCAGCGAGCCTCCACCGAGTGGATCGGGTCCTTCGAGCCGGGCAGGATACCGTCGTCGACGACGCCGGCCAGCGTCGACCTGCTTCAGCTCGTCGACTCCCGTGGCCAGGTGGTCGCCGCCAGCGAGGCGGCGGCGGGCCTGCCGCCCCTGAGCACGCTGCGGCCCCCGGCCGACGACCGGATCCAGGGCGGTACGGCGTGCTCCCCGCAAGGCGGGTGCATCCTGTTCACCGCCAGCCGGCTCCTCCCGCAGACCAACCGCCTGCTTGGGCAGGGTGAGCCTTCGTTCGTGTACGTCGGCATGCGCGAACCGGCCATCCTGGCCTCCCATGGCCTGGAGGTCGGCACCGCCGCCGGAGTTCTCCTGGTCGCCTCCCTCGTCACGTGGGGAAACTGGCAATTCTCGACTCGGATGATGAGCCGCGTGGAGGCGATCCGGGAGCGAATGTCGGAGATCACGGTGAGTGACCTGAGCCTGCGGGTGCCGCAGCCGCCGGGGTGCGACGAGTTCGCGCGCCTCGCTTTCACCGTCAACCAGACGCTGGCCCGCCTGGAGGAGTCGGTGGAACTGCAACGCCGATTCGCCTCCACCACGTCCCACGAGCTCAGGAACCCGCTCGCCGGCCTGCATGCCCAGCTGGAAGAGGCGGTCCTCTATCCCGGTGACGTAGACCCCCGCGAAACCGTGCACAAGGCGTTGTCGGTCACCGACCGGCTGGTGGCGATCGTCGACGACCTGCTGGTGTTGTCCCGTCTCCGCGCCGACGACCCCGCCGCGCACGAGCCGATCGACCTCAGCGCCCTGATCGCGCAGGAGACGGCGACGTTGACGGACGGCGTGCCGGTGCACGTCCACATCGACCGTGAGGTGAAGGTCTCGGGCAGCCGCATCCAGCTGATCCGGATCCTGAGCAACCTCCTGGCCAACGCCCGGCGGCACGCCGACACCGAAGTCGAGGTCACCGCCGAGCGTACGGACGGCCAGGCGGTGGTGACGGTGACCGATGACGGCGACGGCATCGCGCCCCAGGACCGCGAACGCGTCTTCGAACGCTTCGTCAGGCTCGACGCCGCCCGGCGCCGCGAGCCCGGAGGCAGCGGACTCGGCCTGGCCATCTCCCGGGACATCGCGCAGGCGCACAACGGAACTCTGCTGATCGAGGACACGCCGCGGGGTGCGCGATTCGTGCTCCGGCTGCCGTTGATGGACACGGCCGATGGGCCCGCGACGTAGTCCTTAAGGCAGCAGCGCGCAGAGCAGGCGGTCGTTGCCGCGTTGCCACAGGGTGCCGATCTCGGTGAACCCGGCGGCTCGCAGGGCGTTCACGTGGGTGGAGAGCAGGCCGGATTCCGAGCCGTGGTGGCCCGCGGAGGCTTTGCGGCGGTCGCGGTCGAGGTTGAGGGCTTCGAGTTCGGGATCGGCGGCCACGGCGGCCCACCAGGACGCCCAGTCCTCCGGGGGATCCGCGGCGAACAGGCGTTCGGCGGCGCGGGTTCCGAGCGCCACTTCGAGAGCGTCCAGCCGGGCGTCGGCCACCGCGAGGTGGTCGCCGTTGAGGAACATGCCACCTGGGCGGAGCGCCCCGGCCAGCTCCGCGTAGACGTTCTTCAGCTGGTCTCCCGGGATCCAGTGCAGGGCGGTGGTGCTGACGGCCACATCGGCGGGGCGGGGGAGGCCGAGCGCCTCGGTCCAGCCGGGGACGCGCAGGTCCCGATCCACGAAGCGCAGGCCGGGGAGGCCGTCGTATTCGGCGCGGCCTAGGGCCAGCAGGAGCGGGTCGGTGTCGACGGCGATCACGGTCGCGTCCGGGAGGCGGTTCAGGAGGCGGGCGCTCAGGGAGCCGGGGCCGCAGCCGAGGTCGATCACGACGGGGTCGGGGCGTCCGGTTTCGACGGCGTCGATGAGCGCGGTGAAGCGCTCCTCGCGGTCGGGGAGGTAGCCCTCCTGCTGGCGGTCCCAGCGTTCGATCCAGGCGTGGGCATGATCGTGGCTCAGCATCGCGACTCCCCTTGTCACTGTCGTCTATCATTTCGACAGTCACACGCTAGACAAAGAGGATGTAACTGGTCAAGTGAATTTCAACAGTCACTCGGACATGGTCGTGGCCATCGCGGTGGCCTTGGTGAACGTACTCACCCCGGGGGAACGGCGCGGCAGGCCGTACCAGGTTCCGGAGGGAGAGCAGCGGCGCGAGGCCGTGGCCGAGGCGGTGCGGGCGCGGCGGGAGGTCACCGACGAGGAGGCGGCGGAGCTCGCGGGCTACGCGCCGGACCTGCGCGTGGTCTTCGAGGCCGTGGCCGCGGGTGATCTGGATCACGCCGCCGGGACGCTCAACCGGCTGCTCGTCGACACCCGGGCCAGGCCGCACCTGTCCCACCACGACGGCGAACCCTGGCATGTGCACTTCCACGGCACCGATGGAACCTTCGGCGGCGACTACGCCGCGTCCTGCGCGACCGGCCTGGCCATCGTGCTGGGCAGCGAGCTGCACGACCGCCTCGGCGTCTGCACGGCCGACCGGTGCGACCGCGTCTATGTGGACGTGTCCCGCAACGGCACCCGCCGGTTCTGTTCCACCGCGTGCCAGAACCGGGTGAAAACCGCCGCCTTCCGGGCTCGAACGTGAGATCGCGCCGGTATCAAGGAGAGATAACGGCGGGATGAACGGTTATATGCAGGCGGTAACGTCGCCTTCATGCGACTAGGTGTCCTCGACGTCGGATCCAACACGGTGCACCTGCTGGTGATGGACGCGCACCAGGGGGCCCGGCCGCTGCCCGCGTACTCCCACAAGGTCGAGCTGCGGCTCGCCGAGCATCTCGACGGTGATCGGCTGTCGGCGCAGGGCGCCGAGCAGCTGCACGGCTTCGTCCGGGAGGCGATGCGCATCGCCGAGGACAAGGGCGTGGAGGATCTCGTCGCCTTCGCCACCTCCGCCGTCCGGGACGCGGTGAACGGCGAGGAGGTGCTCAACCAGATCAAGGACGAGACCCGGGTCGACATCCAGGTCCTGTCCGGTGCCGACGAGGCCCGCCTCACGTTCCTGGCCGTGCGCCGCTGGTTCGGCTGGTCCTCGGGGCGGCTGCTGGTCATCGACATCGGCGGCGGCTCGCTCGAGATCGCCTCCGGCATCGACGAGCAGCCCGACACCGCCGTCTCGCTGCCGCTCGGCGCGGGCCGCCTGACCCGCGACTGGTTCACCGCCGACCCGCCCCCCGCCGACGAGGTACGCGCGCTGCGCCGCCACATCCGCGCCGAGATCGGCCGCACCGTCGGCGGCGTCATCCGGTACGGCAGGCCCGACCACACCGTCGCCACCTCCAAGACCTTCCGCCAGCTGGCCAGGATCGCCGGCGCCGCCCCCTCCAGCGAGGGCCCCTACACCAAACGTTCGCTCACCCACGAGGCCGTCACCAGCTGGACCGGCCGCCTGGCCGAGATGAGCTCGGCCAAGCGCAACTCCCTCCCCGGCGTCTCCGTCGGCCGCGCCCCCCAGCTGCTGGCGGGCGCGCTGGTCGCCGACGCCACCATGGACCTGTTCGACCTGCCCGCCTTAGAGCTCTGCCCGTGGGCCCTGCGCGAGGGTGTGATCCTGCGCCGCCTGGACGTGCTGCCGTCCGGATCGGGCGTAAGGCTGTGACCTGGCCACTAGGTAAGGCATTTATCCATTCATAGCGGGCAAGCGCTCCTGTGACCTAGATCATGGAGGGCGAATGGCCGAGTTCGCAGGCGTGCTGTTGTCACTGGCGGTCGTCTTCGCGCTGGTGGCAATCGCGTTACTGCTGATCTCGATCCTGTTCCTGACCGGCCTGGCGATCTTCGCGGCCAGCATCTCCATAAACCGGATATCAAGCATGAAACAAGGCCGGGTGGGGACATTGTGATCCATGGGGGGAAAGGTTGATCGCGGCATCTGGGTGATCATCGGAGCGCTCATGCTCACCCTCCTCCTGGCCGCCCTCGACCAGACCATCGTCTCCACCGCGCTGCCCACCATCGTCAGCGAGTTCGGCGGCCTCAACCACCTGTCCTGGGTGGTCACCGCCTACCTGCTGGCCGCGACCGTCTCCGCACCGCTCTGGGGCAAACTCGGCGACCAGTACGGCCGCAAGAGGCTCTTCCAGCTCGCGATCGCGATCTTCCTGGGCGCCTCCGCGCTCTGCGGCCTGGCCCAGGACCTGGCCCAGCTGATCTTCTTCAGGGCGCTCCAGGGCCTGGGCGGCGGCGGCCTGATGGCGCTGGCCATGGCCATCATCGGCGACGTGGTCGCCCCGCGCGACCGAGGCCGCTACCAGGGCCTGTTCGGCGGGGTCTTCGCCTTCGCCAGCGTGGTCGGCCCGCTCATCGGCGGCCTGTTCGTGGACCACCTCTCCTGGCGCTGGGTCTTCTACGTCAACCTGCCCATCGGCCTGGTCGCGCTGGCGGCGATCACCGCCACCCTGCCCGGGCGGCCGGACCGCACCGCGCACAGCATCGACTTCCGCGGTGCCGCCGTGCTCACCGCCGCCGTCACCTGCATCGTGATGATCACCACCTGGGGCGGCACCCAGCAGAGCTGGGACTCCCCGGTGATCCTCGTCCTGGCCGCCGCCGCGGTCGCGCTGCTGGCGCTGTTCCTGCGCGTCGAGCGCCAGGCCGCAGAGCCGGTCCTGCCGCCGCACCTGTTCCGGATCGGCGTTTTCACCGTCTGCTCCGCGCTCGGCTTCATCGCCGGCTTCGCCATGATGGGATCGCTGGCCTACCTGCCGCTCTTCCTCCAGGTCGTGCACGGCGTCTCGGCCACCACCTCCGGCCTCTACCTGCTGCCCCTGATGATCGGCATGCTCGGCATGTCCATCACCACCGGCCAGCTGATCAGCAGGACCGGCCACTACCGGAGCTTCCCCATCCTCGGCATGGCCGTCGCCACCGCCGGCATGCTGCTGCTGCACACGGTGGACGAGCACACCTCGCTGGTGCTCTGCGGCCTCTACTTCTTCGTGCTCGGCGCGGGCCTGGGCCTGGTCATGCAGGTGCTGGTGATCGCCGTACAGAACATCATCGACTACCGCAACCTCGGCGTCGCGACCTCCTCGGTCATCTTCTTCCGCTCCATCGGCGGCTCCTTCGGCGTCTCCGTCTTCGGCTCCATCTTCGCCAGCCAGCTGGCCGGCCACATCACCACCGCGCTGCGCGGCCAGCGCCTGCCGCTCGACTTCGACCCCACGCTCATCCAGGGCGACCCCCAGGTCCTCGCTCGGCTGCCGACCGAGGCCGCCGCCCGGATCCTGCACGCCTTCTCCGAGTCGATCACCGCGATCTTCCTGTACGCCGCCCCCATCACCCTCCTCGGCTTCGCCGTCGCCTGGTTCCTGCGCCAGGTCCCCCTGCGCACCAGCATCAGCACGGCGTGCTCCGACCTGGGCGACGGGTACGGCCGCCCCCGCGCCGACTCCTCCCAGGCCGAGATCGAGCGCGCCCTCAGCCGCCTGATGCGCCACGACCCCGCCGCGGTCTCCCTCTACACCGACCTGGCCCGCCGGGCCGGATACAGCTTCTCCGCCGGAACCACCTGGGCGCTCTGCCGGGTCGCCCGCGAGGGCAGGATCAACCGCGCCGTCCTTGCCGAACGCGCCGGATACACCGCCGAGCAGGGCATCCCGTACCTCCAGCCGCTGGTCGACCGCGGCCTGATCGAGCGCGCCGAGCCGCAGCTGGTGATCACCGGCCCCGGCCTGAAGGCGGCCCAGCGCATCATCGGCGTACGGCGGGCCGCGCTGGCCCGCCACCTGGACGGCTGGGACCCCGACGCCAACCCCCAGCTCACCGACCTGCTCACCCGCCTCGCCACCGAGATCGTCGGCTGCGACTCCGAAGCCCCCGGCTAACTCTTGACATCTCCGCCGATTTGATTGAATCTTCAATTGGCCTCGACGGGGAGGCGTTTCCGCCTGCCGGGAGGCCCACCGCCAGCCCCCCCAGGCGAAAGAGACCTGACATGAGCGAATGGGACGCCACCAGCGTCGAAGGCAAAGACACCATCCTGCGGGTGGTACGCGAGGAGGCCGAGCGATTCTTCGCTCTCGCGGAACCCGAGGAGGCCTGGGAAGCCCCCACCGCCTGCGCGGGCTGGCACGTCAGGGACGTCGTCGCCCACCTCGTCGACACCACCGAGGGCTACTTCGCCGCCTTCGACGTGGCCCGTGCCGGGGCACAGGCCGACGATCCGTACGGGCTGCCCGCGATGGGCGCCCGCGTCAACGAGCAGGCGATCTCGTTCCGCAACACCACACAGAAGGAACTGCTCGACCGGGCTCGCACCGACTTCGAGAAGATGCAGCGCATCCTGACCGACCTCAGCCCCGAGGACTGGACCGGGTTCCTCGTGGTTCATCCATACATGGGCCCCGTGCCCGCCTACTTCTACGCCGCCGGGCAGCTGATGGACTTCGGCGTGCACTCCTGGGACATCCGCGAGGGCACCGGCCGCAACCACGCCATGTCCGGCGACGCCGCCGACCTGCTGGTGCCGTTCATGCTGGTCCTCTGGCAGTACACGATCAAGGCCGACGCCGACCTGACATCGTTCTCGGTGGGCCTGCGCATCGGCGGCCGCAACGGCGGCGACTTCCGCGTGGACATCGGCCCTGAGGGCATGGCGTACGCCCCTGGGGACGTCAGCGACCTCCCCGCGGTGATCGAGTTCGACGCGGCCAGCATGGTCCTCACCACATTCGGCCGGGGAAACTTCGGCACGATCCGCGGCGACCTGAACCTGGCAAATCGCTTCCTCAACCTGTTCTTCCGCATCTAGCGCTGACCTGCGGCTTCGTGACCTGCCGGTGTGACGCCTGGCAGGTCACTGAGCTGCGGAAACGTCGTTCGTATGGGAGCCGATCGCAACGGCCTGGGGTTTCTGTCGCCTTTCGGCGCTTCTTGGGCATTCGGTTCCCCCCCCCCCCCAGGATTTCGGCCCTCGTCGCCTCCGACTTACCGGTCACGGTGTTCCGAACCCTGACGGGAGTTCCACGTTCCGCATGCACAAGATGCGACCTCCGACGCGTCAATCCAAGTCGGCTCGATCCTTCTGGCGAAGATTTCTGGGACGATCTACGTGCGCAACCTAACCCAGCGGGAGCTTGTTTATATCGAGCATCACCCGACTTTGCTGGCGGAACCATCGCAAATCCTAGCTGCCCTGGAGAAGGCCCCAGAAATTGGCACGAGAAGCCTCGAACCGCCAGGTCACCAAGCACAGATGGCGACCGATTGAGGGCTCTTCGCAGAAGAGGGTGTAGTCGAGGTCTGTCGGTTTCCGAGGTCCGTCCGCACGGTTTCATGCTCGGCTGCACTCCTATCCGGGCGCGACGAGACGTGCGCCGGGGAACGAGCTATGCACCGTCGTTGCCATCGCGCAGGGAATGAATCATGCTTTGCAGGATCCGGAACGCGCCTGACTGCTCGGTCTCGGTCATGCCGGCCAGCATTCTGACCTCGACGGACCGGACCGCTACGCTCGCCTTCTCGAGCCTCCGTCGGCCGCGAGGCGTGAGCCGCGTGGGAAGAACCTTCCCGACGGGCGCCTCCGCGGGCCTGGTCACGTAGCCCTCTCGTTCCAGAGCCTGGAGCAGTACGTTCATCGACTGCCGTGTCACGAACGCGCGCCGCGCGAGCTCGGAGTTCGACAAGCCCGGCCGTTGAGCCAGCAGTTCGAGGCAGGAGTAGTGCGTCACGCTCATCCCGAGTGGCCGCAGCACCTCTTCCATGGCTGCGCGGAGGGCGCTCGAAGCCTCTTTCAGCAGGTAGCCCAGTGATTTGTCCAGGTCGATGCCGACACCGTTTTGACTCATGTCAGCATTCTGACATACATTGGTCTGTGTCAGAAATCTGACACGAAGTGAAGGAGCATCATCTTGCCCGCCATTGGCCCCGACTTCATCTCGCTGCAAGCGCGTGACCTCGACGCTTCGCAGGCGTTCTACGAGCAGTACCTCGGCCTCGTTCGCTCGCAGGCCGGGCCCCCACACGCCGTCGTCTTCGAGACGAAGCCGATCGCGTTCGCGCTCCGCGACGTCGTTCCCGGCACCGACCTCGCATCCGTTGCTCAGCCCGGCATCGGTGCCGCGATCTGGCTCCACGCCACAGACGTCCAGGCCATTCACGATGCTCTCGTCGCCGACGGTCACACCATCGTCTCCGCACCGATCGACGGCCCCTTCGGTCGGACATTCACCTTCGCCGACCCCGACGGCTACCAGATCACTCTCCATGACCGCGCCTGAGGCGAGCACCCTGGTTTTTGGGGCTACCGGGGCACTCGGTCGCCACGTCCTGGACGCGCTAGTCGCTCGGGGAATCAGTCCCGAAACGATCACCGCGGTCGGCCGGAATCAATTGCGCCTCGGGGAACTTGCTTCCGCCGGGTTCAGCACTGCTGCCGTCGATCTGTCGGATTCAGTCGGCGTCGCAGAACTGGTTGCCAGGCACTCTGACATTGTGTTGATCTCGGGCAGCGACCCGAATCGCCTTGCTCAGCACGAGTCGGTCATCGAGGCTGCGAAGAACGCGAATGTCCGACACGTCTACTACACCAGCGGAGTTCGAGCCGACGATGACCGGTTCGAGATCAATGCGGACCACAGGGCGACAGAGGAAGCTCTTACCGCTTCCGGTGTGACGTACACGATCCTGCGGAACACCTGGTACATCGAGAACTACATTCAGGCGCTGGCAGGCCCCCGCTTCACCGGCGTTCTCGCCGCGGCGACCGGTGACGCCGACGTTGCAGCAGCCAGCCGGAAGGACCTGGCTGAGGCATTGGCCGTCGTTGTCACCACAGATGGGCACGGCAATGTCACTTACAGCCTCTCCGGCGACACAAACTTCACCTACGCTGACATTGCCGAAGCGATGTCGGTCGTGCTGGAGCGAGAGGTCACTTACCAGCCTGTCACTCCCGAAGAGTTGCAGGTAGCGCTCATCAACTCGGGGATGGACGGCGAGCTGGCCGGCTTCTTGGTAAGTCTCGATGAAACCATCGCTGCCGGGGTTTTCGCTCGGGTCGGTGACGATCTTTCTCGACTCCTCGGCAGGCCAACGACCGGCCTTGTTGAGGGACTGACGGCAGAGTGAACAGTGGGGCCGGCGCGGGCGAGTCGGCAACCTCGGCTCGCGCCGTCCCTTCTCCCGATCGGCGATTCTGGATCAACACCGTCAGTCTGGATCACGTTGAAGCGGCCATCCAGGGAGGCTTCACGCAAGCGGACCACGGTGCTGACACGCGTCTTCGCCAGCCACGTCCTGGCGATGAGATGGTTTTTTACTCGCCGAGCACGAAACTTATGGGGAAGGTAAACCCGTCAGGCGGTTCACTGAACCTTTTTCATCCTTGGGCGACTCGGTGGTTTTGAAGGGCGGCAATAGCCTTGACCAGGTGACCGGCCTTGGACGGACTGCACCGTAGCTTCCGCAGGATGCGCCAGCTTTTGAGCTGGGCATTCGCGCGCTCACCGGGACCGCGGAGCTTGGCATGGGACCGATTGGCCCGCTTCTGTGATTCGGGCTTGTTCTTGCCCTTGTACGGGGTGATCACCGTCTCGGTTTCCGCCCCTTGGTATGCCTTATCGGCCAAGGTGATGATCCCGGCCTGGTCCAGTGCGCGCAGGATGCCCCAGATCCGGGCGGCGGTCAGGTCGTGTGTCTTGCCCGGCAACGCCCCCGACGTCCACACGATGGTGCCATCCGGGCTGGCGATGACCTGGATGTTCATGCCGTGTACCCGGTGCTTACCCGAGAAGTACGGGCGGTCGGCCTTCACCCGGTCGGTGCGGATGAGGGTGCCGTCCAGCACCAGCAGGTGCAGCCCGTCCTTCTTGGCCTTGCGTAACGCGGCGGGCAGCTTGGGCGAGCGCGCCGACAGGAGCGCGACGGTCTCCTCCACACGCCGCCACGCCAGGCGAGGTCAGCGGGGTGCCAACCCCACCACGGCGGCGTTGCCGTTGGCATCGATCTTGACGATGGCCGCCGTACGGTCGCCCGCTAGCTCGTCCTGCACCCGCGCGGCCTTGTCCTGCGAGAGGAACAGGCTGTCGATGCCGCACGACAGCCTCCCGTAGCCTGAGGACTCACAGGCGATGTAGGGGGCGCTCGCGGGTCGCTGCCGTACGATGCCCGCTCCCTTCCACAGGCGGTCGTCACGCACCAGTGGGACGTACACCCGGCCTGGCCGCTGGCCGTCGGCATTGGGCAGGCCGGGGTAGTTGAGCTGGGCGTACGCGCCGCGCAGCGGGTCGATCGGGTCGACCGGGCCGACGGCCAGCCGGTACTCCAAGCCGGTCACCCTCGCCGACAGTTGTGGGGCCACGGCCACCACGAGCAGCACGGCCTGGAGGACGAGGGCCGCGGCAACCAGCACCGGCCGCGACAAGAACACCGACCGGCTGTTCATCGGATCCTCTTCCCAGACGCCTTGGCGTCGGCACCGTTCATCGGGGCTCCTCCCAGACGCCCTGTGGTCAAATCGTCCATCTGGTGCTCGGCCGGACCCGTCATTGGGTGGCCTCCATCAGGCGGTGGCGTCCGTAGTTCACCAGGAAGCCCGTGCCGATGAACACCAGGCCGAGGACCAGGAACAGCGCCGCCCCAGTGAGCAGGGACTGGAAGACGGCGAAGCTCTGCACGGTGACGAAGATCACCAGCGCGGCGGTCACCAGGTAGACGAGGTAGGACAGATCACGCCGGGCTGCGACGACGGCGAACCAGGAGGCCGCCAGCACGTAGGTCAGCGTGCCGGTTACCGCCCGCGCCGTCTGCTCGGCGCTGAACCCGCCGGTGTACCCGTAGTCGCCCCGCGGGGTCCATGTCACCAGCAGCACCGCCACCCCGATCATGCCTGCGAGTGCGAGCGCCTCCCGCTTTCCGTCCCTGCCGGCCAGGAAGACGGCGGCGGCGATGGCGGCTCCCGCGGCGGCCAGTCCCGCCCACAGCCCCGGCGACCAGAACGCGCCGCCCGCGCCCACGCCGGGGAAGGCGGCAACGAACAGCCCGGAAAGCGCCAGCACCACCCCGGCCATCCGCCACGGCCCGGCAAAGCGGGCCAGGCGCCCGCCATCGTGGAGCGCCGCGACGGCGGACGCCACCGCGCCGGCGGCGAGCAGCCCGACGGCGATCGCGCCGGCGCCGCCGCTCTGCTCGCCGACGAGCCAGCCGTACCACGCTGATGCGATCACCAAGGCCATGACAAGCGGGCCCCAGGCTGCCGCAGCGTACGCGTACGCCAAGGCGCCGACCGCCCACACGCCGAGCAGGCTGGAGGTGTAGGCGGGGACCTGCAGGCTCTGCGCCGCCTGGAAGATCACCCCTCCCCCGGCGAGCACGGTGACCAGCCTGGCCGCCTGACGGCCGCCCTCTTGGGGTACGGTTTCGCCTGCAACGGCTGCGGCGATCCAGATCACCGTGATGCCCGCGAATCGGACCCATGGTGACATTTGGTCAAGGTTGGCCGAGACCAGCCAGATCAGCCCGACGCCGAGGAAGCCGCCGCCGAGCAGCAGCACCAGCCTCTCCAGGCTGAGCCTCCGGCCGGGGACGTATCCGGCCTCGATGCGCCGTGCCGTGCCTTCGTCGATGACGCCCCCGGCCTGCCATCGGGCCAGCTCATGACGTAGCCAGGCCAGGCGCCGAGCAGGAACCCGCTGCGGAGATTCCATCATGCTCTTCCTCCCTCGCCCCGCACGCGAAAATGTGCCTCTCAGGAGACGGACGACCCGCCAGGCCAGGGGGACAATCCGCCACCTCCGCGTTGTCGCTGATACAAGTCTTGCGCAATGCAGGAAACGAGTACTGAGTACGGATACTCAGTACGAACGCGTACTTCAGACCCATCCGGGGAGGACCAACTCGAAGGCGGACCATCAGCTGTGAAGCAGCGTGAACGCCTCGACATGGCGCGGACCTGCGGCGATGGTCTGTTGTCCGGATGAGGTCGTGGAGACCATGCAGCGGATCGACTCCGACTACAGGCACACCCACCCCAGCGACGGGCCGGCGTTCCTCCTGGCCGAGCGTCTCACCGAAATCACGCTGACGCCGGAGCCGCTGGAGGGGTCTACCTACCTATGCGGAGCCATCCCCGAACGGGGGTGAGCAGGATCCATCGTCTGTGATCCCCGCGGGCTAGCCGCAGCCGGTGGGTCACTCCGCTACAAGCTCCTGCGAGATTCACCGGGGGCACTGTTCTGCGCGGACCTGCTGTACCGGGCTATCAGGATGAAAAAGCTTCACTGCGTGGGCCACAATCACCGGCGACAAGCTTTACCAGGTTCGCTCGAGCACTAAGAGGATTTCTTCCGGGGTGTCGGGCTGTCCTCGCCCGTGGCCGTCCATTGCCGGCCGATGGTTGCGACGGACTTCGGCGGTGGCACCTGCGGCACCTCGTACCCGATGGCCTCGACCCGCTCCGCCTGGACCTTCGCTGTGGACACCCCGAACTGCTTGTCCCGCTCGGCGACCAGTTCCAGGTTCGACTGGCCGTCGCCGGTCAGGGACCACATCAGCAGCGGCTCGCCTAGCGGCAGCGGGGTCGTCGGGTCGGGCCAGGTGTGCCACGTCTTGCCCCAGGTGGTGAGCAGGTTTGTCATGAAGTCCATTTCTTCCTGGTGGTTCATGACCGGGGCGACCAGTCCGCCGCCGAGCACCTCGTAGGTGTGTGGGTGCCAGTATTTCTTCTCCTCGTCCGGGAGGGAGCGGAAAAGCTTGTCGGACACGATGTACTCGACGCCGAGCAGCTTCGCTCCCGGGCCGACCGAGTCGTACAGGAGGCACTGGTGCATTCCGTGGTCGCCTTCGCCCCGCATCCCGCAGTAGTGCATGGTGGTCACCTGGACCTCGGGGTTGTTCTTGGCAACGTGGAAGCCGCAGAAGAAGAGGTCATGATTACTGATCGGGCCCATGACCTTGTCGGCTTCTTGACGGTTCATCTGGTATTCCGTTCACTAAGTTTCAGTGTCTCTCAGTGTTCCGTCCATTGCTGGGCGGAGGTCCCCGTCTGGTCTGGGCGGTGCCCGGTGCGGGGTAGACGTTTCGCAGCCACCGGCCCCGGCAGGCGGGGTCTTATGGTCGGCTCCACGTCCGTTTGTCGTCTCCGGGCCACTCCCGGCGACGGTGTGCTTCACCAGGGAAGCCAGGTTGAGCGCCGCGTTCACGTCCCGGTCCAGGACCAAGCCGCAATCCGCGCAGGTGAAAGTGCGTTCGGAGAGGGCGAGTTTGGCTTTCACCGCGCCGCATCCGGAACAGGTCTTGCTGGAGGCGAACCAGCGGCCGGCCACCACCAGCCGGCCGCCCTTCCACTCGGTTTTGTAGGCGAGTCGGCGGCGGATCTCGGCGAACCCGGCGTCGGAGATCGCGCGGGCCAGCCGCCGGTTCTTCACCATCCCGGCGATGTTGAGGTCTTCGACCACGAGCGTGCCGTACTCGCCCGCCAGGCCGGTGGTGAGCTTGTGGATGGCATCGCGGCGCAGCGTGGCCACCCGGTGATGGATCCGGTTACGGGCGGCATTGGCCTTTCGCCACCGGCCGGACGGTTTCTGTCCGGTACGCCGGTCTGGGCCTTGTTTGCGGGAGACCGCCCGGGACAGGCGGCGGAGTTTGCGTGAGGCGGCGGCCAGGTGCCGGGGATTGGCGGTGGGCGGGCGGCCGTCGGAGTAGACGGCCAAGGTCTTGACGCCCAAGTCCACCCCAACCACCGCCTCCGGCCGGGACGCCGTCGTGGTGGCGCGTTCGACCTGGACGGAGAAGCAGACCAGCCAGCGCCCGGCCTCGAGCCGGACGGTGGCCGAGCGGATCTGTGCGGTGCCTGCCTCGACCCGGCGGGCCAGCTTGCGCGTGGACTCGTGGGTTTTGACCCGCCCGATTACCGGCAGCACCACGTGGGTGCGGCCGTGCAGGCGGATCGCTCCGGTGGTGAACCGCACCGACATCGCCTTCTTGCGTTTAGACCGGAATCGGGGAAAGCCCACCTTCGGGCCCTTACGAGTGCCTTTCCTGGACTCGTTCCAGTTCGTCAACGCGGTGGCGAGTCGGTCCAGACCGCAGGCGTAGGCCTCTTTGGAGTTCACCGCCCACCACGGCGCCACTTCCTGCTTGGCCCCGTTCCACGATTTGCGCAGCGAATACATCGACCAGGACAGGGACGGGGTCAGCTGAGCGGCGGGGATGCCGTAGGAGCGTTCGGCCTCCCGCTGGGCCAGATTGGCCTTGACCCGCGCCAGACCCCAGTTGAAGGCCAGGCGGGCGGCACCGCAGTGGGAGCGGAGCATACGCTCCTGGCGCGGGGTCGGGTCGAGCGCGTACCGGTAGGCGTGAACGACCTGCATCAACCCTCCCCAACTATGGCAAACCCATGTATACCCATGGTGAACAAGTGACTACAGTTTATCAGGGTGGTTGTGATTGGCGGCCATCTGAGCAGCGAAGAAAGACGCGTGCGCCCGTCTGGGGATCGCCTGGCGCACCCTCGAGAACCCGTGCAAACGCTCCGAGGTCCCGCAACCCGTCAAGGTGGGCGCCTGGCCCCGCCCTGCTCTGGTCCGCCGACCAACTCCACGCCAGGCGAGCCGGTCACCCCGCCACAGTCGGGAAGCCGAAACGGACTGATAAACGCTGGCGAACCGAGCAGCAGTTTGTACCCCGACCGGGGGTGATCTACCAGCCAAACCTGGTCAATCGAACAGCAGCCCGAAGAAGGCTCTGAACAATGCGACTTCGGCGACGACCAAGGCGATGAGCACGCAGACGAAGATGACTCCGACGTATTTCTCGGTGGGTTTGCGGCCCAGTCGACGTCGGGCGCTGGTGAGGACGTCGTTGACGAATCCGGAGAGGGAAGAGTGAGCCGTAGTAGAGAATCACCAGCGGGAACAGTACCCAGAATCGAGCGGTACCGCTGCCTTGACGAAATCTTCGCGGAACCTGACGAGCACACCGGCCATGCCGTACAACTCGTCAAGTTTCTCCATGTCCTCGGTCGTGGGGATGCGACGTCCGGTTTCCCATTGTTTGATCAGGCTTTCGCTTACATAGAACGCTTTGGCCAGTGCTAGGCGAGTCATGCCTTTCGCCTCGCGGGCGCGCCGTAATTCTCGTGTCAAGAACATGCGGGCGTTGCCGCCGTTGCTGGCCATCGCGCGTTACCTCTCGTTACATCTCGGCTCGCGGGGGTTTGTAAACGCTGGGTGCTCGTAATTCGCCTTTCTCCTATCATGCCGTGCTGTCAAGGTCGGGGGTACCCCCAGAGCAGGGCTGAATGCGTTCTCACATCGTGAGACCGAGAGCGATCAGTGGGTGTTCGAAGTTGTCGCGTGCCCATCGGGTTCCATCGGCGATGTTGGTGAAGTTGAGCAGGCGTAACGCGCCAATCGCGT
>NZ_JBDPLV010000119.1:0-22029 GCF_039871605.1 Acrocarpospora sp. B8E8 | reverse complement strand
CACGGCTCCGGCCGCACGCGGGCCCTGCGCGGGGGCCCACCCGGGTGGGGGGGGGGGGGGGGGGGCCCCCCCCACGCCCCTTCTGTCACAGTTTTGTCGCACGAATCAATATTTACTCTGCTTTACTCTTGAATATGGACTGCAATATGGTCTTGTGCCCATGCGAACACCCCTCATCGCAGTAGGCCTCGGCCTGAGCGCCGTCCTGTTCATCGCGGGCACCGCGCAGGCCCAGCCGCAGGCGGCCCCCGCGCTGGCGCCGGTCGCGCAGGTGCAGGTCGCGCAGGCGGGCTTCCCCACCGTGCTGACCAAGAACAAGATCTACCGGTCCGGCGCGGTCGACCCGGTCGCCTGCTCGCCCGCCGAGCCGCGCGCGGGTAGCGCGGCCGCCGTCAAGAGCTACATGCTCAAGGTGTATCGCTGCGTCAACCAGATGTGGGCGCGGCAGTTCAAGGCGGTCGGCTGGACCTACCGGGTGCCGAAGGTGGTCATCAGGACCAGCGGCACCAAGACCGTGTGCGGCAAGCTCACCAAGACCTACCGGGCGCACTACTGCTCGCAGAACCAGACGATCTACGCGATTCTCCTGTCCGACGACGTCAAGGAGCCGTTCCCGCTGGTGCTGGCCAAGACCATGGCGCACGAGATCGGGCATCACGTGCAGCAGCGCGCCGGCATCCTGATGCCCTACTACAACCTGTCCTGGAAGGCCCGCACCAGGACCGCCAAGAACCTGCTCAGCCACCGGGTGGAGCAGCAGGCCGAGTGCTTCGCCGGGGTGTTCCTGAGCGCCGTGCAGGACTCGCTGCCGGTCGACTTCGTCGAGTGGGACCACATCAACACCTGGGCGGCCGAGCACGCCAGCGACACCTTGCACGGCAAGGGCCGCAACCAGGTCTTCTGGCTGGAGCGCGGCTTCGACGCCGGTTCCCCGGCCGCCTGCAACACCTGGGTGGTCTCCAACGCGCGCGTCGCTTAGGTAGCGATCCTGGCCAGCACTTCCAGGGGGTCGGCGAGCACTTGGGCGAAAGCCAGCTCGGCGGCCCCCACGATGGTGGCGTCGTCCACCAGCGCCGAGGTGCGCAGCCGTAACGACTCGCGGAAGGCCGCCAGGGTGCAGGTGTTGAGCCGGCTGCGCACCTGGGCGGCCGAGCCCAGGTAGATCTCTCGCAGGGTGCCCCCGAAGATCACGACCTCCGGGTTGAAGACGTTGACCAGGTTGGCCACCCCGAAGCCGAGCCAGTCGCCGACCCGGTGCAGCGCGTCCTGGGCGATGATGTCGCCCTTGTCGGCGGCCTCGACCACGGCCCTGATGCCGTCCCTGCCGCGCTCGCCCCGGGCCGAGCGGCCCGCGTGCTCCAGCAGGGCCCGCTCGCCGACCTCCGCCTCCAGGCAGCCGTGCGAGCCGCAGCCGCACAGCCGCCCGTCGGGGTTGACCACCGTGTGGCCGACCTCGCCGCCGTATCCGGAGACGCCGCCGAGCAGCTGGTTGTTGACGATGATGCCGCCGCCGATGCCGACGTCGCCGTGCAGGTAGATCAGGTCGCGGCAGCCGACGCCCAGGCCGCGGGTGTGCTCGGCCAGGGCGCCCAGGTTGGCGTCGTTGCCGACCGCGACCGGCAGGCCCAGGGCCAGTTTGCCGGAGAGCGCCTCGCCGAAGGGGGCGTCCTCCAGGCCGATGTTGGGGGCGAATCGCACCACGCCATCGGATTTCCGTACCGCACCGCAGAGGGCGGCGGCGGCGCCGACGCAGACCGTGTCCGGGCGGACCTTGCGCTGCATCTGCCGGGTGAACCCGGCCAGCGTCTCGACCACCTCGGTCATCTCGAAGGAGCCCCGCGAGGTGACCGCCTCGCGCCGGTCCAGGATCACGCCGCCGAGCCCGATCCGGGCGGCGACCAGCCGGTCCACGCCCACATCGAAGGCGAGCACGTAGAAGCGGCCCGACTCGGGCCGCACCACCAGGGACGGGCGGCCGGCCCGGCCGGTGTCCCTGGGCAGCTCCTCCCGGACCAGGCCGGCCGCGGTGAGGTCAGCGGTGAGCGCCATGATGGTGCTCCGGTTGAGTCCCATCCGGTTGGTCAGCTCGGCCCGCGACGTCGGGCCGCCCAGGTGCACGTGCCGCAGCAGGGTGCCCAGGTTGTGACGGCGGATCTCCTCCTGGGAGGGACCTGCGCGTAACATTCGTTCTGCCTCTGGTGCCGTTCGGGGGTCGGGTGTCGCGCTCACCCTATCGACGGCCGGAGGCGGACGCCCGCTTGCGGGACAGCGCGTCCACACCGGCGGACAGCAGCAGCACCGCGCCGGTGACGACATACTTGACGCTCGCGCTGTAGCCCATCAGGCCCATGCCGTTGATGACCACCGCGACCACCGCGCCGCCGAGCAGCGCGTCCAGCACCCGGCCCTTGCCGCCGAACAGGCTGGTGCCGCCGATCACGGCCGCGCCGACCGCGAACAGCAGCACGGTGCTGCCGCCGGTGTTGGGGTCCACCGAGTTGGCCCGCGAGGCGGCGATGATGCCGCCGATGGAGGCCATGAACGAGCAGATCACGAAGGCGGAGATGCGGATCCTGTCCACGTTGATACCGGCCCGGCGGGCCGCTTCCGCGTTCCCGCCGACCGCGTACACATGCCGTCCATAGGCGGTACGGCGGAGCACGAACGTCCACACGATGAGCAGCACCAGGATCACCGGCACCACGATCGGCACGCCGGTCAGCGAGATGATCGCCGGGTTGCGGCTGCGCTCCAGGTTGAGCACGTAGACCGCGAAGCCGGAGATGACCGCGAGCGCGCCGACCCGCACGGAGATGATGGCCAGGGAGTCGGCCACCAGGCCGCGCGCGGTCCGCCTGCGGGCCTGGGTCAGCTGGATGCCCGCGTAGACGACCACGCCGACGGCCAGCAGCACCCAGCCGAGCAGCGGGGACAGGTTGCCGTTGGCGACGGCCAGGATGGTCTCGTCGCGGATCGAGACGTTGGTGCCCTCGTCCAGCAGGATCAGCGCCACGCCCTGGAAGGCCAGGAAGGCGGCCAGCGTGACCACGAAGGACGGGATGCCCAGCTTGGCGACCAGCCAGCCGAGCACCAGGCCGATGAGCACGCCGGTCACCATCGCGGCCAGCACGGCCGTGTACCAGGGCCAGCCCTCGTTGGTGAGCAGCACCGCCATCACGGCCGCGCAGACGCCGCTGGCGAATCCGGCGGACAGGTCGATCTCGCCCAGCAGCAGGACGAAGACCAGGCCCATCGCGATCACGGTGACGCCGGCGCCCTGGGTGAACAGGTTGGCGAAGTTGATCGGCGACAGGAACGACGGGCTCAGCGAGGCGAAGACCGCGCACAGGACGACGAGGCCGATCACCGCGGGGAGCGCGCCGAGATCGCCGCCGCGCACCCGCTCGAAGTAGTCCCGGACCTGCGAGCCGATGGCCGGAGCGCTGGTCTGCTCGGGTCTGGTTGTCGTCGTCATGCGCTTGCTCCGTTGCCGGTTGGCAGGCCGAGCTCCCCGCTGCGTCCGGCCGTGATGAGTTCCACGATCTGGGAGTGCGTGACCTCGGAGGTCTTGACCTGGGCGGCCATCCGGCCGAGGTAGAGCGCCGCGATCCGGTCGGACACGGCGAAGACATCATTCATGTTGTGCGAGATGAGTACCACGGCCAGGCCGTTGTCGGCCAGCCTGCGGACCAGTTCGAGCACCTGCGCGGTCTGCGCCACGCCGAGGGCGGCGGTGGGCTCGTCCAGGATGACGACCTTGCTGTTCCACAGCACGGCCTTGGCGATGGCGACCGTCTGGCGCTGGCCGCCGGAGAGGCTGGAGACGTGCTGGCGAAGCGACTTCACCGTGCGCACCGAGAGCCCGGCCAGGGTCTTGGCGGCCATCTCCTCCATCGTGTCCTCGTCCAGCACCAGGCCGCTCTTGCGCTCCCGGCCGAGGAACATGTTCTGCACGATGTCGAGGTTGTCGCAGAGCGCGAGGTCCTGGTAGACGATCTCGACACCCATCGCGGCGGCGTCCCTTGGCCCGCTGACGTGGACCTTCTCGCCCTCGAAGAAATACTCCCCCGAGTCCATCGGGTGGATTCCGCCGATGCACTTCACCAGCGTGGACTTACCGGCTCCGTTGTCGCCGACAAGTGCGGTCACCTCTCCGGGATACACCGAAAAAGCGACATCGTGAAGGACCTGCACGGGGCCGAAGCTCTTGTCGATTCCGCGCAGTTCCAGGACGGGTGCCTGGGACATGGGCTCTCCTGGTTCCACAGTGGTACGGCTTGCGCCCTGCGTCATTGCGATGCTTCGCATCGCGGTTCGGATGCTCAACCCCGGTGTCTTCCCTCGTCGCTCCGCTCCTCAGTCCAGACACCGGCGCATCCTCACGAGGGCGCAAGCCGTACCAGATCGGAATGTGACTAGCTGATTCCGGCCTCAGTGCACTTGTCCGCGAAGTCGGCGGTGCAGACTTCTTCCTTGGTGACGAAGCCGTCGGCGATGACGTCCTTGACGCTGTCGAAGAAGATGGCCTTGGGCACCAGGAGCACGGCGGGGACGTCCGCGCCGGTCTCGGTGTCCTTGACGGTGCCGCTGGCGGCGGGCTTCTGGCCCTGGGCCAGGCCGATGGCGAGCGCGGCGGTGGCGTCGGCCTCCTGCTTGACGGCCTTGTAGACGGTCATGCACTGGTCACCGGCGAGGATGTTCTGCAGACCCTGCACGGTGGCGTCCTGGCCGGTCACCGGGACCTTGCCGTTGAGCTTGTTCTTCTTCAGCACCGAGATGGCGGCGTTGCCGAGGCCGTCGTTGGCGGCCAGCACACCGGCGATCTTCGGCTCCTTGGTCAGCTGCTGCTCGAAGATCGTGCCGGCCTGGGCGTTGTCCCAGTCGGGCACGGCGTCGGCCGGACCGGCGACATACTCACCGGCGTCGTACTTCGGCTTGAGGACGCTCTCGTAGCCCTCCTTGAAGAGGGTGGCGTTGTTGTCGGTCGGCGAGCCGTGCAGCTCGGCCACGACCGGCTTCTCGGCGCCCATGTCGGTGAGGCACTTGACCAGGCCCTCACCCTGCAGCTTGCCGACGGCGGTGTTGTCGAAGCTGACGTAGTAGTCGGCGTTGCCGCCGAGGGTCAGGCGGTCGTAGTCGATGGTCGCGACGCCCTGCGCCTTGGCCTTGTCCAGGACGGCCTTGCCGGTGCCGCTGTCCAGGTTCACGATCGCCAGCACGGTGACGCCACCGGTGATCATCTGGTCGGCGATGGTCTGGAAGGCGGTCTTGTCGCCCTGCGCGTTCTGGATGTCGTACGCGACTCCGGCGGCCTTGAAGGCCTCTTCCAGGTACTTGCGGTCGGCGGTCTCCCACCGGGCCGAGGACTTGCTGTCCGGGAGGATGACGCCGATCTTGCCGGGCTTCGCGGCGGCGGCCGAGGAGGCGGGCGCGGCGCTGCTCGACGCACCCGTCTCACCGCTATCGCCCCCGCACGCGGTGAGGCCGAGGGAAAGTGCCGCGACCGCGGCGATGCTGAGGATCCCCTTGCGCATGATGCGTGGGTCCTTTCTCTGGCTGGGGGTCTATGGGGGGTGGGAGTCCATCACCGAAGTGGTGAATGTTGTTTGGGACAACGTAATCCAGGAGCAAAGGGGGAGGTAGACACAGGACGGTAACGTTTGTTGTCTGCGGTAACAATGAAGAAACATAGGACAAGCCAACCTTTACCCGCCACGTCCACCCCCCGGTCACCTACCAGACCTTCCCGGTTAGCCATCAGGTCACGCTGGGTAATCGAAACCTCTTGCGAACGTAATCGGCTTCCGTGTATGGTTCTCTTGTAGCCAAGCGTGTAGATGGATCTGTAGATCAGATGTAGACCAGTGGGAATTGGGTGCGTAGCCTCGTGCTTATGAGCACTGAGCAGAAGACGACGACGATCCGGGTCAACGTCATTACTCGCGACAAGATCGCGCAATTCGCACACGAGGAAGGCAGACCCATGACCGAAGTGCTCGAAACCGCCATCAAGGACTACGAAAAGAAGAAGTTCTGGGCGAAGGTCGGCGAGCAGATGGAACGGACCAGACGCGAAGATCCCGAAGGCTGGGCCGAATATCTGGCCGAGTTCGAGATCTGGCAGGGGCCTCCGTCCGGCCGCATCGCGCCCGAGTGGGAGGGCCTGATCGATTTCCCGGAAGGGTTCGACGAATCGGACTGGACCGGCAAGAAGAACGAGGAGGCGAATGAGGGTCCAGCAGGGTGACATCTGGTTCACCGATCTCGGTGTGCCCAGGGGCACGGAGCAGGGATCTGCCCGCCCAACCCTGATCATCAGCAACGACGGATTCAACCGGATAAGCCAGGGGCTCGTCGTCGTGGTGCCACTGACGACACGAGATCGTGGATGGGATACCCATCTCCCGATCCGCGTAGGTAAGACCGGACTGAGGCAGGACAGCTGGGCCATGCTTCAGCAGGTGCGGTCAGTCTCGGTGGAACGATTCAAGTTCCGAATCGGGCATGTGTCGAACAAGACGCTCGATGAGGTCGTCGAACTCCTCAGCGAGTTGTTCTAATGCGCTCTGCCGCTTCCACCATCACCGCATGCGCCCGCGGCACAAGGGGTGAATGACGGGAGCGGGCGGAGCCCGAAGGAGAAACAACGGGCTGGGCGTGTGGGGACAACCACCGGAATCCCAGTTCCCGCTCTATGACGGCAATCACGGCGATGGCGGGGGCGGGCGGAGCCCGGAGGAATCAATGGGCTGGGTGGGTGGGAGAACCACCGCAAGCGAAGAGAACCGCCCACAGGGTTGCCGGTGGGCGGTTCTCGGGTTTTGCGTTAGTTCTTGGCGAGGAGCGAGCGGAGGACGTACTGCATGATGCCGCCGTGGCGGTAGTAGTCGGCTTCGCCTGGGGTGTCGATGCGGACGATGGCCTGGAAGGTGATGTCGCCGGCGGTGACGGTGACCGTGGTTGGGGTCATGCCCTTGTTGAGTTCCTCGACGCCGGTGATGTCGAAGGTTTCCTCGCCGGTGAGGCCGAGGGTTTCGGCGGTTTCGCCGTCGGGGAACTGGAGTGGGAGCACGCCCATGCCGATCAGGTTGGACCGGTGGATGCGCTCGTAGGATTCGGCGATGACCGCGCGGACGCCGAGCAGGGCGGTGCCCTTGGCGGCCCAGTCGCGGGAGGAGCCGGAGCCGTACTCCTTGCCGGCCAGGACCACCAGCGGAACGCCCGCGGCCTGGTAGTTCTGGGCGGCGTCGTAGATGAAGGCCTGCGGGCCGCCCCACACGGTGAAGTCGCGGGTGTAGCCGCCCTCGACCCCGTCCAGCAGCGTGTTGCGCAACCGGATGTTGGCGAAGGTGCCCCGGATCATGACCTCGTGGTTGCCCCGGCGCGAGCCATAGGAGTTGAAGTCCTTGACCTCGACGCCGTTCTCGCGCAGGTAGTCGGCCGCCGGAGTCCCCACCTTGATCGAACCCGCCGGCGAGATGTGGTCGGTGGTGACCGAATCGCCCAGCTTGGCCAGCACCCGCGCACCGGAAATATCCGACACAGGCTCCGGCGACGCCGGCATGCCCTCGAAGTAGGGCGCCTTCCGCACATACGTGGACGCCGGATCCCACTCGAAGGTGTTCCCCGTCGGAATGGGCAGCGACCGCCAGTGCTCGTCACCCTTGAACACATCGGCGTAGTCCCGCAGGAACATGTCCTGCCCGATCGAGTCCGCGACCACCCGCGCGACCTCGTCCGGCTCAGGCCAGATGTCCTTCAGGAACACCGGCTGCCCATCCGCGCCGTTCCCCAGCGGCTCGTTGTTGAGGTCGATGTCCATCGTCCCCGCCAGCGCGTACGCGACGACCAGCGGCGGCGAGGCCAGATAGTTCATCTTGACATCCGGATTGATCCGGCCCTCGAAGTTCCGGTTCCCCGACAGCACAGCCGTGACCGCGAGATCGTTGGCCTGCACAGCCGCCGAGATCTCCTCCGGCAACGGCCCGGAGTTCCCGATACAGGTCGTGCACCCGTACCCGACCAGGTTGAACCCGATCTTGTCCAGATAAGGCTGCAGCCCCGACCGCTCGAAGTACCCGGTCACCACCTGCGACCCCGGCGCGAGCGAGGTCTTCACCCACGGCTTGCGGGTCAACCCCTTCTCAACCGCGTTCCTGGCCAGCAGGGCGGCCCCGAGCATCACATACGGGTTGGAGGTGTTGGTGCACGAGGTGATCGCCGCGATCGTCACCACCCCGTGGTCGATCTCGAACGAGGTCCCGTCCGCGAGCGTGACCGGCACTTTCCGGTGCGGCCGGGAACCGTTCAGCGCCGCCGGATGCGGCTGGTCGCCGTTGCCGTCATGCGAGATCGCCGGGGAGTCGGAGGCCGGGAAGGACTCATCCGACGCCTCGTCAATCGGGCCGAGCGCGACAAACGGGGTGTCGACCGGGACGTAGTCCTTGACGGCCGACCGCCAGGCCCGCTTGGCGTCGGTGATCGCGATCCGGTCCTGCGGCCGCTTCGGCCCCGCGATGGACGGCACCACGGTGGCCAGGTCGAGCTCGATGTACTCGGAGAAGACCGGCTCCGGCGCGGCCGGGTCCAGCCAGAGCCCCTGCTCCTTGGCGTAGGACTCGACCAGCGCGACCTGCTCGGCCGGCCGGCCGGTGAGCGTGAGGTAGTCGATGGTCTGCCCGTCGATCGGGAAGATCGCGCAGGTGGAGCCGAACTCCGGGCTCATGTTGCCGATCGTGGCCCGGTTGGCCAGCGGCACGCTGGTCACGCCCTCGCCGTAGAACTCGACGAACTTGCCGACCACGCCGTGCTTGCGCAGCATCTCGGTGATGGTGAGCACCAGGTCGGTGGCGGTGGCCCCGGCGGGCAGCTTGCCGGTCAGCTTGAAGCCGACCACCCGCGGGATCAGCATCGAGATGGGCTGCCCGAGCATGGCGGCCTCGGCCTCGATGCCGCCGACCCCCCAGCCGAGCACGCCGATGCCGTTCTCCATCGTGGTGTGCGAGTCGGTGCCGACGCAGGTGTCGGGGTAGGCCTTGCCGTCGCGGATCATCACGACCCGGGCCAGGTGCTCGATGTTGACCTGGTGCACGATGCCGGTGCCGGGCGGCACCACCTTGAACTCGTCGAAGGCGGTCTGCCCCCAGCGCAGGAACTGGTAGCGCTCGTGATTCCGCTCGTACTCCCGCGTGACGTTGCGCCCGAACGCGTCCGGCGAGCCGAAGTAGTCGACGATGACCGAGTGGTCGATGACCATCTCGGCCGGGGCCAGCGGGTTGATCCTGGCCGGGTCGCCGCCCAGGTCGCGCACGGCCTCCCGCATGGTGGCCAGGTCGACCACGCACGGCACGCCGGTGAAGTCCTGCATGATCACCCGGGCCGGGGTGAACTGGATCTCCACGCTGGGCGCGGCCGACGGGTCCCACTGGCCGAGCGCGGTGATGTGCTCGGCGGTGATGTTCGCGCCGTCCTCGGTGCGGAGCAGGTTCTCCAGCAGGATCTTCAGGCTGTACGGGAGGCGCTGCGACCCCTCGACGGCGGCCAGCCGGTAGATCTCGTACGACGCGTCGCCGACGCGCAGCGTGTCACGGCTGCCGAAGCTGTTCGCGGACACGAAGTCTCGCCTCCCCAAGGGTTCTTGTCCTAAGTCGCTCTCGCATCTTCCCGCACCGCCCGATCGCACCGGTCAGTTAGGTTCGCCTAACCACGAGAGCGGAAGATGTCTCGACACCAAGATATCTCGACATCAAGCTACCCGCTGGTAACACCCAGGCGTAAGAACAACAAAACGACCACGGCGACCGACAAGACCGGGGCAAGAATGTTCAGCTCGAACTTCTTCCCGGTCTTGAACCCGATGTCGTACGGCAAGAGCCACTTACCCGGAATCGGCCAGAGCACCGGGCACCCACGCTCCGTCAGGCAATCCCCCAGCACATGGACGAAACACCCGATCCCAATCGCGAACCCCAGCCAGGCATACTGCACCCCCAACGTCAGGAAGGTCGCGAAAAGCCCAGCCGTCAGCCCGATGTTGACCAGCGCCGACGTCAGCTTCTTCCCCGGCACCCCGATCCCGATGGCACGCAAGGCCAGCCCGATGGCCAGCACGACCATGATGTCCCGCCCGATCGGAAAATTCTGCGCCAGGAAGTGCGCCCCCACCCCCATCCCCACCGCGAACAGCAACGAGTGCGTGGCATGCCGATGCCCCCCACTGATCACGTTGACCACCTTGCTCAAGGCCCACGTGACCGGCCCGAACGTCTGAGCGATGGTCGCACTCGGATGATCGAGGTCAGGCAGCATGGCCGCCCCCGCACAGATCAGCGCTCCCGCCACCAACTCGGCCGGAGTCAGCGCCGACCCCACCACAGACGCCAATTCAGGCGCGACAATCCCGGGCAGAGCCACCAATCCCGGAGCGACACCCAGCCACACCACGGCTCCACTGAGCGCGTGCGAATGCCCCATCATGCGTAGATCACGACCCCGGATGCTACGCCAAAGGTCCGACAAAATTTGCGTACGCGCCCGGCGTGTCACGCACCCGTTCCCAGCCCCGCCTCCCGCGCCCGCGCGATCACCTGGGACCGATCCGCCACCTGCAGCTCGGCGAAGATCGCCGAGATGTGATTGCGCACGGTCTTGCCCGACAGGAACAGCCGACGCGCGATCTCCCCGTTGGACCGCCCGGCCGCGACCAGATCGAGCACCTCGCGCTCCCGATCGGTCAACACCGGGAACGGCCGACCGGCCCGGCCCCCGCGCCGGTCGGCGGCGAGCACCTCAAGCACCCGCCCGGCGACATCCGCCCCGAAGGCCACATCCCCGGGGGCGACCGCCCGCACCGCGCTCATGATCCGCTCCCCCGACGCATCTTTCACCAGGTAGCCACGCGCTGGTATTCGGCTTCCGCTTCCAGCGGCGATGCGTTAGTGTGTTCGAGTCGTGACGGTGTGTAGCCGACCCGGGAGGAGACTTGGGGTGAGGTTGCGCTATAACTACCGGCTCTACCCCGATTCCTCCCAGCGTCAGGCGCTGGCCCGGTTGTTCGGGTGTGTCCGGGTGGTGTGGAATGACGCGCTGGCAATGCGCAAAGCCGCCCGCAAGGCCAGGCTGCCCTGGATCGGCGGCGGGGATCTGCAAAAGATCTGTATCACTGCGGCGAAACGGACGCCGGAGCGGGAGTGGCTGGGTGAGGTGCCCTACGTCCCGTTGCAGCAGTCCTTGCGAGACCTGGACGTGGCGTACAAGAACTTTGGCCCGACTGCAGCGGGACCTGTCCCGGAAGGAAAAGGGGAGCAAGAACAGGGAGAAAGTGCGGATCGCGGTAGCCCGCCAGCACGCCAAGGTGGGCGACGCGCGCCAGGATTTCCTGCACCAGACCAGCACGTCGATCATCCGTGAAAACCAAACGGTCGTGATCGAAGATCTGGCGGTGCGAGGGCTGGCCCGCGGTCGGCTGGCAAATTCGGTGAACGACGCGTCCTGGGGTGCGTTCCGTACGCTGCTGGGTGGGAAGGCGGCCCGCTATGGACGGACGTTCATCTCGGTCGACCGCTGGTTTCCCTCCTCCCAGCTGTGCCCGTGTTGCGGCCGGCGGAACGGGCAAGCACCGCTGCGGGTGCGGGAGTGGGACTGCCCGTCCTGCGGGGAGCACCACGACCGCGACCTGGCCGCCGCACTCGACATCCTGGCCGAAGGCCTCCGCCTGCGCGCGCAGGCCGAGGCGACCGCCGCCGGGGGAAGGCCGGGCAAGGAGATGGTGGCCGCCGGGCTGGCGGACACTCAAAACGACTGTGGAGGGCGGGTAAGACCCGCGTGGCGTAGCAGAAGCAGTAAGGACCTCACGGCGACGTGGGGAATCCTCGGCGTTCACGCCCGGGGAGGATGCCAAAGACGGGGTTGTTCCGCTCCAAGAGCACCCCCCAGCCCTCTCAGAGCAGAACAACCCCGTCTGAGTGAGATAACGGTGCGGTATCGGTGCATGTTCCCAGGCGCCCAAGAATTTCCAGTGACCTGCATCACATCTTGCCACGTTAGAATGTTCGCGATATATCTTTGAAGCATCGAGAACATTCACGACAGGAGGGGACATGACGTCCGCAGACGCGATGGGCGGGGCTTGGGGCCCTGCCCGGGAGATTCATCGAGAGATGCGCAAGAACCTGAGGGACGCCGCGCGGGTCATGGCCGCGGCGTGGCAGCACGATCAGCGGTCGGAGGGGCACGGGCCGCACGAGCACCGGCAGCGGGGGCACCGGCACGGCTGGGGCGGGTTCGGGCCCGGTGGGCCGTTCGGGCCGCCCGGGTTCATGTTCGGCGGGCGCGGCGGCGGCTTCGGGCGGGCTCGTAAGGCCAAGCGCGGGGATGTCAGGGCCGCGATCCTCGCGCTGCTGGCGGAGGAGCCGCGCAACGGCTACCAGATCATCCAGGAGATCGCCGAGCGCAGCCAGGGCGGCTGGAAGCCGAGCCCGGGCGCGGTCTACCCGGCGCTGCAGCAGCTCACCGACGAGGGTCTGGTGCGCGCCCAGGAGGTGGACGGCCGCAAGACCTTCCAGCTCACCGAGGCCGGGCAGGCCTACATCGCCGACCACCCGCAGGAAGTGCGGGCGCCGTGGGAGGAGATGACGCCGGACATCGGCGACGACGTGCACGAGCTGTTCGACCTGTCCCGGCAGGCCGCCTCCGCGCTGTTCCAGATCGCCCAGGGCGGCACGGACGGCCAGGTGCGGCAGGCCAAGCAGATCCTGGCCGAGACCAGGCGCAAGCTCTACCAGGTGCTGGCCGACGGCGACCCGGACGAGGAGTGATCCGCGATGGCCGCTGACGGGTTCGCGCCTACTAATGGGAAAGTTGCTAAATGGACTGCCACTACGGTCCTGACCAGGCACGACAGTGGGGTGGCAGGCTGATGAGCAGGTTTCCCGTTAGTAAGGATCTCCGGATCGGGGATCGGGAGCGAGACCAGGTGACCCAGGCCCTGCACGACGCGTTCGCGCAGGGCCGGATCACCCGGGAGGAGCTCGACGAGCGTTTGGAGACCACGCTGACCGCCCGGACGGCGGGCGACCTGAAAACCGTGCTGTCCGATCTGGTCGCTCCGGACGATCCGGCGAATCCGGTGCTTCCCCGGCGTGAGCCGTACGCCTATCGCGGCGATCTGGCCACCTGGGGACACCACTACGCCCATCACCAGGCCATGGCCCAGCGGCACGCCGAGCGGCGGGCTCAGCGGCGGGCGCACTGGGAGGCACACCGGCAATCCGGGCGGCGGTCGGGGCGGCCCCCGTTCGTGCCGATGATCCTGGCGTTCGCGCTGGTGGCCGGGATCGCGACCGGGTCCATTTTCGTGGTGTTCAAGGTGGCGCTGGTCATCTGGCTGGGCGCGATGGTGTTCGGGATCGCGAGGCACCGACGATCACACCGCTGATTTCCCCATATATCGGGATTTGGGTCTTGACGCGTTATTGAGGCCAATCAACGATCAATCCGGCGCCTTCGGGATAACCGCATAGGGGAGGCACGTCGGTGCGAGACACACGCCGGAGTGACGACACGTTCGCGCGGATCCGCGAGGCCGACGGGGTGACCATGGACCGGATCACCTACAGCGCCGACTTCTCCGGCGTGTACCGGGAGATGGAAGGCGTGCTCTGGAAGCTGGAGCGCGCCCAGTACTTCTACGAGCCCTACTCCAAGAGCTGGGTGGCCTGGGCCGAGGGCGACTGGGAGCTCGCCCTCGCCCTGATCGAGGCCGCCACCGCCGAATACGAGGCCGACCTCTCCCCGCGCGTGGAGCTCCGGCGGCTCCGCATCGTCGAACGTCCGCTCAGCCCGTACCTCGAATGGGAGTTACGCGTGCTGGCGGCCCGGGCGAGCGCGGGCGAGAAGGTCCGGGTCCTGGACGCGGAAGCCGTACACCACCTGGAACGGGACCGCCCCCTGCCGGAACTGCTGATCCCGGCCGGCGACCTGATGTACGAGATCCTCTACGACCAGGGCGGCGCCCACGTCGGCGGGCGCAGGATCGGCGACCGCGCGATCATCGAGCCCTGCCTGACCCTGCTCGCCGACCTGTACGACCAGGCCGAGGAGCTACCGGCTACCCCATCTCCTCAAGCGCGCGCCCCTTGGTCTCTTTGACGAAGAAGCTCACGAAAACCAAGGAGAGCACCGCGAATACGGCATATCCCAGATAGGTCAGCGCGAGGTTCCAGTGCGACAGCGCCGGGAACGTCACGGTGATCAGCCAGTTCGCGAGCCACTGCGCCGCGGCGGCGACGGAGAGAGCGGCGGCCCTGATCCGGTTCGGGAACATCTCCCCCAGCAACACCCAGACGACCACACCCCACGACAGCGCGAAGAACAGCACGAAGACGTTGGCCGCGACCAGCGCCGCCGCGCCGGGGACGCCCGCCAGCGTCACGCGGCCCGCGACCTCGTGGGCGTAGCCGAACGCCCAGGACGCGACCGCCAGCGAGGCGGCCATCCCGGCCGAACCGGCGAGCAGCAGGGGGCGGCGGCCGATCCGGTCCACCAGGGCGATGGCGATGAAGGTGCCGATGATGTTGATGATCGAGCTGGAGAAGCTGATCAGCAGCGAGCCGGCCTGGGTGACGCCCACCGACTGCCACAACACCGACGAGTAGTAGAAGATCACGTTGATGCCGACGAACTGCTGGAAGACCGACAGGACGATGCCGACCCAGACGATCGGCAGCAGCCCGAGCAGGGCCCCGCGCAGGTCGGACAGGCGCGGCAGGCGCTCGGCGCGCAGCACGCCCTCGATCTCGGCCAGCCGCCGGTCCAGGTCCGCGTGCTCACCCTCGACCTCGCGCAGCACCGCGCGGGCCCGCTCGCCGCGGCCGATCATGACCAGGAACCGGGGCGACTCGGGGATGATCAGCGCGAACGCCAGGTAGGCCAGCGCCGGGACCAGGCACGCGCCCAGCATCCACTGCCAGGCCTGCAGGCCGCCCAGCAGGTAGTTCACCTCGCCCCCGGCCCACCGCGCGACCCCGTAGTTGACCAGCTGGGACACCGCGATGCCGAGCACGATGGCCAGTTGCTGGAACGAGCCGAGCCGCCCCCGGTAGGCGGCCGGGGCGACCTCGGCGATGTACGCGGGGCCGATCACCGACGCCATGCCGATGGCGACCCCGGCCAGCAGCCGCCAGAACGCCAGGTCCCAGATGGCGAACGGTAACATCTGCCCGATCGAGCTGACCGCGAACAGGGCCGCGGCCACCTGCATGGTCCTGGTCCGCCCCCAGCGGTCCGCGATCCGCCCGGCGAACCAGGCGCCGGCGGCCGAGCCGAGCAGGGCGATCGCCACCACGAACCCGATCTCGACAGGACCGACGTGGAAGTGCCGCTGGATTCCGACGACGGCGCCGTTGATCACCGCGCTGTCGTAGCCGAACAGGAACCCGCCGATGGCCGCCGCCGCGGCCACGAACACGACATGACCGAGGTGTTCGGGTCGCCCCCGAACCGCTGGTCCCCCCATGTCCCGATATCTGCCCAATGAATACAGAAAGTCACGCCAAGTTACACTCAGTCGATTCGGATGCGACTTTTATTGCATATCGAACAGATCTGCACATGAATACGGCCGATCTGTTCGGCATCCCGCCAGTCATGCCGGAAATGGAACCATTTTCTGCCTGGACCAGCCACCGGCCCGCCCCGTCGCCGCCGGCGCCGCCACCACCAACCGCCACCCGTTTGGTTCATGAGTGATCGCACGCTCACGCTCTGTTGCCTGACTCGATCGTAAGGCTAATTGCGGGCAGCGTCTCGTGCGGAACTTGCCGTTTTCTTGGCCGAATGTTGACGCGTGATCAACGCGGCGGCTCAGAGCCGGGGGTCCACCGGTTCCGACTCCATCGCCAGCACGGCGAAGACCGGCTCGTGCACCCGCCAGAGCGGCTCGCCGTCCGCCAGCCTGGCCAGCGCCTCAAGCCCGAGCGCGTGCTCCCGCAAGGCCAGCGAGCGTTTCCGGCCGAGGAAGCGCCGCCGCAGCACGTCCAGGGACTGGGTGTAGTCGGGGCCGTAGATGATCCGCAGGTACTCCCGGCCGCGGACTTTCACCCCAGGCTGCACCCGGCCCTCCGGCCGCTCCACCGGCTTGACCACCATGCCCTCCCCACCGGCCGAGGTCAGCACCTCCCACCAGTCGACGGCGTGCTGCCGGGACTCCGCCGAGTCGAGATCCACGTACACGTGCCTGGTCGGCTGGACCAGCGGCGCGTCGATCCTGGCCAGCTGGTCCAGGTGCCAGTCATGCGGATGTTGTACGGCTGTCGCCCGGCCCTCGGCGGCGAGGATCTGGAACGGAGCGAACCGCACGCCGTCCAGGCCCGAGACCGGCCAGCAGTAACGCGCATAGGCGTCCCGGAATCGGGCAGCGTTGTCGAGGCGGCGTCGGGCGCGGTCCAATGCCGAACCCACATCCAACCCGCGCCCGGCCGCCGCCTCCAGCGCCGTCACGACCTCGGGCAGCGCGGTCCTGGCGGCGGCGCCGACCGAGGCGTACTGGCTGCGGATCAGGCTTTCCGCCTTGGCCGACCAGGGCAGCAGCTCGCCGTCCAGCACCAGCCAGTCGGTGCCGAGCTCGGCCCAGAGCGGCGCCACGGCCGCGCGCAGGCCGTCCACCAGCTCGGTCGTGAGCGTGTCGAAGAACGGGCGGCCGGTCCGGGTGTAGACCATGCCGGTGCCGCCGTCGGCCACGCCGAAACGTTTCTCGGCCGCCTCCGGCGTTCTGGCCAGGACGGCGACCGCCCGGGAGCCCATGTGCTTCTCCTCGCACACCACCCGGGTGACCCCGGCGGCGGCGAACTCGGCGAACGCCTCCGCCGGGTGCTCCAGGTAGCCGTCCAGCTGCGAGGTCTCCGGCGGGGCCATGGTCGGCGGCAGGTAGACCAGCCAGCGGGGGTCCACCGCGAACCTGCTCATGATCTCCAGCGCGGCGGCGGCGTTCTCCTCCCTGACCCGGATCGTGCCGGCGAAGCGGGTTTCCACGAAACGGTTCCCGCGCACGTCGCCGATGTCGAGGGCGGCCGGGTCGCGCTGCCTGGCCGGCGCCAGCGGGCGGGTCGGCTCGTACCAGACCCGCTCGGCCGGGACGGAGACCAGCTCGCGCTCGGGGTAGCGGAGCGCGGTCAGTTGCCCGCCGAAGACGACGCCGGTGTCCAGGCAGATCGTGTTGTTGATCCATTCGGGCTCGGTGGTGGGAGTGTGGCCGTAGACGACCATGGCGCGGCCGCGGTAGTCCTCGGCCCAGGGGTAGCGGACGGGCAGGCCGTATTCGTCGGTTTCGCCGGTGGTGTCGCCGTACAGGGCGAAGGCGCGGACCCGGGCGGAGGCGCGGCCGTGGAAGGGCTCCTTGAGCCCGGCGTGGGCGACGACCAGCTTGCCGTCGTCGAGCTGGTAGTGGCTGATCAGGCCGTCCATGAACGTCTTGGCGGCGGCGACGAAGGCGGGGTCGGCCTCGCCCAGCTGGGCCAGCGACTCCTCCAGGCCGTGCGCGACCCTGACCTTGCGGCCGTTCAGGGCGCGCACCAGCTTCTGCTCGTGGTTGCCGCAGACGCACAGCGCCGTACCGGCCTCGACCATGCCCATGACCCGGCGCAGCACGCCCGGCGTGTCCGGACCCCGATCGACCAGATCACCGACGAACACGGCGGTACGGCCCTGCGGATGCCTGCCGTCCACATAACCGAGGGTGGTGAGCAGGGTCTCCAGCTCGGAAGCGCAGCCGTGCACGTCGCCGATGATGTCGAAGGGGCCGGTCAGGTGCTTGAGGTCGGTCCAGGCGGGTTCGAGGGTGATCGTGACGTTGTCGATCTCGTCGCCGCGCAGCACGTGCACCCGGCGGAAGCCGTCCCGGGAGATCTTACCGAGCGAGCGCCGCAGGTCCTTGCGCTGGCGGGTGATCACGTGCGGGCCGAAGTCGCGGTCGGGGCGGGTGGAGTTCCGCTCGATCGCCACCTCCTCGGGCACGTCCAGCACGATCGCGTCCACCAGGACGTTGTGCGCCTTGGCCAGCGCGACCAGTTGCTGGCGGGCCTCGAACTGCACGCTGGTGGCGTCGACCACGGTGAGCAGGCCGCGCCTGAGCCGGGTGCCGACGATGTAGTGCAGCACGTCGAAGGCGTCCGGGGTGGCCGACTGGTCGTTCTCGTCGTCGGCGACCAGGCCCCGGCAGAAGTCGGAGGAGATCACCTGGGTGGGGTGGAAGTGTTTGCGGGCGAACGTGGACTTGCCGCTGCCGGAGACGCCGACCAGCACGATCAGCGACATGGCGGGCACGCCGATCTGGCGGAGGGTCGGCTGCTCGTTGAGCGTTTTGTCAGACATCGCCGCCTCCCGCGGTGAAGATCGCCATCTGGGTGGGCGGGCCGAGTTCGGGGTCGTCCTCGCCGACCGGGCGGTAGTCGACCTGGTAGCCGTACCGGGCGGCGACGGCGGTGGCCCAGTGGCGGAACTCGGCGCGGGTCCACTCGAAGCGGTGATCGGGGTGGCGCATGCCGGTGAGGGTCTCGTAGCGCACGTTGTACTCGGCGTTCGGGGTGGTGACGATCACGTGGCCCGGCTTGGCGCCGCCGAAGACGACCCGCTCGAGGGCGGGCAGGCGGGGTGGGTCGAGGTGCTCGACCACCTCCATCAGGACGGCGGCGTCGTAGCCCGCGAAACGGCTGTCGCCGTAGGTGAGCGAACCCTGGAACAGGTCGAGCCTGGCGCGTCTGGCGTCGGACATGCGGTCCAGCTTGAGCTTGCGCGCGGCCAGGGTCAGCGCGTGCGCGGAGACGTCCACTCCGGCGATCTTCGTGATGGTCTTGTTCGCGAGCAGGGCGTTGACCAGCTGGCCCGAGCCGCAGCCGAGATCGATCACCGTTCTGGCGCCGACGTCGTCCAGCGCGGCCAGCACCGCCTCCCGCCGCAGCACGTTCAGCGGCGCCGGCCGGTCGGGCGTTGGTTCGCCGCCGGGCTCCTCGGCCGTGTGCTCGGCTGATTCCTCGGCTGATTCCTCGCCTGGCGTCGCCTCTGCCGGGGACTCGGTGACCTCTTCCTCAATCGGGGGCTCCAGGGCGTCTTCGAGGTCGTCGCCGACCTCGGCCAGCCGGGCCAGGGCCGCGCGGGTCAGGGCGGTGCGCCGGGTGAGGTAGCGGCGGGTGATCAGTCCCCGGTCGGGGTGCGCGGCCAGCCAGCCTTCGCCCGCGCGGATGAGCTTGTCGACCTCGTCGCTGGCCACCCAGTAGTGCTTGGCGTCGTCGAGCACGGGGAGCAGCACGTACAGGTGGTTGAGGGCGTCCGCGAGGCGGACTTCGCCGCGCAGCGTAAGCCGTACATATCGGGAATTTCCCCATTCGGGGAACCCCTCATCGAGCGGTACGGCTGCCGCCTCCACCTGCCAGCCGAGCGGCTCGAACAGCCGGTGGGCGAGCTCGACGCCGCCGTGCCGGCAGGGCAGCGCGGGCAGGGAGATCTCCAGCGGGATGGCCTGCTCGGGCAGCTCGGGACGGGCGGCGCAGCGGCCCGCCCGCGCGGTCCTGAACACCTCGGCCATCGCCGAGGCCAGCAGCGACGACGCGGCGTACGGGCGGTCGTTGACGTACTGGCCGAGCGAGAAGTCCGGCGAGGAGGCGCCCCGCGAGCGGACCAGCCGGATCGGGTCGACGTCCAGCAGGAGCGCCGCCGTGCACCGCTCGTCGCCCGCCTCCGGGTAGAAGACCTGGGCCGTCCCGAAGGATTGGGAGAACTCCTGCACTTTGTCCGGATGTTTGTGCAGGAGAAAGCCAAGGTCAGTGGCCGGGCGATGAGTGGTGGAGATCGTCAGCAACACATAGGCAAGTTTGCCGTATATGTCCGGCAGGCTCGCCAGGTTTATACGTGCGGCAGGAGTTCGGCCGCGATCAGTTCCAGGTGGTCGAGGTCGCCCAGGTCGAGGAACTGCAGGTACAGGCGTTCCGCGCCCAGGTCGCGGAACTGGCTGATCTTGTCGAGGACCTCGGCCGGGGTGCCCGCCAGGCCGGCCGCGCGCAGGGCGCCGGGTTCTTCGCCGATGGCGGCGGCCCGCCGGACGTACTCGGCCTCGTTCGCGCCCACGCAGACGGTCTGCGCCGCGGACAGGATGATCGGCCGTCCCGCCAGGTCGCAGGCCGCGCGCACCCGGTGGAACGCCTCGCCGGTCTCTTCGAGATTCCGGAACGGGATGTTGTATTCGGTCGCGAAGGTCGCCGCCAGCCGGGGCGTGCGGCGGGCGCCCCCGCCGCCGATAATAATCGGCAACGGGCGCTGGACCGGCTTCGGCAGCGCCGGGGAGTCGCTCACCTGGTAGTGCTTCCCGGCGTAGGAGAACGCCTTCTCCGCTCCCCAGAGGCCGGTGATGATGTCGAGTTGCTCCTCCAGCATCTCGAACCGCTGCCCGATCGGCGGGAACGGGATCCCGTAGGCGGCGTGCTCCGCGTCAAACCAGCCGACGCCCATGCCAAGCTCGATCCTGCCGCCGCTCATCTGGTCGGCCTGGGCCACGCTGACGGCCAGCGGTCCTGGCAGCCGGAACGTCACCGGGGTCACCATCGTGCCCAGCCGGATCCGGGAGGTCTCCCGGGCCAGCGCGGCCAGGGTCAGCCAGGCGTCGGTCGAGCCGGGGCCCGGGTCGCCGGAGCCGATCCGCTGGTAGTGGTCGGAGCGGAAGAAGGCGTCGAAGCCGAGCCGCTCGGCGGCCTGGGCGACCGCCAGCAGATCGTCGTAGGTGGCACCCTGCTGGGGTTCGGTGAAGATCCTCAACTTCATCTCCCCATTATCCCCACCCGCCTCTTTCGGGGTTGCTAGGGTTCAACCTTCGTGCGCGGAATGTAGTCAGGCAACGACTCTCGGTGGTGGGGACATGGAGACGGCACGGCATGCCAGACCGGCGGGAACCCCGCCCAGGTCCGTTCTCGTGCTGGCCACGCTCACCCTGATCAGCGGCACGGCGACGGCCCTCTGGCTGCTCCCGGGCCGGGCGCTGACCTCGGCGGGAACCCCGGCGGCGCCGATCTCGGCCCAGCCGGCCGTGGGGGTGGGCTCCCCGCCCCCGGCCGCCGCCGCGCCCGCGCCCCGGGCTCCCGCCTACGTGGCGTTCGTGGACGCGGTCCGCGATCCCGCCTTCAACCTGCCCGACGCGGCTCGCAGGACCGGGGTGACCACCTACACGCTCGGCCACATCAGCTCGGGCGTCAGCGCCGCCTGCACGCCGACGTGGGGCGGGCAGGCCATGCCCACCCCCAACCCGCTGGTCGGCGGCCTCAACCGGCTGCGCGCCGAGGGCGGCGACGCCGGGGTGGCCTTCGGCGGGCCGGAGGGCCGGGAGCTCTCCGCCACCTGCGCCGATCCGGATCTCCTGCTGGCCGCCTATCGCAACGTGATCGCCACTTACCATCCGGCCGGCCTCGACTTCGAGGTGCACGACTCCAGCGACCCCGCCACCACCGCCCGCCGTGCCACGGCCATCGCCCGGCTCCAGCGCGAGTCCCGGGAGCGGGGCCGCCCGCTCGCGGTCACCTTCACCCTGCCCGCCTCCACGCTGGGCCTGACCCCGCAAGATCGCACGATGCTCTACCAGACCCGCCAGGCCGGGGCCGAGATCAGCACGGTCAACCTGCTGGTCCCGTTCCAGCCCGGCTCGGCGCGCAACGTCCGCCGCCTCCTGGTCGCCGCCCGCAGAACGCACGCCCAGCTGGGCTGGGCGCTCGGTACGGGTGAGCGCGCGAGTTGGCGGCGTATGGGCATGACCCCCCTGCTGGCCGACCCGCGGGACCTGACCCTGCTCGACGCCCAGCGCCTGGTCACCTTCCAGACCCGCTACAACCTGGCCTGGCTCTCCGTCCGCGGCGCCACCCCGACCGACGAAGTCTCCCGCGCCTTCAGCACCACCCCGACGACCCCGAATTTCGCCCAGGTCAACTAGGGGTGGTTGTCCCACCCACCCACCCTTTTGTTCAACCCGGGCTCCGCCCGCCCCCGCCATCGCCGTGG
>NZ_JBDPLV010000118.1:0-22991 GCF_039871605.1 Acrocarpospora sp. B8E8 | reverse complement strand
GCCTTCAGCGCATCGTCGATCCTGACATAGAGTGCGGTTGCGAGGGTGTTCAGGTCTGTCGTCACAAACGGATCATGGACACTCTCGCTCTATTTCCGCAGGCGAACCCTTGGACTCATTCATCTAGGCGCAGATCACCGGCCGCGAGCTTGCCCAGAGCTTCGGGTTCGGCCACAGGAGCCGGTGGTGTGCAGGCGATCTCCATGGCGATCTCGATGGCGATCTCGACGTTGCCGACCTTCGCCCATGCGCTCACCCGCTTGTCCTGCGTGGTGGTCAGGCAAGAGCTGAAGGCGCCGCAGATGATCGCGATCGGTGTCCCGAGCGGGGCAGTGGCCGGGCAGCTGGTAGCAGAACTCCAGGAACCCGCCGCGCCGCTCGCGCTCCTTGATCTGCCCGGACAGCATGTTCCTGCCCAGGCCGAACGTGGCGACCGGTTGTCTACATCACCTCGCGCACGCTCAGTGAGCGCATCACGAAATTTGCCGAAGAGCCCATTCCCGTGACCGCGCATTGAGGCCCACCCAAACCTGGCCACCACCGTACTCGGCACCGGACCGTGCCCACCGTTTGACCGAGCCCGTTTGCGGGTGGGCTTCGGCTCGCGGGGCGTTACGGGAGAGCGGCGATCAGCTCGCTGATGGGTTTGCGGGTGCCGGTGTAGAAGGGGATCTCGATCCGGGTGTGGCGGCGGGCCTCAGCGCCCCTGAGGTGGCGCATCAGGTCGACGATGCGGTGGAGTTCGTCGGCTTCGAAGGCGAGCATCCACTCGTAGTCGTTCAACGCGAAGCAGGCGACCGTGTTGGCGCGCACGTCGGGGTAGTCGCGGGCCATCTTGCCGTGTTCGGCGAGCATGGTCCGGCGCTCCGACTCGTCCAGGAGATACCAGTCCAAGGAACGGACGAACGGGTAGACGCAGACGAAACCCTTCGGCTCTTCCTCGGCGAGGAAGGCGGGAATGTGCGACTTGTTGAACTCGGCCGGGCGGTGCAGCGCCATCGCCGACCAGACCGGCTCGCTGGCCCTGCCCAGACCGGTACGGCGGAACCGCCCGTACACCTCCTGGAGATCCTCAGCCGAGGGGGCGTGCCACCACAGCATGAAGTCCGCGTCAGCGCGGAACCCGGCCACGTCGTAGACGCCACGGGTCACCACGTCTTTCTGCGCCGCCTGCCCCAGCAGTTCCGCCACTTCCTCGGCCAGCGTGTCGCGGTTCCCGGGGAGGGCGTCACGCAGCCGGAAGACCGACCACATCGTGTAGCGGATCACGTTGTTGAGATCACGTGCCTTGAGCCGCGGGCTGGTTTCCTGGGTGTCTTCCGTCATGAGGCCATTCTCTCCCTGGATCGAGGCGCTCCAGAATCCGGGATGCTGCTCTCCTCGCCGTCCCCACACAGGCGGGAATTCCTAGACCTTCGTAGGCGGCCCCGCAGACCGCCAGCCCGGGATGAACATCGACGGCGGCGCGAACGCGGGCAATCCGCTCATTGTGACCAACGTTGTACTGCGGCAGCCCGCCACCCCACCGGCTGACCCGCGAATCGACTGGCCGCCCCCGCACGCCAACGGTCTCGGCCAACTCGGTCATGGCAAGAGCGACCAGGTCGGCGTCATCACGCTGAAGCACATGCTCTTCCCCGACCCGCCCGATCGAACAACGAACCAACACAAGACCGGACCCAGAAGCACGGCTTGGTTCAGCGACAGACCCAGCGACAGAGCCTGCAACCGAGTCGGCCACATGGTCTGGAGCGGCGTGGGTCAGGAAAGCGCCGGTGGAGCTGGCAGCGGAGTCGGCGCTGGCAGCGGAGTCGGCGAGGTGCGGCCACTTGGACGTGCTGAACGTGACAGCCTTGACCGCGCGGCCTTCGATTGGCGGGACGAGGTATCCGGTGCCCTCGGGTAGGGCGGAGAACGCGTCCCGTGGGTAGGCGAGGGTGACGATGGCCATGCTCGCGTACTCGATCTGAGCGAGTTCACCAGCAGCGGTGGGCACATCGTGGCTGAGCAAGCGGGATGCGGCCGGTCCGGGGACGGCGAGGATGACGGCGTCGGCCTCGATCATCGCCTCCTCCCTGGTCGGACCGGTCACGAGCCGCCAGCCCGTCTGGGTACGGCTCAGCCCGCGCACCATCACCCCGGTCCTGATCTGCGCGCCCGAGGCCTCAGCCAGAGCGGCCGGGAGGCTGCCTAGGCCGCCCCTGAGGGTGGTGAACACCGGCCCGGCGTCTTTCGGCGCGGCGGCCACGATGTCTTTGGCCGCCCGGAGCAGTGATCGTTCGGTCCGCGCGGCCGCCGCGATCGCGGGCATGGTGGCGGCCAGCGACAGGTGATCGGCCCGTCCCGCATAGACCCCGCCCAGCAGCGGCTCGACCAGCCGGTCGACGATCTCGTCGCCCATCCGGGCCTTGACGTATTCAGCGACGGATATGTCGTCATCCACCAGCGTGGGCGGCAGCACCTGATCCATGGGCACCCGGGCCAGACCGCCCGGCGACAGGATGCCCGATCGCGCCAGCGCGGCCAGATCGGACGGCACGCCCATCACCTGACCGGCGGGCATCGGACGCAACTCGCCCCGCGAAAGAATCAACGACCGCGTGGTGCCGGGATCCACAAGCTGGTCGCCCAGCCCGATGGCCTCGACCAGCTCCTTGCCTTCGGGCCGCCGCGCCAACATGGACTCGGCTCCCGAGTCGATCAACACACCCGCGACCTCGGACGCGTGCAACTTCCCGCCGATCCGGGACGCGCCTTCCAGCACCGTGATCCGCAACCGCGGCCCACCCGCCGACCGCAGGAACCACGCCGCAGCCAGACCGGCGATCCCCGCCCCCACGATCACGACGTGCCTGTCCATCCCCATGCCGCTCAACGCTACTCGGCACCACCGACAGTCCCCCACCTCGCCCATGCTCACCAGGCTCGCCCGCCCCGGCAGAAGGTCGCCGTGATGCGTTGGGGCCAGGTCGTGACGGTGCGAGATGCGAACCGTGGGGAGCGTGATGCGGGCCCATGGCCGAGCGGAAAGCGGAGCGAGATGCGGGCGCATACACAGCAAGGTGCGAGTCGTGACGGAGTGGGAGGTTAGCCGTGACAGCATCGTGACGACCCGGGCAAAACCGGTGATGCGCATGAAGCGTCTTCAAGGGCATGAAGAGATTGCGGCTCACGGCCGGCAGGGCGCGAGGAGCCCGGTGGGCATCCTCGCTGATGGGATACCTGGTGATTCCGCTCGCGATGGCGGCGTTCCTGCTCGCGGGGTGCGCGGGTGGCGCCGAAACGTCGTCGGGGAACTCCGCTCCGATGCCCGCGGTCAGCACCGCCGCCGACGGGGCAGCGCAGAGCAAGGCGATGCCGGAAGCACCGGCTTTGGGAGAGTCTGCCGCCGACGACGCTTCTCGTTCCGGGGGCGGGAGCGAACCCGTCCAGGCGATCAAGATCCAGACCGTGGATCGGTCGATCATCTACACGGCCGAGCTGACCGTGCAGGCACAGGACGTGGCGAAGGCGAGTGACAGCGCCAAGCAGATCGTGCTCGGCGCGGGCGGTTATGTCGCGGACGAGAAGAGCACGGCTTTCAGCGGGAGCAGCAGCGAGGCCGTGGTCACGTTCAAGATCCCCCCGGCGCGTTACCCGGAGGTCCTGGTCAAGCTGGGCAGCGATCTCGGCGAGCGGCGGTCGCTGCACCAGGGCGCGCAGGATGTCACCGGTGAGGTGGCCGACGTCGCGGCCCGGGTGAAGTCGGCGGAGGCGGCGCTGGACCAGTTCCGGCTGCTGCTCACCAAGGCCGACAAGATCGGGGAGATCCTGGAGATCGAGCGGGAGATCCAGAACCGGACCGCCGAGCTGGAATCGCTTCAGGCCCGGCAGAAGGCACTCGCCGAGCAGACCGGCATGGCCACCGTCACGCTGACCCTGATCGGCCCCAACATCGTGGTCGACATCCCCGAGGAGGAGCCGAGCGGTTTCCTCGGCGGCCTGGAGGTCGGCTGGAACGCCCTGGTCGACGCGGTCGAGATCGGCCTCACCCTACTCGGCACCCTGCTCCCCTGGCTCATCGTCCTCGCCGTCCTGTGGTTCGCCACCTGGCGTATCCTCCGCCGCGTACGCCCCTCCCGCCCGGCTCCAGCCTCACCCGTCGCAGTCATCGAGAAGACGCCGGAAACGAAGGCACCCACGGAGGCGGAAACACCGGTGGGCAGCACAACATCCGACAGCTGATCTACGCAAAGCAGAGGGGCTGTCCCGCCACCGGGACAGCCCCTTTCGCCGTTCAGCGGATGGTGGTGGTGTGGATGTGGTTGGTGAGGCGGGCTAGTTGGTCGGGGTTGGTGGAGGGGAGGACGCCGTGGCCCAGGTTGAAGATGTGGCCTTCGGCGACGCGGCCGGATTCGAGGATGGTGGTGGCGCGGTCGGCGACGATGTGCCAGGGGGCGAGGAGGACGGCGGGGTCCAGGTTGCCCTGGAGGGCCTTGCCGGCGCCGACGCGAAGGGCGGCCTCGTCCAGGGGGACGCGCCAGTCGACGCCGACCACGTCGGCGCCGGCCTCGCCCATGATGCCGAGGAGTTCGCCGGTGCCGACGCCGAAGTGGATGCGGGGCACGTCGAGGTCGGCCAGGCCCGCGAAGATCCGGCTGGTGTAGGGGAGCACGTAGGTGCGGTAGTCGCCGGGGGCGACCGCGCCCACCCAGGAGTCGAACAGCTGCAGGGCGGAGGCGCCCGCTTCGGCCTGGATGCGGAGGAAGCCGAGGGTGATGGTGGTGAGGCGGTCCATGAGCTCGTGCCACAGGGCGGGATCGCCGTACATCATGGCTTTGGTGTGGTCGTGGTTCTTGGAGGGGCCGCCTTCGATGAGGTAGGAAGCCAAGGTGAAGGGGCCGCCGGCGAAGCCGATCAGCGGCACCCGGTCCAGTTCCTTGACCAGCGCGCCGATGGCCTCAGTGACGTAGGGCACGTCGTCGGGTTCGATCGGGCGCAGGCGGGCGGCGGCCGCGGCGTCCCTGATCGGGTCGGCCACGACGGGGCCGACGCCGGGCTTGATGTCGAGGTCGACGCCGATGGCCTTGAGCGGGACCACGATGTCGCTGAAGAAGATCGCGGCGTCGACGCCGTAGCGGCGGACCGGCTGCATGGTGATCTCGACGACCAGGTCGGGGGTGGCGCAGGCGTCCAGCATGGCCGTGCCCGCGCGGAGCTCACGGTATTCGGGCAGGGACCGGCCCGCCTGGCGCATGTACCACACCGGTGTGTACGGAACGGGCCTGCGGCGGCACGCCAGAAGGAACGCGGAGTCGGCAAGCTGGGGATTCACCCGTCAAGCGTGCCATGCCCGGCGGCCGGTCGGTGCGGCAACCCCAAGCCGATCATGAAATCCGGCAATCAAGAAGACATCAGTCACCAGTCGATCACAACGGCCCGGCAAAGTGTTCGCCAAACAGGCCTCCCGCATCGATTCCATTACCACTTTCGAGACACGCCGAGCGCGATGCGGGGAAATGTCGGCGAGACATGTCAACGTCGGACCGAGTTCCGGGTTCCGACGAAAGGCGATTACTTCGATGTGGAGTTCCCCCGAACACCGCACTGAGCGCTGTGCCGCCTGCGCCGCCGAGCGCACGTTCGAGCAGCCGCCCGGCAGTGAAACCGGCACCGAGACCGGCTACGAGACCGGTCACGACGGCCATGAGACCTGGAGCGAATGGTTCTGCGTCGATTGTGGCAGCGCCCTGTTCCTTGCGCAGGCAGCGGCTTGATCATCAAATATGGCGACGACGACCTCCCCTCTGCTTCGCGCGCTCCCGAATCCGGCCTACGCTTCGGTCATGACCTTCGGTGACCCACCGGCGGCGCCGGCCGCCTTCCGGCGCGCGCTGGAGACGTTGCGCCCCGCCGAGGTCCGCCCCGAGATCGAGCTGGAGGACATTCCGGCTCCGCAGCGGCTGGCGCCGTACTCGGGCGCGGTGGGCGCGTCGGTCTACCGGGACGACGACGAACTGGCGATCGGCCGCCTGATCATGCTGTTCGACCCGGACGGCCAGCGCGGCTGGGAGGGCCCGTTCCGGTTGGTGGCCTATGTCCGGGCGGACATGGAGCCGGAGATCACCTCTGATCCCCTGCTCGGCCCGGTCGCGTGGAGCTGGCTGACCGAGGCGCTGGAGGCGCACGGCGCGGCGTTCGCGGCGGCGGGAGGCACGGTCACCCGCGCGGTTTCCGAGGGATTCGGTAACAAGGACAACGATCCCGTCACGACCGAGCTGGAATTGCGTGCGTCCTGGTCGCCGCTGGACGAAGATCTGTCCGCCCATGTGGCCGCGTGGTGCGACTTGATGTGCCTGGCAGCGGGTATTCCCCCGCTGCCCCCTGATGTCGCGGCGCTCAAGCCGCGACGCGCCGACCAACCGAAAGTGCTCTGAAAGGCTCTTTCTCCGCCCTACCGAGAGGAGGCTCGGTTGATCGTCTCGGTCGCCGCCTCCCCATGCGGTCGCGGCATGCCATAGCTTGAGACATCAACCGATACCCGGAGCACACCGTGCCGGACCGTTCCAAAATTCCCGAATCAGCTACGGGACGAGGTAGTCACCCCGAAGGTGTTCAGTGACCGATGAGAAAGACGTCCAGCCGCTGCTGGAACCGCGTGAGGGCATCCCGTCCGTAGTGGAGAGCGACGCGGCGCTGGCCGCGACCGTGCAGGCGTTCGCGATGGGCGCAGGGCCCGTCGCGGTGGACGCCGAGCGGGCGTCGGGCTATCGGTACAGCGGGCGCGCGTATCTGGTGCAGTTGCGCCGGGCGGGCGCGGGCAGCGCGCTGATCGACCCGATCCAGTGCCCGGATCTGACCGGTCTGGACGCCGCGCTGGACGGCGCCGAGGTGGTGCTGCACGCGGCGACCCAGGATCTGCCGTGCCTGGCCGAGCTGGGTTTCCGGCCGAAGCTGCTGTTCGACACCGAGCTGGCCGGGCGGCTGCTCGGCTACGAGCGGGTCGGGCTCGGCACGATGGTGGAGGTCGTGCTGGGGCTCGGCCTGGTGAAGGGGCACAGCGCGGCGGACTGGTCGACCCGGCCGCTGCCGGAGGACTGGCTGCGTTACGCCGTCCTGGACGTCGAGGTGCTGATCGAGCTGCGCGACGTGCTCCACGCCGAGCTGGTGGACAGCGGGAAGCTGCCCTGGGCGATGGAGGAGTTCGCGGCGATCCTGGCCGCGCCGACCGCGCCGCTGCGCAGCGATCCGTGGCGGCGCACCAGCGGCATCCATCGCGTACGGACCCTGCGCGGCCTGGCCGTGGTCCGCGAGTTGTGGACGCTCAGGGACGAGCTGGCCAGGGACGCCGATCTGGCGCCGGGCCGGGTGCTGCCGGATTCGGCGATCGTGCAGGCCGCGCTGGACCTGCCGCGCACCACCAAGGCGCTCACCGAGATCGCGCCGTTCACCGGCCGCAGCGCGCGGCGGCATCTGCGCGAGTGGCTGAACGCGGTGACCCGGGCCCGGATCATGGCCGAGGACGAGCTGCCGCAGCCGATCGGCCCCGGCGACGGGCCGCCGCCGGCGAACCGGTGGGCGGACCGGGATCCGGTCGCCGCGAAACGGCTGCACGCGGCCAGGTCGGTGGTGGCCGCCCTGGCGGACGAGCATCGCATGCCGACGGAGAACCTGCTCCAGCCGGACGCGGTGCGCCGCCTCACCTGGGAGCCGCCGGAGATCGTGGACGAGGACGTGATCGCCGAGCGGCTGCGCGAGCTGGGGGCCCGGGAGTGGCAGGTCGGCTTGACCGCGCTGCCGCTCGCCAAGGCCCTCCAGCGGCTGGAGACGAAGGGCGAGATCTAGCGCAGGCGCAGCCACACGGCGGTGTCCTGGGGCAGGACGTCGTCGGTGATGGCGTCGCTGGCCAGGAGCAGCGACTCATGCGCCGGGAGCGGCACGGGTTCCGCGCCCAGGTTGAGCACGCACGCGAAGTCATCGCCCCGGGTGAAGGCCAGGTCGTAGCCGTCCAGCCAGGCGAACTCGCCCCTGGGACGCCCGGCGATGGCTTGACGGTAGAGGGTGAGGGTGGACGAGGGGTCGGCGAGCTGGGCTTCCACCGTTAAGGACCCCCATCCGGACGGCTGGGGCAGCCAGGTGGACGTGCCTTCGGTGAAACCGTAGGGCTGTGCAGTACAGGACCAGGGGATGGGGACGCGGCAGCCGTCGCGGCCGAGGCGGGCGCCCTGGCTCCGGCGGTAGACCGGGTCGTCGCGGTCGGCGGCGGGGATGTCGAGGAACTCGGGCAGGCCGAGTTCCTCGCCCTGGTAGACGTAGGCGGAGCCGGGCAGGGCCAGCAGCAGGAGGGCGGCGGCGCGGGCGCGGCGGGTGCCGAGGGCGACGTCGACCTCGGCGTCGGAGTGGGCGGGCGCGGGCGCGCCGTAGCGGCTGACCGGGCGCATCACGTCGTGGTTGCTGATCACCCAGGGGGCGACCACGTCGGAGCCCTCGGTCAGGGCGAGCGAGGCGGTGATCGTGTGGCGGAGCGCGGCGGCGTCCCAGGCGGTCTGGAAGAGGAAGAAGTTGAACGCCTGCGGCATGCCGCCGGGGATGAAGTAGGGCTCCAGGTGGGTGATCTCGTCGCCCCAGAACTCGCCCACGGCGGTGCGGCGGCCGGGGAACACGTCCTCCGGGTAGGAGTCCAGGATGGCCCGCCAGGTGGCGTAGTGCGCGACCAGCTCGGGCCGGTGGAACCAGGGCGACGGCCGGTCGGAGGGGGTGGGGTCGGGCACATCGGGCAGTTCGGGGTCCTTGAACAGGCCGTGCGCCACGTCCACCCGCAGCCCGGCGACGCCCCGGTCCAGCCAGAACCGCAGCACCTTCTCGAACATGGCGGGCACGGCCGGGTTGGCCCAGTTCCAGTCGGGCTGGGAGGAGTCGAACAGGTGCAGATACCACTGGCCGTCCGGGGTCTGGGTCCAGGCCGGGCCGCCGAAGAGGGACTGCCAGTTGTTGGGGGCGTCGCGGAAGATGAACAGGTCACGTTCCGGGCTGCCGGGTTCGGCGGCGAGCGCGGCCTGGAAGGCCGGGTGCGCGCTGGAGCAGTGGTTGGGCACGATGTCGACGATCACCCGGATGCCGTGCCCGGCCGCCGCCGCGACGAAGGTGTCGAAGTCGGCCAGCGTGCCGAACCGGGGGTCCACGTCGCAGTAGTCGGCGACGTCGTAGCCGCCGTCGGCGAGCGGGGAGGGGTAGAAGGGCGAGAACCAGACGGCGTCCACGCCCAGCTCCGCCAGGTACGGCAGGCGGGCCAGCGCCCCCGCGAAGTCACCCGTGCCGTCGCCGTTCCCGTCGGCGAAGCTGCGGGGGTAGATCTGGTAGACGACGGCATCACGCCACCATTGCGTCACGTCTTCTCCCTGTTTGTACGTTCTTCGCAAAGTTAATCAGCAGATCCCCGCCGGAAAGCGCTTGCCCACCCCCCATCGCCCCCATATCCTCAGGAAAGCGCTTTCCACCCCCTTATCAGGAGATATCGCGATGGGCGACCACGTCCTCGGCGTCGTGATGAACGGCGTCACCGGCCGGATGGGCTACCGCCAGCATCTGGTCAGGTCCGTGCTGGCGATCAACGAGCAGGGCGGGGTCACCCTGCCCGACGGCGGCCGGATCATGCTCCGGCCGGTGCTGGTCGGGCGGAACGCCGCCAAACTCGCGGAGCTGGCCGACCGGCACGGCCTCGCCGAGCACACCACCGACCTGGACGCGGCGCTGGCCGACCCGGCGAACACGGTCTACTTCGACGCGCAGGTCACCCAGGCGCGGGTGGCGGCGACGCTGCGGGCGATCGCGGCCGGCAAGCACGTCTACACCGAGAAGCCGACGGCCGAGTCCGTGCCGGAGGCGCTGCGGCTGGCCCAGGCCGCCGAGGACGCGGGCCTGAAGAACGGCGTGGTCCAGGACAAGCTCTTCCTGCCGGGCCTGCTCAAGCTGAAGCGGCTGATCGACGGCGGCTTCTTCGGGCAGATCCTGTCGGTGCGCGGCGAGTTCGGCTACTGGGTGTTCGAGGGCGACTGGCAGGCCGCGCAGCGCCCGTCGTGGAACTACCGGGCCGAGGACGGCGGCGGCATCGTGCTGGACATGTTCCCGCACTGGGCCTACGTGCTGGAGAACCTGTTCGGCCGGGTCGTGTCGGTGTACGCCCATGTGACCACCCACATCCCGGAGCGCTGGGACGAGAGCGGCCAGCCGTACAAGGCGACCGCGGACGACGCCGCCTACGGGGTGTTCGAGCTGGCCGGGGGTGTGGTCGCGCAGATCAACTCGTCCTGGGCGGTCCGGGTGAACCGGGACGAACTCGTGGAGTTCCAGGTGGACGGCACGCACGGCAGCGCGGTCGCCGGGCTGCGCGGCTGCCGGGTCCAGCACCGGAGCGCGACCCCGAAGCCGGTCTGGAATCCCGATGTTCCGGCCACGGCGCGCTTCCGGGATGGCTGGCAGGAAATGCCGGACAACGCGGAGTTCGACAACGGGTTCAAGGTGCAGTGGGAGCAGTTCGTCCGGCATGTCGTGGCCGGGACGCCGTTCCCCTACACGCTGCGATCCGGCGCGCGGGGCGTGCAGATCGCCGAACTGGGGCTGCGCTCGCACGCCGAGGGCCGCCGCCTCCCGGTGGCCGAGCTGTGACCGCCTCGATCGACCTGCCGGGCGGGACCTACCGGCTACGCGAGCCGGTCACCTGGCCGCACCCGCCGGGCCCCCCGGCCAACCGCGTCGTGTACGCCGCGGCCCACGTGGTCGCCGACCCGATGGGCGACAACACCCCCGGCGCCCCCGCCGCCGTCGACTGGGAGGCCACGCTCCGCTTCCGGCGCCACCTGTGGTCGTACGGCCTGCGCGTGGCCGACGCCATGGACACCGCGCAACGCAACAACGGCCTGGACTGGGCCGCCACCCGCGAGCTGATCCGCCTCAGCGCGGCGGCGGCCCGCGAGCTCGGCGATCCCGCCGACCTGATCGCCTGCGGCGCGGGCACCGACCACGTCCCCGGCGCACGCACCCCGCAGGCCATCGAGGCGGCCTACCAGGAGCAGATCGCAGCCGTCCAGGAGAGCGGCGCGACCGTCATCCTGATGGCCAGCCGCCAGCTGGCCGCGATAACGCACGCCCCGGAGGACTACCAGGCGGTCTACGGCAAGCTGCTGGCCGAGGTCGAACGCCCGGCCATCCTGCACTGGCTGGGCGAGATGTTCGACCCCAACCTGGCGGGCTACTGGGGCTCCAGGAATGTCGAAGCGGCCACCGCGTCCTTCCTCGAACTGATCCATGCGAACGCCCCGAAAATCGACGGCGTGAAGGTCTCACTGCTGGACGAATCCCATGAGGTACGCCTCCGCGCGGCGCTGCCCGAAGGCGTCCGGCTGTACACAGGGGACGACTTCAACTACCCATCCCTCATCAAATCCGGCTCGCACGCCCTGCTCGGCATCTTCGACGCCATCGCCCCGGCGGCCGCGGCCGCCTTCCAGGCCCTGGACGCGGCCGAAGGACCCCATCCCCGGCGGCGTCCCACGGGGACAGCACCTCAGCCTGATGTCCTGGATCGGCCGCACCCCGGCGTAGTTCTTGGACCCGGCGACGATCCGGCGCATGACGAGCTCGGGGTCGAACCTCGGCCCGGCCCGCCGGAGGAAGCCGGAGGAACAAGCGCCCCCGCCGATCCCGATATTTCCGAAATATCAGCATCGACGGCGGACCGGCTGGCGGACTACGACCGGATCCTGGCCCCCACGGTCGCGCTCTCCCGGAAGATCTTCGAAGCGCCGACATTTCACTACAAGACCGGGATTGTCTTTCTGGCCTGGCTCAACGGGCATCAGGATGCCTTCACGATGGTGAACGGAGCCCAGTCGGCGCGGTCGCTGAGCCACCTGGCCGAAGTGTTCCGTCTCGCCGACCAGGCTGGGCTGCTGGCCGATCCCGAGCTCGCGGTGTCGCGAATGCGGGCGTTCCTGGCGGTGCACGGGCGATGAGAAGGTTCTCGCTGAACCAGTGGACGACCAAACGATGGTCGGTCGCCGAAGCCGTGGACGGGTGCGTGCGGCACGGGGTCGAGGCGATCGGCCTGTGGCGGCAGGACGTCGCCGCGCAGGGCTTGGACGAGACGGTCAAGCTCGTGCGGGCTGCCGGACTGCGGGTGTCCTCGCTCTGCCGCGGCGGGTTCCTGACCGGGCCGGACCCGCTGGCGGACAACCGGGAAGCCATCGACGAGGCCGCGACGCTGGGGGCGTCCTGCCTGGTCATGGTGGTGGGCGGGCTGCCGGGCGTCGTGCCGGGCGAGCCGCTGGGCGCGTTCTCGCGGGATCTGGCGGGCGCGCGGGCGCGAGTGGCGGAAGGGCTTGCGGCGCTCGCGCCGTACGCGGCGGAGCGGGGGGTGCGGCTGGCGCTGGAACCTTTGCATCCGATGTACTGCGCCGACCGGGCCGTATTGTCCACGCTCGGCCAGGCGATCGACTTCGCGGAGCCGTACCCGCCCGAGGTGGTGGGCGTGGTCGTGGACAGCTTCCACCTCTGGTGGGATCCGGACGTGCTCCCCCAGATCGCCCGCGCAGGAAGCCGGATCGCGAGCTACCAGGTCTGCGACTTCCTGGTCCCGCTCCCAGCCGACGTGCTCCTGGGCCGGGGCATGATGGGCGACGGCGTGATCGACTTCACGCCGCTCACCCAAGCCGTGGCCGAGGCCGGGTACGACGGCGACATCGAGGTCGAGATCTTCAACGCGGACATCTGGGCAGCCGACCCCGAAACCGTGCTGACCACCGCACGCCACCGCTACGCGCAGCTGATCGCGCCGAATCTCCAGGAGGCTTGAGCGCTCTCACGGTTCGCGCCGAAAGCCCGCCACCCCACGTGGAACCTGAGCGCTATATCCCCAAAGAAGCACAGAGACCATTCTGTTACGGAAAATTCCCGAAACGACCAGAATGACGGCTTGACGAAGATCTTCCGCCTGGCCAAGACTGCCTTGGACTTGCGTGCTTTTCCGCCAGGCTGACCCCCTACCTGGCGGGCCACGCCAGATGGAGGAAACCCAGATGAGGAGCTCCCCCAACGGCAGCAAGGCCCGTCGCCTCGCAGCCGTGCTCTTTCTCCCCTTAGCGATCACTTTGAGCCCGCCTCCGGCCCTCGCCGACCCGTCCCCTCCGGTCAGCGAGGTCGTCCCCGACCGCCAGCCCTCCACCGCGCAGGACGGCGTCGCCCTGATCCGGATCATCGTCCCGGACCAGGCGAGCGTGGACCGGCTGAACGACATGGGTGTCGACCTGGCCGAATACAAGAAATCCAGCGATGAGGGCATCGAGGTGCACGCCGTCCTCAGCCCCCAGGAAGCCCAGGACCTCCGGGACCAGGGCTTCGATCTGCGCGGCGTCATCTCCGACCAGAGCGACTTCGCCGCCAACCAGACCGAGCGGAGCCGGGCCCTGGCGTCGGCGGACGCGGCGGAGGCGGCGACCGACACGCTCACGGTGCTGCGGTCCGAATGGTTCACCAGCCTCGACGGCCGGCGCTTCCTGTCGGTGGAGGTGAAGTCGAGCGCGACCGACTCGCAGACGGTGCTCACCGCCACCTGGGACAGCGGCCCCGGCACCGCCCCCGACTCGGGCGGCACGGCGACGATGTCCCGCTTCACCGACGCCGGGCAGTACATGTACCACCGGTTCAACTCGCCGCTCGCGGTCACCGAAGCCCCCACCAAGGTCACGGTGACCAGCAACCGCGGCGGTTCGGTGACGGTGAACGTGAGCAAGTGGCTGGGTGAGCCGCGCAAGGCGCCCAGCCGGCACTACATCTCCGACTTCGTCGACCACTACATGGACCCGACCGAGCTGACCGAGCGGATCGTCGCCCTGGCCAAGGAGTTCCCGAAGTACGCGGAGATCATCGACCTGCCGAACAAGACCAACGGCTACCGCCGCGCCGCCCAGGGGCAGTTCGGCACGGTCGCCGCGAGCACCTTCTACGTGAGCTCCAAGACCTTCGGCAGCGAGGGCGGCAACGACATCAGCGTGGCGCTGGTCAACCCGAACGCCGCCGCCTCGCCGCTGTCGGTCGCGGTCACCGGGAAGGACGTTGCCGGAAAAGACATCGTGGTCACCCTGGCCACGGACGCGGCGGGCGCGCTCAGCAGCACGGCCAAGCAGGTGGTGGACGCCGTCAACGCCAACGCGGCGGCCTCGGCCCTGGTGTCGGCGAACACCTACCGGACCAACACGGGCGCGGGCCTGGTGGCCGCGGCTCCCGCGACGAAGCTGACCGACAACCTCAAGGCGCCGGCGAGCGTGAAGCGCGAACCGTTCCAGACGAAGGCGCTGCGCATCGGCAAGACGCGGGACGGCTCGAAGGTCGGGGTGTTCCTGTACTGCCAGGAGCACGCCCGCGAATGGGTCACCCCGCTGACCTGCCTGGAGACCGCGGAGCGGCTGCTGCGCAACTACTCGCGCGACCACCGCGAGGTGGTCGACGACCTCGACATCTTCATCCTGCCGACGGCCAACCCCGACGGCGCGCACTACTCGATGTACGACTTCAACATGCAGCGCCGCAACATGACCAACCACTGCCCGGCCACCACGGGCGACCCGGCGGCGCGCAACTCCTGGGGCGTGGACCTCAACCGCAACTTCTCCGTCGGCTCGATCTTCGACGGGTACAGCGGCGCCTCGACGAGCTGCACCAGCGACACCTTCGCCGGGCCGGCCGAGCTGTCGGAGCCGGAGGCGCGCAACGAGGTGTGGCTCACCCAGCAGTTCCCCAACATCAAGTTCGCGATGAACACCCACTCCTACGGCGGCTACTTCATGTGGCCTCCGGGGGCGTACAAGTCGGCCGGGCGTGAGCTGCTGCCGCGGGTCGACTTCGGCACCGAGAACTACTTCTGGGAGGCCTCCAGCCACATCCTGTCCGCCGTACAGGCTCACCGCAGCACGGCGATCTGGCCCGGCCGCACCGGCCCGGTGCCCGACGTGCTGTACTCGGCGGCCGGCAACAGCGCCGACGAGCACTGGTTCAACCGCGGCATCATCGGCTGGGACTTCGAGGTCGGCGCCGACCTCTACGACCCGGCCACCGGCCGCTTCCAGGCGGTCGGCTTCCAGCCGCCCTTCAGCGAGGGTCACGAGGAGGCGATGGAGTTCGCCAACGGCCAGATCGCCATTCTGGAGGTCGCCCGCGCGTTCTCCCAGGACCGCCGTCGTCCTGACTCGAAGCTGAGGATCACCGGCGGCACCGGCACCTCCACCTCGTTCACCTTCCTCACCAACGAGCCCGCCAACGTGTACTACACGCTGGACGGCAGCCGGCCGACGCTGAGCTCGCCCAAGCTGACGGCGGCGGGCATGCGTGAGGGAGCCCAGCAGATCACGGTCAACCAGACCGTCGAGGTGCGCTTCTTCGCGGTGGACATCGCCGGCAACGTCGAGAACAACTACCAGCCCGACGGCAACGGCAACAACTACAACGACAAGAGGGTGAAGGTCGGCAGCAGCTGATAACCCCCGAAAGCGGGGGGTGGCCGCCGGTCTCTTTCCCGGCGGCCACCCGTACGGCTTATTTGTCGGGGCGCGACGCGTAACGGGAGACCCAGGCACGCGCGCCCGGCAGAACGTGCTCCACCGGTTCGACGTCCGGATACCAGGTCCGCTCCCATTCGAGCGAGACCCACCCCTCGAACCCCCGCAACAACTCCCCACAGTCCTCAAGAGGCACAGAACCGGTCCCCATCGGACGTGGCGTCGTGTCCTGGGCGGAAACGGCGTCCTTGATCTGTACGTACGACAGGTGGCCGCTCAGCACCTCGTACGTGCGCCCGGGGGTTTCGCCATGCCGCCAGGGATGCAGCACGTCCCAGATGGCGCCGGTGACCTCGGGCAGGTCGACTAAGTCCAGCAACCGCCCGACCGCCGCCCCCGTCGGCAGCGCGTCATGCGTCTCCACGAACACGCGGACCCCGCGCTCCCGGCAGAGATCCGCGACGGCGCGCACCCGCCGCCGGGCGGCTTCGAGGTCATCACCCCCGGGAAACACCCGCACCCCGGACGCGCCGAGATCGGCGGCCAGTTCCAGATCGGCCCGCAATCCCGCGACCACCCCGTCGTCCGGCCCGGACCCCGAAATCCTGATATATCCGGCGAGAGCCGCGACAGCCAGCCCCCGTCCGAGAATCGCCTCCCGCACCGCCACCCGCTCGGCCGCCCCGAGCCCGGCATGCACCCCCGTATCCGGATGCAGCCGAAGCTCCAGCCCTTCGCACCCGAACCGCACCGCCGTCTCGATCGCCGACTCGACGCCTTCCCCCGGCATGCCCAGCGTGCTGACCGCCAGCCTCATGGGAACGAGAAACCCAGAGCTGTCCAGATCGCGGCATTCATATCGCCCGCACGCTCTCCCGCAACACGACCTCGCCCTCCATCGCCACCACCTGCGGTTCGTCCTCCCCCGCCAGGGCCAGCTCCACCGCGAGGGAGCCCATGGCGGCGAGCGGCAGCCGTACCGTCGACAGCGCGGGAACGTGATCGCGCAGCGTCGGAATGTCGTCGAAGCCCGCCACGGACACGTCCTCGGGCACCCGTACCCCCCGTTCCCTGAAGGCCGCGAGCGCGCCCACCGCCATCACGTCGTTCACCGCGAACACGCAGGTCACGTCCGGCCGTACCGAGGCTGCCGCGGCGTGGCCGCCGTCCCGGTCGAAGCGGCCGTACACGATCTGGGGTTCCGGCAGGCCGCGCTCGGCGAGGGCGGCCTGGAACCCGGCGCGGCGATCGGCGGCGGTGATCAGGTGCGGCGGCCCGGCCAGCACCGCGAAGCGGGTGTGCCCGAGATCGGCGAGCGCCCCGGCCAGCCGCGCCGCGCCCGCGTGGTTGGCGGGCGCGACCGTGTCCACGCCGAGCAGGTCCTGCCCGACGCAGGCCGCCCGCCCGCCCTGCGCCCGGTACCGATCGAGTTCGGCTTTGAGCCGTGCGGTCGCCACCGGATCCGCCACCCGGGACCCCGCGATCAGCACGGCCTTGGCCCGCTGCGCGTTGAGCGTCGCCACGTAGGCGATCTCCCGTTCCGGATCCCGGCGCGTGGTGCCCACCATGACCACGTGCCCTTCGGCGTCCGCCGCCCGCATCGCCCCGTCCGCGATCGCCGCGAAATACGGATCGACGAGATCGTGCACCACCAGGCCGATGACGTTGCTGGCCCCTCTGGCCAGCGTCTGCGCCGCCACGTTGGTGCGGTATCCGAGCTCGGCGGCCGCCTTCTCCACCCGCGTCCGCATGGCCGCCCCGACCTGCCGGGTGCTGCCGTTGAGCACCCGCGAGGCGGTCGCCAGCGACACGCCGGCCTGCCTCGCCACGTCCTCCAGAGTGACCACACGACCCTCCACGGAAAGCGATTTCCCAGTATGCCAGGCGGCCTGGATCGCCCACGAAACGTACATGGGCGTGCTGGGGATTCGCGCCCGCCGGAGCGGGCGGAGTTGACGCGGGCGAGCGAAGCGGCGCATGCATGGTCGGCACCCGAATCCACCTGGAGCCGTGATGAGAATCATGAGGATCGTCGCGCTGGCGCTCGCCACCGCGCTGCTCTCCACCCTGCTCGCCGCCAACCCGGCCGCGGCGGCGGCGGGGGCCGAGTACAAGCTCAGCATCACCCAGCGGGGAGCCACCAGAACCGTCACCCTCACCTGCGCGCCGGACGGCGGCACCCACCCGAACCCGGTGGCGGCCTGCGCCCGGCTGGCGACCGCGTGGGGGGATCCCGCCCTGATCACCCCCAAGTCGGGGGTGTTCTGCATCGCCTTGTGGGATCCGGTGACGGCCAACGCCACCGGGGTCTACTTCGGCCGCCCGATCTCCTACACCCGGACCTTCAGCAACATGTGCTGGCTCGGCGTGGCCACCTGGGAGGTGTTCGCCTTCTGACCCGCGCTAACCTCCGGGATGGACAAAACGGAGGTTAAGTGCGTGAACTGCTGCTGGGGCTCGGGCTCGGCCTGGGCGCCGGACTCTCGCCGGGGGCCCTGCTCAGCCTGGTGATCACGGCCAGCCTGCGCGGCGGCTTCCCGGCGGGACTGCGGATCGCGTGCGTTCCGCTCCTGTCCGACCTGCCGGTCGTGCTGCTCACGATCACCGCTGTCGGCGCGCTGCCGGAGGCCTTCCTGCGCGGGCTGTCCCTGGCCGGTGGGGCCTATGTCGTCTTCCTCGGCGTGCAGGGCTTACGTGACGCCCGCACGGCCGAGCCCCCACGTCCGGGCGACGGCGTCCCCACGCAGGTGCTCAGAGGCGTGGTCGTCAACATGCTCAACCCGCATCCCTGGCTGTTCTGGGCCACCGTCGGCGCGCCGATCTTCGTCGCCGCCTGGGACGCCGGACCCGCGGGCGCGGTGGCGTTCGTGTTCGGCTTCTACCTGATCCTGGTCGGCTCCAAGGTCGGGCTGGCCGGGCTGATCGGCGCGGGGCGGCACCGGGTGGGCGTGCGCGGCTACCGCCTGCTGCTGGCCGCCAGCAGCCTGCTGCTCGCCGGAGCGGGCGCGGTCCTCATCGTCTCCGGGCTGACCTGACCCGGCTGTGCCGGATGCTGTAGAGGTGGTACACGACCACCCCGAGGGCCATCCAGACGATGAACCGCACCCAGGTCTCCACCGCCAGGTTGAGCATGAGATAGACGCAGGCCAGCACCGCGAGCGCCGGAAGCCACGGCACCAGCGGCATGCGGAACGAGCGCGGCAGGTCTGGACGGGTCCGGCGGAGAATGACCACACCCACGGACACCACCACGAACGCGAACAGCGTGCCGATGTTCACCATCTCGGCCAGCACGCTCAACGGGATGAACCCGGCCAGCGCAGCGGTGACCACCCCAATGATGATCGTGATCTTGTATGGCGTGCGGTACTTCGGATGCACGCTCGCCAGCTCCCGGGGCAGCAACCCGTCCCTGCTCATCGCGAAGAACACCCGGCTCTGCCCCAGCATCAGAATCAGGATGACGGTGGTCAGCCCCGAGATGCCGCCGACGCTGATCACCCCCGCCAGCCACGGCTGCCCGGCCGCCTTGAACGCGTCCGCCAGCGGTGCCGTCACGCTCAGCTGGGAGTAGTGCCGCATGCCCACCACCACCAGCGACACCGCCATGTACAGCACCGTGCACACCCCGAGCGAGGCGATGATGCCGATCGGCAGGTCGCGATGCGGGCGGCGGGTCTCCTCCGCGGCGGTGGCGACCACGTCGAAGCCGATGTAGGCGAAGAAGACCACGGCCGCCGCCGTGAAGATCCCGGCCACCCCGAACACGGTGGGCGTGACCCCGAACAGGACCTGGATCAGCGGCGCGGCCAGCCCCGAGGCGCCCGCGGTGGACTTGGCGGGCGGGATGAACGGCGTGTAGTTGGCGCCGTTGACGAAGAAGAGCCCGGCGAAGATGACCAGCAGGATGACGGCCACCTTGACGGTCACCATGACCAGGTTGAACCGGGCCGACATCTTGATGCCGGTGACCAGCAGCCAGGTCAGCAGCAGCACGACGATCACGGCCAGGTAGTTGAACGTCCAGCCGCCAATCGAGACGACCGGCAGGGTGACGCCAATGCTCTCCACCACAGAGACGAAGTAGCCGGACCAGCCCACCGACACCACGGCCGCGCCGAGCGCGAGTTCCAGCATCAGGTCCCACCCGATGATCCAGGCCGGGAACTCGCCGATCGTGGCGTAGGCGAATGTGTAGGCCGACCCCGCCACCGGCAGCGTCGAGGCGAACTCGGCGTAGCAGAGCGCGGCCAGCGCGCAGACGACGGCCGCCACCACGAACGACAGCGCCACCGAGGGCCCCGCGTAGTTCCTGGCCGCGATGCCGGTCAGCGTGAAGATGCCGCTGCCGACGATGACGCCGATGCCGAACACGGTCAGGTCGAGCGCGCTCAGCGTGCGTTCCAGGCGATGCGTCCCGCCTTCGGCGTCCTGGATGGACTGCTCGACCGACTTGGTGCGGAAGATTTCCACCGGCGCCCCCTGATCAAGACACTTCCCGGCCGGGCGCGCGAGAATCAGCGCGCCCGGCAAAGGAGTGCCGGGGGATCAGGTGAGGGCCGGGCTGCGCTTGGCGATCCCCTCGGTGATCTCCCGGGCCAGATCCTGGCCGGTCAGCCCGAACTCGGCCAGCAGCTTCGGCCGCTTCGCGTGGTCCAGGAACCGCTGCGGAATGCCGTAGGTCCGCACCGGGACGTCCACGTCCGCGTCGCGCAGCGCGCGCGCCACCGCGTCGCCGCTCGCGCCGACCCGGCCGTTGTCCTCCACCACCACGACCAGCTTGTACGCCGCCGCCTCCCGGACCAGCTCTGGATCCAGCGGCATGACCCACCGGGGATCCACCACGGTGACGCCGATGCCCTGCGCGGCCACCAGCGAGGACGCCTCCAGGCAGACCTCCGCCATCGGGCCCACCGCGACCAGCAGCACGTCCTTCTCGGCGGGGGCGGCGCGCAGCACGTCCATCCGGCCGAGGGTGGCCACCGGCTCGAACTCGCGGACCACGGCGCCCTTCGGGTAACGGATGACCGACGGCCCGTCCGAGATGTCCAGGCACTCCCGCAGCAGCTCCCGCAGCCGGGACGCGTCCCGCGGCGCCGCCACCGACAGGCCGGGGATGACCTGCAGGATCGACAGGTCCCACATGCCGTTGTGGCTGGGCCCGTCGTCACCGGTGACACCCGCCCGGTCCAGCACGACGGTGACCGGCAGCCGGTGCAGCGCCACGTCCATCAGCAGCTGGTCGAAGGCCCGGTTGAGGAAGGTCGAGTAGACCGCGACCACCGGGTGCAGGCCGCCCAGGGCGAGCCCGGCGGCCGAGGTGAGCGCGTGCTGCTCGGCGATGCCGACGTCGAAGATACGGTCCGGGTAGGCCTCGCCGAACTCGGCCAGGCCGGTCGGGTGCAGCATGGCCGCGGTGATCGCGACCACGTCCTCCCGCTCCGCGCCGATGCGGACCATCTCCTCGGTGAACACGTTGGTCCACCCGTACGCCTTCGGAGTCTCCTCCCCCGTCACCACGTCGAAGGGCTGCGGGGCGTGGAAGCAGTCCTCCTCGTGGTTCTCCGCCGGGGTGTAGCCGTGGCCCTTGGTGGTGAGCACGTGCACGATGACCGGGCCGCCGAAGCCCTTGGCCTTGCGCAGGGCGGTCTCCACGGCCTGCTCGTTGTGGCCGTCGATGGGGCCGACATACTTCAGGCCGAGGTCCTCGAACATGGCCTGGGGGGCGATGATGTCCTTGATGCCCTTCTTGATGCCGTGGAGCGTGTCGTACAGCACCGGGACGTTGCCGAAGCGGTCCTTCACGAACTCCAGGACCTGCTCGTAGTTCTGGGTGACCCGGAGCTTGGCCAGGTGGGTGGCGAGGCCGCCGATCGTGGGCGAATACGACCTGCCGTTGTCGTTGACCACGATGACCAGCGGCAGGTCCTTGTTGGCGGCGATGTTGTTGAGCGCCTCCCAGGCCATGCCGCCGGTGAGGGCGCCGTCGCCGATCACCGCCACCACGGTGCGGTCGCGCTGGCCGCGCAGCTTGACGGCCTTGGCCAGGCCGTCGCCGTAGGAGAGGGCGGTGGAGGCGTGCGAGTTCTCCACCAGGTCGTGCTCGGACTCGGCCTGGCTGGGGTAGCCGGACAGGCCGCCCTGCTGGCGGAGCGTGCCGAACCGGCCGGCCCGGCCGGTGAGCATCTTGTGCACGTAGGACTGGTGGCCGGTGTCGAAGACGATCGGGTCGTGCGGGGAGTCGAAGACGCGGTGCAGGGCGATGGTCAGCTCGACGACCCCCAGATTGGGGCCGAGATGTCCACCGGCGCCTGATCCCGCCACGGACGAGACGAGCAGGTCGCGGATCTCCGCCGCGAGCTCTGGCAGGTCCCGCGGGTCAAGTCGCTTGAGGTCGTGCGGTCCGCTCACTGACTCCAGTAGCCCCACTGTCATCCTCCGGTTCATCGTCGAACAGGCATGAGTCTAGTTCTCCGCTCTCATTACGCCTCCCCCACCTGGCAGGCAATCGTTTTGCCCCCTGTTGACTTGTCCCGTACGCTCCAGGTTTCGTGCGTATTCTGACTTTGCTGATCAGTGGAATGATCGGTGCCACTCTCCTCACCGGACCCGCGCATGCCGCGCCGGTTCCCACGGGCAAGGCCGCGCTCACCCACAACCCGCTGTACAAGACAGGCGAGTTCGACTGGACCGAGTGCAAGGAACTCGACCGGCGACCAGACGACCTCGACTCCTACAAGCTCTACCTGGACCACCTCCTCGAATGCCTGGATCGTTCCTGGGGCGAGGAGTTCAAGCAGGCGGGCCTGAAATTCAGCAAGCCGAAAGTCCGCTACATCACCAAGAGCGTGGCCACCGGCTGCGGCAAATACCCCATCAACTACGCGGCCGGTCTGTACTGCCCGGTTAACAAGACGATGTGGGTGGCCATCAGCAAGTGGCAGCTCGCCGACCCCGCCGAGTTCACCCTGTTCAACGTGATCGCCCACGAGTACGGGCATTACGCCCAGGACCGGGCCGGGATCCTGCCGGCCGCCATGCGCCTGCAGAAGAAGGCCCCCAAGGCCAAGCAGTACGCGATCCAGCGCCAGGTCGAGCTCCAGGCCGAGTGCTTCGCGTCCGCGTTCATCGGCAGCGTGTGGCACTCGCTCGGCCGTGAGGAGTTCGACTTCCAGGACCTGATGGACATGACCTTCGGGGACGTGCTGCACGGCAAGACCAAGAACATCCGCTACTGGATGAAGCGCGGCTGGGACGGCAACGGCCCGAAGGTGTGCAACACCTTCACGGCTCCGGCCGCACGCGTGTCCTGAGCGTGTGCCCAACCGGGTGAAGGGGCGTGGGGGGGGGCGCCCCCCCCCCCCCCCGCCACACCAACGGCCTTACTGAGCTGCCTGGACCTCGGTCGACAGGCGGGTGTACTTCACCGAGTCCTGGCCGAGGTCGATGATCGACTCACCCTCC